>JAPLJI010000160.1 GCA_026388655.1 Pseudomonadota bacterium
CTAATTTCTAATGACTAAAATAATAGAAGCAGATTTACGCGGATAGAATGTTAAAAGAGTAGAGGCGGATCGACGCGGATAGAATGCGGAAGGACGCAGAAAAAAACCGGGGGAGATTAGACGCCGAATCTATGGCAAGGCTCCGGAGAAGCATCCGCGTTTATCCGCATGTAATCAGCGTAAATCAGCTTCTAAGGTGAGGGATATTGGTCATTAGACATTTATTAGAAATTTGTCATTAGAAATTAGACATTTAACGATGAATGATCAAAAAAAAGTTCTCCTGACTTCAGTTTTCAAACCCTGCGGGGTGGATGACGTCTACGGCCGGAAGGAGAACAAGGCCGAGCTGATGCATAACCAGCTCACCATGCATCAGGGGATCTTCAGCCCCCGGGACCGGAGCCACTCGCACCAGCTTTACGTGATCGCCAACAATGTCCAAGCCCCGGTCACGGTGCTCGACTGGCCGACCCTGAGAAGATACGAAGAGGAATTGAAAAAGGGTTACGACTATATCGGGATCTCATTCATACAGCCCAATTTCGCGAAGGCCAAGGAAATGGTGGATGTGGCCCGGGAATTGTCACCGAAGTCCAAAATAATAATCGGCAACTTCGGCACCATGATTGACGACATCGAGAGCATCATGGACGTGGATTATGTCTGCCGGGGGGAGGGGATAGGTTTCATGCGTAAGCTCCTGGGGGAGCCGGAGGAATACCAATTCCGCCATCCCCTCCTGCCCACGGTGGCGTTCATGGGGATAATGGGCATTCCCATCCGCGCCCTCGCGGCCCTCATCGGGCCCTTCTTCCCGAAGCTCCGCTGGCGGCACGTGGCGGGGGTAATCGTGACCGGGGTGGGGTGCACGGAGGGTTGCGATTTCTGCTCCACCGGCCAGTTTTTCTCGCCCCGCCGGATCCCCTTCATCCGGAGCGGGCGGGAGATTTTCGACCTGATGAAAACCTACGATCGAGTTTTCCAAATCGATAACACCCTGCTGGTGGGGGACGAGAATGTTTTTTCCGACCAGGGGAGGATGGAAGAACTCCACCGCTGTTTAAAGGGGCAGGAAAAATATTACGGGATTCAAATCTCTTTCAGCTCGATGAACCATCTGGCCCAATACGATCCCCGCTTCCTTTCGGAGCTGGGGCTCGAGGTGGTCTGGATCGGGATCGAGTCCAAGTTCCAGCCGTACCCGAAGAATACCGGGATGGACATCCCCGGCCTGATCCGGGAGTTCCGCCGGTACGGGATCAGGATGATTCTCTCCTCGATCCTCTGCCTGGACGAGCATAACCAGGAGAACATCCGGGAGGATATCGATTACCACCTGTCCCTGCAGCCGGTTTACAGCCAGTTCGCGCATTATTCCCCGGTCCAGGGAACCGCGCTCTGGCGCCGGATGAAACAGGAAGGCCGGATCCTGCATTCGATCCCGCTCGAGGAACGGCACGCCTTCAAGCAGATCTGGTTTAAGCATCCCCATTTCACCCCCCTCCAATCGGAGCAGATCCAGCGGGAGGCCTACGCGAAGGATTTCGATGAGTTTGGGCCCAGCTTCGTCCGCTTGATCCGGGTGAACCACGAGGCCTATCCCAATCTTCTAAATTCGGGGAGCGAGATGCTCAGGCGCCGGGCCGAGCTGATCAAGAGCCGGATGGGGCAGTACCGGATCCTCCTGCGGGCGGCCGAGTCCCTGGTCCCCACCGAGAAGATGGCCCGGAATATCCGCGAGCTCCGGAAGGCGATCGAAAAGGATTTCGGCCGGACGACCGCTTTGGAAAAGGTAATCGCCGCGGGCATTTATCCCTTCGGCAAGGGACACGAGTTCAGGATCAGGCATTTTAACGACGCGATCCAGCCGAAAACCGTGGTGACTTATTTTAAGATCCAGCCGAAAACCGTGGTGACTTATTTTAACGAGCAAAACCGGAACCGGGGCGTGGGAGTGATCCCGGGGAACATCCGAATGAAAAATTTCTAATTAACTAATTAGGTCAATTAGAAATTAGACATTTAACGATGAATGATCAAAAAAAAGTTCTCCTGACTTCCATCTTCAAACCCTGCGGGGTGGACAACGCCTACGGGCGGAAGGAGATTGTTCCCGACACATTTCATAATCAACTGACCCGGTATCAGGGCGTATTGGGCCTGCGGGAGCGGCAGTATTCCCACCAGCTCCACATCATCGCGAACAATCTTGATCACCCGGTGACCGTGCTCGATTTTCCGACGCTGGGGCGTTACGAGGAGGAGCTGAAAAAGGGTTACGATTATGTCGGGATCTCGTTTATCCAGCCCATGTTCCTCAAGGCGAAGAAGATGGCGGAGCTGGCCCGGCAGGTTTCACCCCGCTCCGAGATCGTGATCGGCGGCTACGGGACGATGATCGACAATGTCGAGGACATCATTGAGCACGATCATATCTGCCGGGGGGAGGGGATAGGTTTCCTGCGGAAGCTCCTGGGGGAGCCGGAGGAATACCGGTTCCGCCACCCTTTGCTCCCCACCTATGAATTTCTCGGCACCATGGGGCTCCCGATCCGGTTCCTGGCCTATCTCTACCGGGCCCTGGGAATCCACCCCTATCTCAACGCCGGGGGCGTGATCGTCTCCGGGGTGGGATGCACGGAGGGTTGCGATTTCTGCTCCACCGGCCAGTTTTTCTCGCCGCGCCGGATCCCCTTCCTCGAAAAGGGGGAGGAGATTTTCGCCCTCATGCGAAGGTACGAGCGGGAGCTCAAGATCCGGAGCTTTCTCCTGATCGGGGACGAGAACGTTTTTTCCGAACCGGCCCGATTCGAGGAGTTGCACCGGCTGATGAAAGAAAGCGGCGGGTATTACCCGATCCACCTTTCCTTCGGTTCGGTGAACAACCTGGCTCGGTATGACCCCAAGCTTCTTTCCGAGATGGGCCTGGAGGTGGTCTGGATCGGGATCGAGTCTAAACTGCGCCCTTATCGGAAGAACGCGGGGGTTGATATCGAGGGGCTAATGCAGGGGCTCCACCACTACGGGATCAAGACGGTGCTTTCCTCGATCCTCTGCCTGGACGAACACACCCAGGAGAACATTGAGGAGGACATCAACTACCATCTCTCGCTCCGGCCGGTCTACAGTCAATTCGCGCATTATTCCCCCATCCAGGGGACGGTGCTGTGGCGCCGGATGAAACAGGAAGGCCGGATCCTGCATTCGATCCCGCTCGAGGAACGGCACGCCTTCAAGCAGATCTGGTTCAAGCATCCCCATTTCACCCCGCTCGAGTCGGAGCAGATCCAGCGGGAGGCCTACTCGAAGGATTTCCATGAATTCGGGCCGAGCTTCGTCCGGTGGATTCAAACCAATTACGAGGCCTATCCCAATCTCCTGAATTCGGGGAGCGAGATGCTCCGGCGCCGGGCCGAGCAGATCAAAAGCCAGGCGGGGCATTACCGGATCCTCCTGCGGGCGGCCGAGTCCCTGGCCCCCACCGAGAAGATGGCCCGGGATATTCGTGATCTCCGGAAGGGGCTCGAAAAGGATTTCGGCCGGACGACCGCCTTGGAAAAGGTAATCGCCGCGGGCATTTATCCCTTCGGGAAGGCCCATGAATTTAGGATCAAGCATTTTAATGACGCGATCCAACCGAGAACCGTGGTGACTTATTATGACGGGCAGAATCGGAACCGGGGCATGGGAGTGATCCCGGGAAACATCCGGGTGAAGGAATAGGTAACCAGAAACCGGAAGCCGGTTATCGGTCACCGGCAACTTAAACCATGACTGTCAGCAAGAAAAATTTTGAGCGGATTACCCGCCTGGCGCCGGCGATCGACCGGCCGGCCCGGCAGATCCGGATGGAAAAGACGGGTGAATGGCCGGAAAATCTAATGGAGGTTTTCGCCGGACTGCAAATCACCTGAGATGCAGGCTTTTAACCGAGGGAAAAGGGGAAATTTCCTGGGAGGTAGGGAGTGAGAGTCCTGCTGGTTGAGCCTTCTTATTATCGGGACAACGGAAAAATCAACCGGTTACAGCGGGTTCGGATCAGCCCTTCGCTTTCGATCCTGCTGGTGGCCGGGTTGACTCCTCCGGACGTGGAGGTGGATTTCGTCCGAGAAATCGAGGGGAAGATTAATTTCGACGATCCGGCGGATTTGATCGGGATTACCGCCATGATCCATCAGGCCTCCCGGGCGTATGAAATCTCCGCGGAATTTCGGAAAAGGGGAAAAACGGTGGTAATCGGGGGGATCCACGCCACCATGTTTCCCGAGGAAGTGAAGGCAAATTGCGATACGGTGGTAGTGGGGGAGGCGGAGGGAGTCTGGACGCAGTTAATTCGAGACTTTCAAAAGCACCAGCTCAAACCGTTTTATAAAGCGGACCGGCTTCACGATTTGAAAAACATCCCTCCCCCCCGATATGATCTGGCCCGTAAAAAAGGCCACTATTTGTACATCCCGATCTGGTCCTCCCGGGGCTGCCCTTACAATTGTGATTTCTGCTGTATGTGGAGGATCTATGGAGGCAAATTCCGGAAGCGCCCGATCGAGGACGTGGTTCGGGATGTGGAGGTGTCGAAAAGAAAGCGAACCTTCTTCCTGGCGGACGACAATTTTTCCGTGGATCGCAGTTACACCAAGGAACTGCTGAAGGCTTTGATCCCCCTGAAAATCGAGTGGGTGGTGGAAAGCGAAATCCGGGTGGCGGAAGACGAAGAGCTGCTGGATTTGATGCGGGAATCGGGGTGTCTCGGGGCTTATCTCGGAATGGAATCGCTGAACCTGAAAAATTTAAACGAGGTCGACAAGGGTTTTGCCAACGCGGAGCGTTACCGGGAATATTTGCGGCGGTTCCACGAACACGGGGTTCCCGTGGCGGCGGGCCTGATGTTCGGATTTGATGAGGACAGCAAAGAGACTTTCAAATCCACTTTGGATTTCCTCGTGGAAAACCACGTTCACTATCTGTTCGCCCATCTTTTGGTTCCCGTTCCCGGCTCGAAATTATGGGAGCGTCTGGAAACCGAAGGCAGGATGATCCCGGAGAGACATAGGAAATTTTCATATTACGAAGGTTCCCACGCAACCTTTTACCCGAAGAACATGACCCCGGAAGAGTTGGAAAAGTATTGTTGGGACTTTTATCGGGCCTTTTACTCTTTCCCTTCCTTTTTTAAGCGGGTTTTCTATAAGCCGATCCGGTTCAGGAATTTGAGCGCCACGCTCCGGTATCATTTCTTTCTGGTCATACTCAATTTGGTTTTAGGGCTTTGGACCCGGCTGAGACGCTATCCGGTGGCTTTTTAAACGGAAAGAGAGGTTTGATATAATTCCTTTGTTTAATTTCCGGATGTGTATTTTCTCGGGGAAAATAATTTGAAGGAGCGGGTTTAAACACCTGTTTAGAGCGGATTGAGAATATGCGGATTTGTTTAATCAAGCCGATCGGGCGGCGCTGGGAAGACGAGCAATATTACATTGACATCGGCCAGGGTTTCCTGGGGACCGCGCTCCAGAAGGCCGGGCACGAGGTGCGCGTTCTCGATTGCATGAGGGAAAAGCTTTCCTGGAAGAAGTTCGAAGGGTTTATCCGGGAAAATCCCTATGACTTTTACGGTATGAAAGTGTATTCCTGGGGGGTGCAAGCCGCCAACCGGACAATTGAAATAATCAGGAAACATTGTCCCCAGGCTCTCATCGGGGTGGGAGGTCCCCACCCTTCCGGAGCCGTGGAAGACGTTTTTAACCATATCCCCGGGACCGATTTCGCCTGGCAGGGGGAGGCGGAAATCCATCTTCCCCAATTCTTGGGGAAGATGGAAGTTCAAAGTTCAAAGTTCAAAGTTCAAAGAGAAAAGCGAATGGATCAAAATTCACCTTTCACCCTTCACCTTTCACCCCTCACCCTGGAAGGAATTCCCGGCCTGATCTACCGGAGCCCCGAAGGGGTGAAAGCCAATCCCCCCTATTTTCACGAGAACATTGACGAATTCGGTTACCCGGATTGGGAAATGCTGAAAATGGGGGACTACATCCGGACCAGCCGCAAGATTCGTTATGTCGGGAACTACTACATTCCGGTGGTCACCTCCCGGGGTTGCTCGATGCCCTGCACCTATTGCGCGGCCTGGCGCCTGTCGGGCAAGAAGGTGCGCCGCCACTCGATTGAATACGTGATCGGCTGGATCACCGAGCTGAAAAATCGCTATGGAATCGATTTCTTCGCCTTCGTGGATGACGCCCTGACCGCGGACCGGGAATACTTTTTGAAACTGCTGGAGGAAATCATCCGCCGGGACCTGAAAATCCACTGGGATTGCGCCCAGAACGCGGTCCGGTTCGACAACTTGGACGAGGAGATGCTCAAGCTGATGGAGCGCTCCGGGTGCTTTTACATGTGCGTGGCGGTGGAGTCGGGCTCGCCGCAGACGCTCCGGGCGATGAAGCGGAGGGCGGACCTCGATCTGGTACGCGAGAAGGTCAATTTAATCAAAAAGAACACTAAAATGTTGGTCCAGGGTTATTTTATCCTGGGTTATCCCACCGATACCTGGGAAGATTTGAAAGCCACCGCCCGCTTTTCCCGGGAACTGCCCCTGGACGCGGTCCAGTATTTCCTTTTCACCCCTCACCCGGGAAGCGAAATCTACCAGCAACTCCGGGCCGAGGGAAAACTGCCGAAAATCAACTGGAAACGCTGGCATTACGGGGATGTCTCGGTGCCGCTCAAGGATGTTTCCCGGGAAACCCTGAACTTCTACCACCGCTGGGCATATTTCCGGTTTTACCACCAGAAACGGTTCATCCTCGCTGAGGAGTTTTCGGATCTGCCCGTGGATTTCGACTGGATCCGGGACGCCCGAAGCCTGATCCGGGCTTTCTTCCGGTTGCTAACGAGTTGAGGCAAAGCGATCAAAACCAACGCGGCCTGAACCAAAATGGCGAAGACGATTAAAAAAGGTTTTAGGGTTTTCCTCTGGCTGGGAGTAACGGTCATGGAACTTTTCTTTCTGGCCCTCGATGCGATCAGGATCTATATCTTCAAGAGGTTTTAAACTTTTTCTCACCGGAACCTTCCTGGCTTTCCCGCTTCTTTTTTTCGGGATTTCGGCGGGGGCGGGGCCGGGAAGCGGGGCCGCGAAAAGAAACCCCTGTCCGGAAAACATGGTGTTCATTCCCGCGGGGGAGTTCGGGATGGGTTGCCCGGAAGCCCTCGGCCAGGATTGCGAGAAGGACGAGAAACCTTATCATCGGGTTTATTTGCGGGCTTATTGCATCGATCGTTTCGAGGTAACCACCGGGGATTACGAGGCCTGCGGGAAAGCCGGGAAATGCCGTCCCACGCCCAATGGGGAGGAATGCAGTTTAGGCCGAAAGGATCGCCGGCGCCATCCGATCAACTGCATCAATTGGGACCGGGCCGAGGCCTATTGCCGGTGGAAGGGCAAAAGGCTGCCGACCGAGGCCGAATGGGAAAAAGCGGCCCGGGGGAATGATGACCGGATTTATCCCTGGGGAAATACACCCCCGACCTGCGAATACGCGGTCTTTCCCGAGCAGAGAGAAGAAACCGGATGCGGGAAGAAGAGGACCTGGGAGGTGGGGAGCAAACCCAGAGGAGCATCCCCTTACGGCTTGATGGATATGGCCGGGAATGTTTTGGAATGGGTAGCGGATTGGTATGACCCCTTATATTACTACAAATCCCCCCGGCCGGATCCAACCGGGCCGGTTTTGGGTTCGCTCCGGATCCTCCGGGGAGGGGATTGGCGGCACGGGAGTCCTCATACCCTGCAGGTTTTCGACCGAAACCCGATAATCGGCGCGTTCTGGTACTATAACTGGGGATTCCGCTGCGCCCAGGACCCGCGGTAAGCCCCCCGGCGCTCCCGAGACAATCAGCGCGTCCCGGCGCCGGGAAAATCGTTTTTCCCGATCTACATCCGCAGATTCCCCGGATTCAATTGTCGGGGAAGGTTTATCCTATCGGAAGAGAATTTGTTAAACTAACCTAGGGAAACATTAAACATGCCGGTCCGTCAGGTTCATGCCCTTGCCTAAAAAATATTCCATATCCCTGATCTTTCCCGCCTATAATGACGCCGGGACGATTGCCGAATTGGTGGAGGACGGGGTGCGGGTGCTGTCGGACTGCGCGGAAAAATTTGAGATCATAATCGTGGATGACGGGAGCCCGGATGAAACCGAAAAGGTGGGCCGGAGGATGGCCGAGAAGTATCCCCAGGTCCGGCTGATTCGGCATCCGGTTCATCGGGGCTATGGCGCCGCCCTGAAAACCGGTTTGGAACATACCCGCGATTTTGAGCTGGTTTGTTTTACGGATGGGGACTATCCCATCGCGCTTTCCTTCATTCCCCGGCTCTTGGAGTTTCTCGCTGATCATGACGGGGTGATCACCCGTCGGATCAACAAACCCTACGGGGCCTTTCGGGGGTTTATTTCCTGGCTGTATAATTTTTCCCTCCGGCGCTTGTTTGGGATTGCCTTCGCCGATCTTAATTCTCCCCTGAAGATTTACAAAAAAAGCGTGCTCCGGGAGACCCCTTGGCATTCCCAAAGTCCCTTCGCGGTGGCCGAGATCGTCATCCGCTCCCGGGAACGGGGAGCGAAACTATCCGAGATTCCCGTGGCGAGCCTGCCCCCGAAAAACCAGAGGTCTTTTTCGGTCCGGCCCCGGATTATCCTGGCCACGATTCTCGATGGCTGGAAGTTTATTTGGCGATCGGGCCTTTATTAGTGCACCCGTTTAACCTAACCCGAGGGATTTTCCAGACCCGCCTCTCCCGGTCGGGGAAAGTGAGCCCGCGCCCCCGGCTAATCGCTCTGGAGGTGACCCGGCGTTGTAACGCCCGCTGTCGCTTCTGCGCTTTCCCCAGCTCTCCGGAGAGAGGGGGGGAAGAGGAACTCTCCCGGTCGGAGATCGAAGAAATCTTTCGGGATCCCCTGAGTCATAGGCTGGATCTTCTCCGGATCACAGGAGGCGAGCCCCTCCTCCGCGCCGATCTGCCGCAGATGATCAGCGGGATTTTCCGCTGGGCCCGGCCCCGTTTGATTTATCTCACCACCAACGGCACCCTGCCGGAGGCCTTAGCCGACCTTTTGACGGTGGTGGAAAAAAACCGGATCCGCATCTTTCTTCAGATCAGCGTGGATGGCGAGGGGGAAATCCATGACCGCGTCCGGGGAGTGCCGGGAGCTTTTGCCCAGGTGATCCGTTCCCTGGAACTCATTCGCCAGCGGAGGGAGCGGTTCCCCTTCCCGGCGGGAATCAATCACACCCTGACGCCGGAAAACCTGGAATGGCGAGACCGGGTAATCAGCATAGCCCGGGAGTATGACCTCGGCTATCGGATGGTGGTGGCGGCCCGGTATAACGAGAACACCCAGATCGATCTGGATCCCCGGCAAAAAGAAATTCCCTTTGCCCCGGCTTTTTCACTCCCGCGAGAAGAACTCGCGCGGGTTTACCGGGACGTGCGGGCGGCCGCCGAGCAGGCCCTGCCCCCTTTTCCTTCCCTCTCGGCCCGGATCTGGGGACTGGGGGTTAAATATCTCACGGCGGGGGAGGAGAACCGGATTTTTCGGGGGCAGAGCCACCCGCAGCCGAAATGTTCCGCCTTCTTTTCCCACTTTCGGATCCGGGCCGATGGCGAAATGATTCCCTGCTCGGGCTTGAACCAAAGCGGTGGGAACCTCAAGGAAAATTCGCTTTCCGGAATCTGGAATTCATCCCGGGCCCGAGACCTGCGGCAGGCGGTAATAAATTGCCGGGGGTGCTGGATCGAGTGCGATATTCTTCCCAGCGCGGTTTACTCGGGGGACCTGATTATCTGGAGGATCAAGGGAGCGCGGAGCAAGCGATGAGGAAAAAGCTGCTGATCGTTATCCCTTCCTCCCGGGGGATATATCGGCGCACGGCCATCCGGTCGGGGGCTCCCTTTTCTCCTCCTCTGGGAGTGGCCGCGGTTGCGGCGGGGGCGCGGGATTCCGGTTTCGAGGTTCAGACATTTGACGCAAATCATTATCGCTCGCCCGGGCGTTTCCTGGACCGAAAGCTTAAGGATTTTCCCCCGGACGGGGTGGGTATTTCCTTCACCACTCCCCATTTCCCGGAGGTTTTACGGGTCGTGAATTTATTGAAAAAACGCATCCCGGGAGTTCCGATTATCGGGGGAGGGCCCCACCCGACGGTCCTCCCGGCGGCCACCCTGAAGGAGATCCCGTTCGATTTTCTCGTCGTGGGGGAAGGTGATCGGACGCTTTCGGAGATATATGCCGCCGGGGATTTTTCCCGGGTTTTGGGGATTGCCTACCGGGGGGGAAACGGGCCGCGCTTAACCCCGCCCCGCCCGCCGGTTTTAAATCTGGACGATCTTCCCTTTCCCGCCTGGGAAATTTTTGAGCTTTCCCGCTACCGCACTTCCCATCTCCTGGCCCGGGAAAATCCCTGTGGCTGGCTCGAAACCAGCCGGGGATGTCCCGGCACCTGTTCCTATTGCACCAAGAAGGTATTGGGGACAAAATTCCGGGCCAAATCGCCCCCGCGGGTCCTGGACGAGATCCGAAAAATGCTGGACCGGGGTTTCCGGGAGATTCACCTGGCCGACGATAATTTCGCTCACGACCGGGAGCGAGCCCTGGAGATCTGCGCGCAAATCATCCGGAGCGGCTGGCGATTCCCCTGGGCGCCGGTTACCGGGTTGCGGGTGGATACGCTGGATCGGGAACTCCTCCGGCAGATGCAGCGGGCCGGATGCTATCGGGTCTACCTGGGGATTGAATCGGGGAGCCCCCGGATTCTGGAGAAGATCGGGAAGGGAATCCGGATCGAGAAGGTGGAGGAGGTGGTTTCCGATTGCCGGGAATTGGGACTCGAGGTTTTCGGTTTTTTCATGATCGGACTTCCGGAAGAGGAGGAAGAGGATTTGATTTCGACGCTGAGCTTCGCCCGCCGGCTGCGCCTGGATTTTGCCAAAGTCTCCTACACGATTCCACTCCCGGGGACCAGCCTGTACCAGAGGCTGGAAGCGGAGGGCTTACTGCGGGGAGGGGGCTGGGGGGATTACAATTTTTATCGGGTTCCGCGTTCGGTCTACCGGCATCCCCATTTGGGTTGGGAGGTGGTGGAAAAGTATTTTCACCGGTTTTACCGAAAGGTTTATCTGAACCCGGGCTTTTTTGGGCGGCGGCTGCTTTTCGGTCTTAAACACCGGACCCTGCTTTCGGATCTCAAGGCTTTTTTCGGGATTTCCTGGTAAATGGGGTGATTCGAACTTGAGCGTGATCGGGAAATGGTGGGCCCGCCTGGCGGCGTCAGACCGGCTGGCGATATTTCTGATTCTCCTGCTGGCCGGGGCGCTGCGGGTTCGGGGGATTGGCTTTCTTCTGCCCTATTTTGAGTACGGGCCGGATGAAAGGCTTTTTTTGGAGAAGGCCCTGAATATGCTCAAGACCGGGGACCTAAATCCCCACCTTTTCATTTATGGTTCCTTCCTTTTTTATTTTCTGGCCTTTATTTTCCTGCTTTATTTTGGGGGGCAGTGGTTGTTTTTCGGAGGGGAGAGCCGGTTCCCGGAACTGATCGCCAACTTTAATTACGCGGATCACAATTATATCCTTCTTTATCTGGGTCGTTTTTCTTCCCTGGGATTTGGACTCGCTTCGATTTACCTGGTTTACGCGATCGGGAAAAGGCTGGGCGGACGGAGGGCCGGTTTGCTCTCGGCTTTATTTTTAGCCTTGAGCCCGTTTCATATTTTTATCTCCCAGATCCTGAAGGTGGATTCGGCCTTGGCCTTTTTCGTGCTTTTTAGCTTCTATTTTTCTTTGAAACTTTACGATTCCCCGGACCTGGGCAGTTATCTCTGGAGCGGGGTCGGGGCGGGAATGGCGCTGGCGACTAAGTATAATATGATTTCTTTTTTACCGATTATCGCGGCCCATTTTCTTTCCCCGCACCGCCGCGGTAAGGGGGGGATTACGATTTTCGATCTCCGCCTGGCGCTCTCGCTCTACCTGGGAGTAATGACCCTGGCCCTGACCAGCCCATATATATTTCTGGATTTCCGGGGGTTTACTCACGGCCTGGATCTGCTGGCGGTAATGGCGGAAAAAAATGTGTTTTTCCAGCTCGATTCACAAGGTTGGATTCCCGTCCGATATCTCTACCAGCTTTTCATCCTTTTCCCTTTCCTGCTGGGGATCCCGCTTTATCCGGTTTTTTTTGCCGGGGTTTATTACCTGGGCAAAAACAATTTCAAACTGGGAATCATCTTTATCGTCTTCCCGGTTTTCTACTTTCTCCTCAGCGGGGTCTCCAAGCTGGTGCAGTTCCAATATCAGCTCCCGATTTTGCCATTCGCGGCGATGGGAGCCGCGGTTTTTCTCGCGGAATATATCCCGGCCGCGAACCCGGCGAAGAGAAAATGGGGTTGGCTGACGCTGGTTTTGATTCTCCTTTTCGATTTTTCCAATTTGGCGGTTCCGCACTTTAACACGCTTTTTTCCACTTATGAGAATTGCGGCCAATGGGTTGAGGGGCATCTTCCGGCGGAGAAAAAAGTTTTGAGCTATTACTGGGTCTTCTCACCCACCCCTCGAATCTGCGGGGAGAACTGCGAAAATATCGTTTTTCCCCGGGGTTCCACGACCCAGCGGATTCTCTCCCGGGAACCGGATTATCTGGCCCTGGCCTATTCCGATATTTTTAACGGTCAGGGTTTTGGGGATTATGCCGAGGTTTATCACCGGCTGGAGAAGGGGAGCCCGGGCAACCGGCTCAAATACGAGGTGATCAAGGAATTTAAAATGCCGGCCCTATGGGAAAAGCTCGCGGGAATACTGTATCGGGAGATGCGGGGCTTCCGAATCACGGTATTCGCCCGCCAGCGGGCCGGAGAAATCCCGGATGCCCAACCCGGAGCATATCCCGGGCTTTAAACCGGGGAAATCGAAGGGTTGATTTATGAGGGGGTAAATGCCTTGAATTACGGGAGAAACATGGAAGCGAAAATCCAGGAATTAGTCAAAATTTTAGGGGCGGAAAAAGTCTCAACCCAACCGGCGGATAAAATCGCCTACGCCCGGGATCTCTGGACTTATCTGCAGATCGGGTTCGGGGAAACAGACCAGAAGACCAGCAGTCCAACAGACCAGCAGACCAGCAGTCCAACAGACCAGCAGACCAACAGCCTCCGGCCCAGTAGGGCTTATGGCCCGGAGGGACCAACAGTCCAGCCACCCAGCCACCTAACCACCTCTCTACCTGTTGAGTATCCCCCGGACGCGATCGCCTGGCCGGAGAGCGCCGAGGAGGTGGCCCGGGTTCTGAAGTGGGCCGGCAAAAACGGCGTCCCGGTCATCCCCTTCGGGGCCGGCAGCGGGGTCTGCGGGGGCACGGTTCCGATCAAGGGCGGGTTGATCCTGGATCTGAAAAGGATGGATAAGATTATCGGGATCGACGAAAACTCGCTCCTGGCCACGGTCCAGTCAGGAATCATGGGCGAGATCCTGGAACGGAGACTGAACGAACGGGGTTTTTCCCTGGGGCATTTTCCTTCCTCGATCTATTGCTCGACACTGGGCGGGTGGCTCGCGGGCCGTTCCGCCGGACAGCTTTCCACGAAATACGGGAAAATCGAGGACATGGTCCTGGGCCTGGAGGTGGTTTTGCCAAGCGGCGAGATCATGAATACCCGGGTTACCCCCCGGGCCGCGACCGGTCCGGATTTGAAGCAGCTCTTTGTCGGGTCGGAGGGGATTTTCGGGGTGATCACGCAGGCGACGATGGAGATCCACCGGGAACCGGAGACCCGGACATTTTTCGCGATGGAATTCAAAGGGGTTTCCCCCGCCCTGGGCGCGATCCGGACCGTACTGCAGAGAGGGATCAAGCCCGCGGTCGCCCGGCTTTATGACGAACTGGACACTTTCCTGGTCGGTTCCCGGGGTAAAGAAATCGGGGACCTGCCCCTGCCCGACGGCAAGGGCAAGGGCGAGGGGATTACCACCCGTCTCCGCGATGAGATTCTGAAGAAGGGGGAAAGATTTTTCCTGACCCGTCCCAAGATGCTGAACCGCCTGGCGGCCCTGGCCCCCGAAAAGTGCCTCCTGATCCTGGTTTTCGAAGGCTTTTCGGAACAGGTGAAAGTGGAAGAGACGGAAGCCCGGGCTCTCGGGGAAAAAGCCGGGGGTGCTTTTCTGGGGCCGGATCCGGGTTTGGCCTGGTGGGAAAGCCGGTACGCGGTTTCCTATCAGCTTTCCAAGATTTTCACCGCCGGGGCCTTTGCCGACACGATCGAGGTATCCACGACCTGGAGCAACCTGGAAAAGCTTTACTATTCGATGCGGGAGGCGGTTTCGCCCCATGCCCTGATCATGGCCCATTTCTCTCACGCCTATACCACCGGCTGCTCGATTTATTTCACCACCGTGGCCCAGGCCCCGACCGCGGAGGAAAAGAGAAAACTCTATGAACTGATCTGGAAAGCGGCGATGGATGCCTGCGCCCGGGCGGGGGGATCGATCAGCCACCATCACGGGATCGGCAAATTGAAGGGGCCCTGGATGGTGGAGGAATGGGGAACCGCGGGGATGGAAACCCTGCGCGCCCTCAAGCGGACCTTCGATCCCCGCGGGATCATGAATCCGGGGAAGCTGGGGATATAAAAAACGCTAGGACGCTAGAAAGCTACGTCGGGCTCGTAGAATTCGGCAGCCGCAACCTTTAGGTTGCGAGGAGACGCAGGCTGAAGCCTGCGGCTACAGGATAAAAGTTGAATCTTGATCGTTTTAAAAAGGAAATAAGTTACTGCACCTATTGCCCCAAGCTCTGCCGGTTCGCCTGCCCGGTGGCCGAGGCCGAGCGGAAAGAGACATCCATCCCGCAGGTCCGGCAGGAGATCCTGCACCTGGTCCGGGCCGGCCGCCTCCCGCTTACCCCCGAGATCGCCGAGACCTTTCACCACTGCGCCTTTTGCCTGCATTGCCGGACCTATTGCCAGCACCTGATCGAGGTGCCCGCGGTGATGGAAGAGGCCCGGGGCCAGGCCGCGGATTATCGTGGGGAGAAAGCCAGAAATTTTCTCTCCCGCTACAACGCCGACGGCACCCCCTTCGGTCCCCGTCTGAACGAAAGAATCAACGAGCTGATCCGGGCCGAGAAGCGGGTCCCGGAGGCCCAGGCGGTTTATTTAGCCGGCTGCACCGCCACCAAGTACCGCCCCGGGAATATCACCGATACCGAGAAGGTTTTTTCCCGGCTGGGGATTGATTACGTCGGCTTTTACGCCGAGGAGGAATTCTGCTGCGGGATGCCCCTCCTGAATTTCGGGGAATACGAGGCCTTCAAGGCCCGGGCCGGGAAGGTAGCGAAAAAATTAAGCCGTTACAAGCTCATCCTTTCCGGCTGCCCGGCCTGCGTCTACGTGCTCAAGGTGCGCTATGAGCAATTCGGCATCCGGATCCCGGGGAAGGTCCAGCATATCACCGAGTTTCTCGATGAAAAGCTGGGAAGCTGGGAAGCTAGGACGCCAGGAGGTCAGAAGACATCAGAATTTGAAGCCGGGAGCGTCCCCGCGTCCCCGCGTCCCCGCCTCCCAGCGATTTTCTATCATGATCCCTGCTATCTCGGCCGCTATCTCGGGGTTTTTGATCCGCCCCGGAAGATTTTGGCCCGGGTTCTCGGCGAACCGGCGGGGGAGCTTTTCTGGTCGCGCCAGGATTCGATCTGCTGTGGAGGCGGGGGGGCGGTGCCCCTTTTATTCCCGGAGACCGCGCGCAAAATCACGGCCCGGAGACTTGAGGAATTCGGCCGGAAGGGGGGCCAGCTCCTGGTTACCTCCTGCCCGTTCTGCGAGCGGAATTTCCAGAGGCAGGATCCCAATATTCCGGTGAAGGATATTGTCAACATCGTATTGGAAAAGCTTTAAAATACAAATTGGAAGCCATGAAAGGGAGATCCTGGTAGCCGCAACCTTTAGGTTGCGCAAGAATATCGCAGGCTGAAGCCTGCGCCTACCGAAAATGAATACTTTTAAAACATTCGTGGTCGTGAATCCCCATTCCGCCAACCGCCGGACCGGGCGGGAATGGCCCCAGATCAGCCGGGCCATCAGGGAGGCGATCGGGAATTTCGAGGCCCTTCTGACCCGGGCCCCGGGGGAGGCGACCCGGATCACCCGGGAAGCGTTAAAGTCGGGGTTCCAGATGATTGTCAGCGTGGGCGGTGACGGAACCCACAACGAGGTGGTCAACGGTTTCTTTAATCTGGAGGCGGGGAAACCCGTGCCGGTGAACCCGGAGGCCGTCCTCGCGGTCGTGACCAAGGGCACGGGGGGGGATTTCCGGAAGGCCCTCAAGATCGAGAAGGATATCGAGCCGGCGATCCGGGTATTGCAAGAGGGGAAGGACCGCCTGATCGACGCCGGGATGCTCACCCTGGTCAATCACCGGGAAGAAAAGGTGACGCGGCTCTTCATCAACATCGCGAGTTTCGGGATCGGCGGGGAAGTGGACGACCGGGTCAACCGCCAGACCAAGGCCCTGGGCGGAAAAATCTCCTTCCTCCGGGGGGCGGTGGTGGCCACGCTCCTCTATAAAAACAAGCACGTGAAGATCTCGATCGACGGCGAGAAGAAATGGGAGGGCCGGGTTTACAACGCCGCGGTGGCCAACGGCCAGTATTTCGGGGGCGGGATGTGGGTGGCCCCCGGCTCGAAACTCGACGACGGTCTTTTCGACATCGTGGTTATGGGCGACATGAGCTTCGGAGAAATCCTGGCCGGGGGAACCAAAATCTACCAGGGGAAACATCTGGAACATCCCAAGGTCCAGGTTTTTCGCGGCCGGGTGGTCGAGGCCGTTTCCGAAGAGAAGGTTCTTCTCGATGTGGACGGCGAACAGCCCGGCCGCCTGCCTTCCGTCTTTACCATCCTCCCTAAATCCATCCGGATCCGGATGCCGGAATAAAAGTCCAGCAGACCAACAGACCAGCAGACCAGCAGACCAACAGACCAACAGACCAGCAGACTGACCTGTCCCTGAAATATGGACACATCGAAAACCAAAGGTAATCTAATGGGAGGAGGTGTGTTCATGGAAGCGAAGCGGAAGAAGAAGTTTGAACCGTCTTTCAAGCGGGAGGCGGTGCGGTTGGCGGAAGGAAAGAC
>JAPLJI010000045.1 GCA_026388655.1 Pseudomonadota bacterium
GTCCTCGTCCGTAACCTCCCGGCCGAAGAGGCTGCAGTTTTCATACCAGGCCTTCATCAGGGTTTCCTTGAGCTCCGCGTTCATCGCGGTCTTGAAGACCGATTCCATCAGGTAGGTTTTCACCGCCCCGGGGCCGACGCACGAGAAGCACCAGTTCCGGAACACCGGCAAAGAGTTGCTGGAGATTATTTGCCTGATCCCGATAACATAAATAATTCGCGAGAAAAATTGTCAAGCGGGAAAAGGTTAAGGGTCACGATAATATCACCCTCCCCTTTATCCCCTCCTCTCCGAGCCGGAGGCCATCAGGGGAGGGGAAATGTTTTCTTAAAAATGATCTGTTTTGAAATAGAAAGGGCGGCTCTGATGCCGTCCCTTCTATAGCCCGATCCCTCATCCTTCGGGATAAATAAATCGGGCAACTACCATTTTTGAAAACCTTTTCTGGCTTTAGGGAAGCTTTCCGAGGATAGCCTCCGCGCAGACCATCGCCGAGTCGCTCGAGCATTCCATCCCCGGGGCGGTCCGGCTGTTGACGGAGTCCCCCGCGAAATACAGCCCCCCGATCTTGGGGGCCTTGGGGCCGGGCTTGTAAATCCCATCGCATTTCGGCGCCCGGGCCGGCTCCTCAAAGTGGAAATACGGCCGGATCCAGAGCGCCTTCTTCTCCCAGCCGGGGTACATCTCGTTTAAGTCGTCTTTCAGGAGTTGGATGCTTTTCAGAAGTTTTTCCCGGTTGGAGGCCACCTCGGCGCCGACAATCGAAGAACACTCTAGAAGATGCTCGCCTTTCGGCGCCACGGTGGGAACCAGGTTGCTGGCCATGAAGATCGTTCCCGGATACTTGAGCCGGGGCAGATGGGTCATGATGAACATGCTCTCGTTATATAGCGGCTCGGTCATTCCGGCGGCGAAGCCCAGGTTGTAGGTCAACTTGGAGAGGTTCCGGGCTTTCTTGATAAAAGCCGGCGGGAATATCCCTTCGTCCAGCAGGTTAAAAACCTCCCAGACCGGGAAGGCGGTGACCACGATCGGGGCCTCGATTCTTATCATTTGATCAATCGCGCCGTCCGGGCTTTCCTCGTCCGGCTCCATCAGAACGCCGGAGGCATGCTTTTTCTCGATCAGGATCCGGCTGACCTTGGCCCCGGTCCTAACCTCGCCGTTTCGCTCCCGGATGGAATCGGCCAACACCCGGGAAAAATCCCCGATTCCCTGGGCGGCCAGGAAGGTGGTGGTGGACCGAAGGATGAGACGAACCGATTCGATGAAGCTGCTCGCGGCCATGTCCTCGAGCCGGGCGATGGTGGTGACCACGATCGCGCACATGTGCCAGAGATCGCGGACCACCTTGTCCTTGACGATGGGCGCGAGCCATTCCTGGGCGGATATCCCGTCGGCCTTTTTCCACTTGGCCGGGGTCATCTCTTTGACTGCCATCATCAAATCGAGCATCTCCTGGTTGCCGATCGGGGCCAGGTCGGCGATGGTTTCGGCCCGGTGCTTCTTATAGTCGTAAACCGTCATATCATCGAAAATGCCCCGCGCCGGGGGCTCTTTTCCCACCCGCATGATCAGGTCGTCGATCCTTCCGCCGACGAGCCCGGCATGTTCTCCGATATTAAGGATGTAATCCTTGTATTTGAACGAGGTGGCCCGCCCGCCGACTTGCTTGGTTTTTTCGAGGACCACCACCTTTTTCCCCGCCTTGGCGAGCAGCGCCCCCACCCCCAGGCCGGAAAGGCCCGCGCCGATCACGATGGCATCAAATCTCTCGGTCATAAAAAACCTCCTTTAAATTAGCGAGAACATTTATCCTTGTTTACTTCTTAAGATCGCCTCGGCGCAGATCATCGCCGAGTCGCTCGCGCATTCCATCCCCGGGAACGAGCGGGAGCTGATCGTATCCCCGGTTAAAAACAATCCATTCACCCCTGGTGCCTGCGGACCCGGTCGCCCCTGAACTTATTTTTTCCCAGCACCAGAACTTTTCGCCCTTCCCGGGATAAAAGCCCGGCGACACCGAGACCGGAGATGCCGGCTCCGATGATGACCGCGTCAAAATGTTCGCGTTTGGCTTTCACCGCAGGCAAAGAAAAGATTAGTCGAGAAGGGAAAGAAAATAATTCCCTTCTCGACTAATTCCTTTTTTTCTTCTCCAAACTTTCCGTTAACCTGGCTGGCGTCTTTTTTCCGGCCTAGGGCAATTTTCCTAAAATCGCCTCGGCGCAGATAAGCGCGGAATCGGTCGCCGCCTCCAGGCCGGGAACGGTGCGCGAGTTCACGGTATCACCGGCGAAGAAAAGCCCCTCGACTCCCGGGGCCTTCGGCCCGGGCCGGAATTTCCCCATTCTCCCCGCGGTCCGGGAAGGTTCTTCCCAGTGGTAGAAGGGCCGGATCCAGAGGGCTTTTTTCTCCCAGCCGGGGAAAATCTGGTTGACGAATTCCTTGATCTCGGCGATCGTCTTCGCGATCCGTTCGGGATCGGTGCCGAAGGAAGGCTCGCAGACGCAGGTAAACTCGGTCAGGTGGTTGCCTTCCAGGGAGATGGGGGGGACCACGACGCTGGTAGGAAGAATCGTCAGGGCCAGGGGTACGTCATTCTTCTGGGGCACATCGGCGAAGATGAACTTTTTTTCGGCTATGAGTGGTTCCTTAGTGGCCACGCTGAAGCCGATGTTGGAAACCCGGTTGTCCAGATGCAGGCACATTTTCACGAAATCGGGGAGGAAAAGCTTCTCCTCGAGCACCTTGAAAAGGTCCCAGACCGGGAAGGCGGTGATCACCAGCGGAGCCTCGATTTTGATGATATTCTCCATCATCCCGTCCGGGGTTTCATCCCCGATCTCCACCGAAACCCCCCGCACTTTCTTGTTCTCCACGATCACGTGGAGAACCTTGGCCCGGGTGCGGACATCCCCGCCCTTTCCCTTGATCACCCCGGCCATGGTTTGGGACAGGCTCCCGATACCCTTGGTCAGCATGTAGGTGATGGGGGAACGCGAGATCACCTTCATCGATTCGATCAGGGCGCTGGCGGCCATGTCTTCGAGCTTCCGGGTGGTGCAGCAGGTGGTGGCATTGGTGTGAGCGAGCCAGCGAAGCTTGGGATCGGTAACATACTTGGCCAGCCATTCCGCGGCGGTAATCCCGTCGAACTTGGGCATATCCTTTGGCTCGATCTCGGCCAGTGTGGCATAAAACTTCCGGGCCTCTTCCGGCTTGTCCACCAGGACCTTTTCCATCACGGTCTTGTATTTCCCGTCCTCATAAAACGACAGCTCTTCGAAAAATCCTTTGTCCTTCTCGTCGTCCAGCGGCCGCCCGACCGCTTCCATCAGCCGTTCCACCTTTCCCCCTTGCAGCACGGCATGCTGGCCGACATTCAGAAGGAAACCCCTATACTTGAAGGAGGTGGCCCTCCCCCCCAGATAGGGGTTCTTTTCCAGCACGATCACTTTTTTCCCGGCCGCGGCCAAAAGCGCTCCCACCCCCATGCCTGAGAGACCGCCTCCGGCTACTATTGCATCGAATTTTTCCGCCATTTTCTGCCTCCTTCTGTTAATTCAGCAATTTGAAATCTAGTAATGCCCTTCGCCCAGCTCAGGGCAAGCGAGAAAGGCGAGAAAATAACCCGCCTTCTCAGCGTTTCTTACTTTTCTTGCCGGCTTTACCGGTTTTGCCGGGCTGGGATTTTTTCCCGGCTTTGGGTTTGACCGCCGGTTTTACCTCGGGAAGTTTTCCGAGGATCGCTCGGGCGCAAATCATGGCCGAATCGGCCGCGCATTCCATCCCCGGAGTGATCCGGGAATTAACCGAATCCCCGGCGAAATATAAGCCTTCGATCTCCGGGGCCTTGGGGCCGGGTTTAAAGATCCCATCCCGTCCGGGGGTGCGGGCCGGCTCCTCCCAGCGAAAATAGGGCCGGATCCAAATCACCTTTTTCTGCCAGCCTGGATACAGCTTCTCCAGGTCGTCCTTCATTTCCTGAAGCTTCCTTAACACCAATCCCCGGTCCTCACCCAGTTCAAATTCACAGATGCAGGAACATTCCAACAGGTGCTCCCCCTTAGGAGACAAGGTTGGACATAAGTTGCTGCTGATGAAAATGGTCGTGGGATAGCCCAAGGTGGGCAGGTCGGCCATGACAAATAATTTCTCGTTAAAGAGGGGCTTCTTTAAACCGACCATGAATCCCAGATTGGCGGTCAACTTATTCAAGTGTTTGGCTTTCTTCACAAATTCCGAAGAAAACATTTTTTCGGATATTAAATTAAAGACGGTCCAGATGGGAATGGCGGTAACAACCAGAGGCGCCTCGACCGTAAAGACTTCGCCGATGGGATAATCATGCATCACATCGTGCTTGGCCTCCCGCTCCACCCGGACCCCCACGACTCGGCGATTTTTTACCAGAATTTCCGCCACCGGGGCCTCGGTCAGGATCTCTCCGCCGCATTCCTTGACCACCTGGGAAATCGTCCGGGAATAGTCACCGATTCCATGAGCGGCCTGGAACCCGGCGAGGGTGCTTCGGCTCGCGGTTCTCATCGCTTCGATTACGCTTGAGGCCGCTTGGTTTTCAATGTTCGGAATGGTATTCCAGATCGCGCCAATCAGGTTTAACATGTACCAATTTTCGGGGTTCTTGACCATCGGACTAAACAACTCCGCCCCGGAGATGGCATCATACTTCCCCATAACTTCCGGAGTAGCTTCCTGCACAGTTCTAACTACCCGTTCCATTTCCTCCGGGTTCAGCTTCGGTACTATATCGAAGGCCTTTTCAAATTTCCCGTTCCGCCAAATAAGATAATCCTCAAAGAAACCCCGGTCCGGGATTTTTTGGCCCACCGCCTGGACCAAAGTATCCAAATACCCATCACGAATACCGGCATGCTCACCGATATTCAAGGTATGGCCCTTGTATTTGTAGGAAGAAGCCCGGCCTCCGATCAACTTGGTCCGCTCGAGTAGAAGCACCTTCTTCCCGGCCCGGGATAAAAGGGCCGCTACTCCGCAGCCGGAAATCCCGGCCCCGACAATAACCGCATCATATTTTTGCGCCATGGTTAACCTCCTTTCGATTTGTTTGTCGAGCAAGCTCGACCACGACAAAACCTCATTCCTTTTCCAGCCACCTAGCCACCTTTTCCCCGGTGCTCTATTTCATCTCCTTTCCCTGCCGATATTGCGCCAGGGCGTCTAAAATTCCCGCGAGAATCCATTTTGGATAATACACATCCACGAGCTTTTCATATAGAGGCCGGGTTCTTTTTTTCATCTCTGCCACGATCTCCTGGGCGGTATCCTTGGGGATCTCGACCAGGCCTCGCTTGAGGAGCGAGTCATAGGTTTCCTTCTCCATCCGGCGGAGCTCTTGGTTCACGGAAGACTCATATTTGTTCATTGCCTCGAACAGGACTTTTTGATATGGGGGGGGCATCTTATCCACGAAATTTTTATCAATCACCATTGCCGCCACCGAGTATGAAAACGGCACGTTCAAAACGTACTTGACGTGGGTGTTCCACTGGAGGCCGACCAGGGCGAAGAAGGGGCTGAAGGTCCCGGTCAACAAGCCGGTCTGCAGGCCGGTTATGGTTTCCGAGATATGGAGAGGAATCAGATTCTCGAACCCGGCTACCTTCTCCCCTTCGAAAAAGAGCGGATCCCCGGTGAAGGTAACCATCTTCACCTTGCTGATATCTTCAAAATTACGGATGGGATCCTTGAAAAAGAAATAACCGAAGCCCATATCGTACCATCCCAACATGTATACGCCCTTTTCCTCGAACAGCTTGATGAAGCCCGGGCGCAGCTTGTTCATGACCACGTAATCGATCTCCTCATAATTATTGAAAAGGAAAGGAAGCTCCAGCACCTTGGCGGCCGGGCAGAGCTGACCCAGTCCCAAAAGGGTCATCCCGCCTCCCTGGAGCTGTCCCAGTCTCATCTTCCGGACGATGTCCAT
>JAPLJI010000059.1 GCA_026388655.1 Pseudomonadota bacterium
GTTTCTTCGCCTCCAGGAAAAACTTGCGGGCGCCCCCGATCCGGAAACAGTAATCCGGGGCCTTGGTGGCCGAACCCACCTTGATCGCGTCTTCGCGGAGGACATCTTTATATGCCTCGGCGTGGCCGTTTTTATTGTAGATGTCCCAGCCCAGGGCCTCGAAAAAGGGTTCGAGGAACTCGGAGCGGAGCTGTTCCTCGTTATAGGCCGGGCTCTTGTAGGATTCGAGGTTTTTCTCGAAGCGTTCGATCAGATCGAGGATTTGCTTGGGGGCGGAGGACATAATTGTTGGTAATATATCATAAGTAGGGTGGTATCAAAAAGAGCATAATCAAGATGGTGCGGTCCATAGAAAGAGATAAATGCGAGATCCTTCGCGAAGTTTATCCTGAGCCCTTCGAGATCCTTCACTTCGTTCAGGATGACAAAAAGCGAAGGACTCAGGATGACAACTTTATGAAACTCTCCCCTCCCCCTCCCTGGACAGGGAGGGGAAATTAAATCCTGGATTCCTGCTTTCGCAGGAATGACAGAAAAGAGGAAAGCGGGAATGACAGGCAGAAGCTTGAGGGGCAGGAATGACAATATAAGAAACCTTTGAATATTTCCGCGGTTTGTTGGAAAATATCCCCCATGCTGCCTGAGGTTATGAATCAACTGGAGAAACCGCTCCAGGATTTTATCGCGCGGGAGCTCGAACCCCGCTGGGAAAAGCTTAACCGCCGCAACGATGAAATCCTCCGGGAAATCCTCCAAGCTTCCGCCCCGCTGGGTCTTTCCCTGGCCATCGTCCCGGAGGAGCTCTCCGGGCCCGGGTTCCCGCCCCAGGCGGCCGCTTATATTCTGGAGGAACTGGCCGCCTCGGTGCCGGCCTTCGCGACCATCATGGGCCTGCACTATTCGGGGCTGGCCTTGATCCTCTCCCTTCCCGACCCCGGACAGAAACGGCAGATTCTGGGTCCCCTGACCGGTTCGGGAGATAACCTCCGCCTCGTTTCTTCCGCCCTCTGGGAGGACCCGGAACCCCGCAACCTTCGTGATTTGCCCGCTTCGCTTTCCACCCGGCTGGAACATAACTCGATAACCGGCGGCAAAACCGCGGTGATTTTCGGTGAATATACCCAGGGGTTGATCAGCCTGGCCCGGGACCAGGAGGAGGAGTTATCCTGGGTCCTCTTTTCCCCCCGGGATCCAAACCTTAAAGTCCGGAACCTCCCCGAACCGATGGGACTCCGTCTCTGCCCTTTCGCCCACCTCGAGTTCGATAAAATACCGGTCGCGGCCTCCTGGCCCGCCAATCCCCTCGACCACTTGATCTCGGTCGACGGCTTTGAAGCCGCGATCGCGGTCGGAATCGCCCAGGGTGCTTTCAACCGGGCTCTGGCCTACACCCTGGAACGCTACCAGGGCGGGAAAATGATCTGCGACCAGGACGCCGTCCGGAACATCCTGGCCGACCGGGGCATCGCGATTGAAGCCGCCCGGGCCCTGGCTTACCGGAGCGTAAGCTGGGGATGGGACCAGCCCAACCCGGAAACCGAAGTGGGGGCCTCCGCCTTCGCCGCCGAACTGGCTCCCCAGATCGCCCTCGACTGCATCCAGCTCCTGGGCGGTTATGGATACATGGAGGATTACCGGCTGGAAAGATTTCTCCGCGACGCCAAGACCTATGAGCTCATGATCGCGCGCGCCGGCCTGAGAAAATCGTGGTATATCACCGAGATGATCGCCGGAAGCCGGGGTTAACAGATCAGAGTCGGACCGGATCCAGCTGACGGGAAAAATCATATTTACTGAAAACATCTTTCAACCGTCATTACGAGAAACTGAGCGACGAAGTCCCGCCGATGGCGGGACCACGCCCTTGACAAAGTCGGGCTCGCCATAACAAAAGTAAGAAATGCCCATCCAAAAAATTTACTGCAACAGCTGCGGGGAAAAGGTTGAGCCCCTGATTGCCCTGAACGCGAAGGGCGAGGATAAAAATTTCTGCATCAACTGCGGACTGCCCCTGGAAGACAGCGCCTCCGAAGAGGCCCACCAGCTCGAGCATGTGGTGATCGCCGAGGATTCCCCCCTGATCCAGGAAATCATTTCCGATGTCCTGGTGGGGCAGGGTTTCGCCCGGATGCTTTCCACCTGCATCACCGGGGAAGAGATGATCGCCCGGTTGACCAACCTTTTCGCCCACGGCCGGTCGCCGGACCTGATCATCCTGGATGTCAACATGCCCGGGATGAACGGGATCGAGTGCGCCGTCAGCCTGCGCTCCCTGGAGCAGGGAATGTCCACCAAGGAACCGATTCCCATCCTGTTCTTTACCGCCGAGCAGTGCGACGAGAAATTCAAACAGACCCTGCGCAGCCTGAGCCCGGCCATGTACGTGAACAAGGGATCGGACTCTTCCCCCGGGCTGCTGGAAAAACGCTTTCAGACCGTAATCATCAAGCTCATGGAACTCCGGAAAAAACAAGCAAGCAACCGGTAGCCGCAGGCTTCAGCCTGCGCTAAAGAGCAAAGCGCATAGCGCAGAGGGCAGGGAGCACAGAGCAAATCGCAAAGGACATAGCCGCAGGCTTCAGCCTGCGCTTATAGTGGAGAGTAGAGAGTGACAAGCAACAGATCGTAGATAATCAATTAAGGAGAAAATAATGAAAATAACCTGCCAGATCGGAAAAACGGAAAAAGTAAAAACCGACGCCCTGATTCTCTTCGCCTTTCAGGAGCGGAAACTCCCCCGGAGCCTGATCCCGGTGGACCGGGCTGCCCGCGGCCAGATCTCGAAACTGCTCAAATCCGGGGATTTCAGCGGCAAGGAAGGCGAGGTGGCCGTCTCCTACCCGGAGGGGAAAATTCCCGCCCGGAGAATTCTGGTCGCCGGACTGGGAAAAAAATCCGAGGTTAACCTGGAAACCTGCCGGCACTCCGCCGGAAAGGCATTATGCCGGGCCCGGGACCTGGGCGCCCGGGAATGTCATTTGCTCCTCCCGGAGATGCCCGCCGGGGTCGGGTCTGGCCCGCTCGCCCAGGCCCTGACCGAGGGCGGACTGATCGCCCTTTACCAGTACGAGGAATACAAGACTGAAAAAACCAAAAAACAAATTCTAAAAGTAACTTTTCTGGCCCGGAGCGAGGCCGAGCGTCGCCTGATCAATTCCACGGTCACGAAAAGTCAAATTATCGTCGACTCGGTCAATTTTGCCCGGGATCTGGTCAACGGGCCCGCCAATAAGGTCACCCCGGAGTTTCTGGCCGGAGAGGCCCGCCGTCTGGCCCGAGAAGAAAGGTTGAAACTGAAAATATTCGGCCCGGCCGAAATCAAAAAGATGGGGATGGGCGGGCTCGGGGCCGTCTCGGTCGGAAGCACCCGGAACCTGCCCCGCTTCCTGGTCCTCGAATATCCGGGTAAAGGCCGAGCCGGGCGAAAACCGGTGGCGCTGGTCGGAAAAGGGATAACCTTCGACTCGGGAGGAATCTCGATCAAACCCGCCAACGGGATGGAAGAGATGAAAACCGACATGGCCGGGGCGGCCGCGGTCTTGGGCACCCTCCGGGCCGCGGCCCGGCTTAAGCTTTCGCCCCGGATTGTTGGCTTTATCCCCGCCACCGAGAATATGCCCAGCGGGTCGGCCTATCGTCCCGGCGACGTCCTGCGCCCCTATTCCGGGCCCACCGTCGAAGTATTTTCCACCGACGCCGAGGGCCGCCTGATTCTGGCGGACGCCCTGGCTTACGCCCGCGAAAAATACCGGCCGGAAGCCATCATTGACCTGGCCACCCTGACCGGCGCCTGCATCATCGCCCTGGGCCGGGAAGCCTCGGGCCTCCTCGGCAACGATCCCAAGCTGATCGAGAAAATCATCCAGGCCGGGGAAGAGTCGGGGGAACGGGTCTGGCAGCTCCCGCTCTGGAAGGAATACGACGAGGCGATCAAGAGCGAAGTGGCCGACATCAAGAACACGGGCAACCGCGAGGCGGGGACCATCATCGGGGGGATTTTCCTGAAACGTTTTGTCGGGGAAACCCCCTGGGCCCACCTGGATATCGCCGGCACCGCCCGGGAGGAAAAGGGACGCCGTTACCTCGGCAAAGGCGCCACCGGCGTAGGGATCAGGCTCTTAATCCAGCTTCTGCAGAACTGGTAATTTAAAAAAGTTTCGGGTTTCCCTCCGGGCCCGCTTCCAGCCCGTAGGGCTTACAGGCCGGAGGGTAGGCCCTAACGGGCCGGAGGCTGGTTTCGAGTTTCAGGTTCAAATTTCAAAGTTCAAAAACAAGGTAAAAAAATAATCTTCTTGCCGGTCATTCCTGCGGCCTCCGGCCCTGTAGGGCCTACGGCCCGGAGGGAAGCAGGAATCCATCTGAAAATAATCTCACACTACCTTCCAGGAAAAAGGTATGGATTCCCGCTGGAGTTTATCCCGCACTCTGATGCGGGACGGGAATGACGGAAGGGGTCAGGGGCTTTGAACTTGCCAATTTATTACTTGTCGGAAAGCTTCTTTAAATCCTCGGCGAAGGAAACCTCAGGGTGGAAGATGGGCGGGGTCAGGACATAAACCATCTCCGCTTTCTCTTTGCCGGGGTTGCGCCAGGAATGCAGCTTGGAAGACTTGTAGTGAAAACTGTCGCCCTTTCGGAGCAGAAATTTCTCCTCCCCCAGGGTAATCTCGATTTTACCCCGCAGGCACAGGATCAATTCCTCCCCCTCGTGGTAAAGGTTCTCGTCGCCGGTCTTGCCGCCCGGTTCCAGGGTCACCACCGCCGCGAATATTTTCCAGTCCTTGATCCGCCATGCGATGGTCTCGGCCATAATCCGGCTTTCATTGCTGTAGAGAGCCGTCCGGTCTTTCCGGCGCACCAGCTCGAAATCCCGGACTTCTTCCACCGCCTCATCCAGGAATTCCCCGACCTTGTGTCCCAGGGCGTGGGCGATCCGGATCATCGTCACAACCGAAGGGGTCATCCCGTCGGTCTCAATCTTGTAAATCCCGGCCGGGGAAACCCCGGAAATATCCGCCAGTTTCTGGATCGAAAGGTTCTGGTCCTGGCGGAATTTACGGATTTTTTCCCCCACCCTGAGAATTATTTCCCTGACCATGTTAATTTCCCCTTATGGGCGTATTATTTTTTCTTCTTCCTCTTCTTCACTTCTTCCACGATCAGGGGCAAAGCCACCGCGGCTTTTTCCCGGATATAAACATCATTTTTCGAGGCGAAAACCACTTCGGTGGGGTTAATCTCGATCAGGACGGCCCCGGCTTTTCTGGCCTCCTGGGGAACCATGGCCGCCGGGTAAACCACCCCGGAGGTCCCGAGAATCAGCATCACATCGCTCTGATGGGCCTCAAAAATAGCTTCGCCCAGTTCCTGAACCGACTCCCCGAACATCACCACGTCCGGCCGGCTTACCCCTCCGCAGGAACAGCGGGGGACCCGTTCCATTATCCCTTCCAGGGAAAGCGGTCCCGAGCCCCGGGCGATATCCCCCAGCCGTTCGAGAAAATCGCTCCGGTCCACGAAAAACTTGCTCTCGCAGTTAAGGCAGCGAAACCGGTAAAGATTGCCATGCACCTCGAATACCCGGGTGCTGCCCGCCTCGCGGTGCAGGTTATCGATATTCTGGGTGATCACCGACCTGGCCACCCCCATTCGTTCCAGCTCGGCCAGGGCCAGGTGCCCGGCGTTCGGACGGGCGAGGGTAAAAGCCTCCACCACTTCCCGGATAATTTCCCTGATCGTATCCCCTCCTTCCGATAAAAGGGACATGATCCCCGGCGCGGTTCCGACTTCCGCCGGATCGAAACGGTCCCAGAGGCCGCCGGGGTCGCGGAAGGTGGCAATCCCGCTCTCAGCCGACATCCCGGCCCCGCTGAAAATAACCGCCGACTTGGCTTGGGAAAGGATTTCCGCGGCTTTTTGTATCTCTTCGGACAGATTGTTTTTCATGGGATGGGGACCCTGCTTTATTATTTTGGTAAATAAAATAATACTATAATAAATGCCAAGTCAAGTCGGGCCTTCAAACCGGCTTTATTGATGTTCTCCTATCTAATATAATTCCAAAGGCCAAGCCCAAACGGTTGAAAATATTTCCCGGGTCACCGAGAAAGAGAGGCGAAGAATGAAGGTATTTCCCGTTCAAGGAAGGAAGAAGTTTCCGGCCGGTTTCGGCTTAATCCTGCTTCTCACCCTGCCCCTGACCTGCCTTATTTCTTCCGCCCCCGCCCGGGCTTCGGAAGAAATGTCCATAGTTCGCCTGAAGGTTGATCCGAACACGGTGGAAAAGCTCCTGAAAGAGGGGGAAATCCTTATTATCAAGGAAAACGAACATGGCGGCCGATTCAAATTCGTCACCGCCGGGGTCTTGATTAACGCCTCCCCGGAAGAGGTTTGGAAAACAATCACTGACTATGCCCATTACCCGGAATTCGTCCCTGATTGCGAAAAGACCGAGGTCATCCCCGGCGAAGCCGAAAATATCGTCTACACGAAAATTGTCGTCGCTTTCAAGTTTTCAATTATCAAATATAAAGTCCGCTATACCCTGCGCCAAGTCCATCAAAAGGACAAACTCCGAATTGACTGGACCCTGAAAGAAGGCGATCTGGCCGAGGCCATCGGCGCCTGGGAGCTTATTCCCTTGAAAGGCGGCAAGATGACCGGGGCTTTCTATTCCGCCTACTCCGACCTCCGCTCCCTCGGGTATCTGGTCAAATTCTTATTCAAAGAACAACCGGTCATGGAAATGGCGATTACGAGCACGACCGCGATCCTGATGGCCCGCGCCGCCAAGGCCAGATCGGAGGGAAAAGAATTAAAATAACTGGGGTTCACGGTTCCAGGTTCAAGGTTCAAAAGTTCAAGGATTCTGATATGTAATGTAGTTGCCCGATTTATCGGGCCGGAAAGGGGAATAAAGTGAATAATAAAAATCTTGGCGTTTTTTTAATTTCCCTTGTTATCTCCTCTTTTGTTCTGAGCTGCGGGGAAAAGCCGCGCGACGCTTCCCGGCGGGATGAGGTCCGCCAGCATTCCGACCAGGCCATGGCCGAGCTGGACCGCGAGGTTAAGGGCGGGCCAACTCCGATAACCACCGCCGGGAAACCGGAACGGACCCCGGCCCCGGCACCAGCAGCAGCCCCGGCCAAGGAAAAGTCCGTATCCAGCGAGGCGCCCTTCGCGAAAAAACGCCCGGGTTGGGTCCAAGCCACGCCTTCTGATCCTAATGACATTTATGGAGTGGGAACCGGCTCGGATCTGAAATCAGCGGACGACGCCGCCCGGGCCGAAATCGCCGCCCAGCTCAAGGTAACCGTGAGTTCGTCGTTCTCCAACACGGTCCAGGAAGCCATTAAAAGTTCCACCCAGGGCAAAAAACAAACCACGAGTTATCAGAACCAGGAGGTCTCGGAAAGCCAGGTCCGCTCCCTGGTTGAAAACACCACCCTAAAAGGGGTTACCATCCAGGAACGCTGGCAGGAAGGAATCAAGATTTATTCCCTGGCGGTACTTTCCAAAACCGGTTTCCGCGACCGGGCCCTGAGCCATCTCGAGGAAGGAAACCGCAATCTCAACGCCAAGGCAATCGCCCCGGCCCTCCGGGAATACCTCCGGGCCCTGGGGGAGGCCTGGGTTATCCCTGATCTCACCGCCCCCGGAGGCGGGGAAAGCCTCGCCGTCGTGGCCGAGAGAAACGCTCTCAATCTCATTAATGATATTTCCGCCCAGGTAAAACCGGCTAATCTTTCCCTGACCTCCCGCCAGGGCCTCCCGGCCACGGTGGAAGTCCAGATCCTCTATAAAAATGAAACCCCCATCGCCGACCTGCCGGTGGCCGCCGGGTTTGTCAGCGGGCAGGGCCGCCTGGAAGCGGGAATGGCCAGTGACTCCGGGGGAAAACTCCACTTTCAGATTACCTCGCTCTCCCCTTCCTCCCGGACCGCCTCCATCGTCCTGGGACCGGATCTCACCCGCCTGGCCGAGCTCCCGCCGGACCTCAATTTAAACCGGATTTTCCCCCCCTTCCGCGGAGGGCAGGTACAGCTTTCCGCCCCGGCCCCTAAAATCCTGGTGGCCATCAGCGAGGAAAACCTGGGAAAGCCGCAGAAGCCTTCCTTCGTGGAATCCGGCCTGACCGAGGGTCTGGCCCAGGAAGGATTCGTGCTTATCCCCCGCCGGAACCTGGGCCAGGAGCCGGACGAGCTCGCGAACAGCGGGTCGGAATCCTTGAAAGAAGCCGGGCAGAAAGCCAAGGCTGATTTCCTGATCCTCGGCACGGCCAAAAGCGAGTATTACAAAAACATCATGGGCAAGATGGAAGCCAGCCGGGTCCGGGTGAATCTCAAGGTGATCGACGGCAATACCGGCGAGGTCCTGACCGGCCTGGACCGGAGCGACCTGACCGGCACGGGCGCGACCGTGGAGCTGTCGGCCGTCAACGCCCTCAAGGAGGCCGCCAAGAAGGTCCCGGAACTGGTCAAGGACAAATTAAATCAGATATAATGAAATCGTCGCAAAATGTCCCAAAGGTCACCCTGAGCAACAGCGAAGGGTCTGGTTTTTCCGTCTTCTCCGACAGAAGAGAGATTCTTCACCCCCGCTACAGGCGGGGGTTCAGAATGACAAAGCAGAGGTTTTGCCACGTTTCCATATTTTCAAACTGGAAAGAAAAGAAAGGAGGCCAAATTGAAGTTTAAAAGCATCGCCAGCGGGGCAATGATTCTGGTTCTCTTCTCCCTGGGACCGGTCCGGGCCCAAGAGGGAGCCACCAAGGAAGAAGCGGAAAAGGGAAAAATCGGCAAATACGAAAGAAAATCCATCTCCTATTTTAAAACTTATTATCAGGCCCAGATGGATCAGCGGCATCAGGAGGTGATGGAGAAAGGCATCCGGGGGGCGGTGGAACTCGGGCGTTTCGATTACAACGCGATCCCAATCGAGGTGGAAAACATCAGCGACCTGGCCCAGCTGATCGCCAATTATGTGGACCAGGTGAAGCTGGACCGGGCCAAGGCTCAAGGCCGGGAAGACTACCGCTTCAAGGAAAAACTCGTCACCGGCGGCGATCTCGAGCGGATCATCAATTCCGCTTACATTTATACCCCCACCGTGACCAAGTTCCAGCTGGAAAGGCTCAGCAAAACCGTTCACGACAAAATGACGGGGAAGACCACCACCAAGAATTACTGGCAGGCCACCGTGGGCGCCGAGGTTACCTTCTACCATGTTATTCCCCAGTATGTGAACGGCCAGATCGATAATGTCCAGCTCTCGGTTTTAAAAACCATTTCCCAAGAATCCACACAAAATAAGGAAATCAACATCTTGAATCCCGAGGAGAAGGCCAAATGGGGCGCCTTCGACTCGGCGGTCAACAACCCCTTCCTGGGCCTGGCCCGCCAGATCCAGGTTGAGCTCCGCAAGATCACGGAATTCCAGCTCACCGCCCAGGTCCAGTCCTCAGGTTGGAACTCCGTCGAGTTCGAGTTCGGAAAACAGAGCGATGTCGAGCTCGACGCCGGCTACAAGGTTTACGAAGAGGTCGCGGGTAAGGGAAAAACTTACATCGGCTACGCGAAGGTGCGCCGGGTGGGTGACGAGAAGGGCCAGCCCCCGGTTTCCTCCCGGGCCCAGAAAATAATTTCAAAGGAAAAAATCGAGGCCGGCACCGAGCTCAAGGAATACCCCCAGCTCCTGGTGAACGGATATCTTCGCGGTGGCATCCTGCCGGTCGACTGGCCCGATAATTCGGAAGCCAGCTCCGTGGCCCCGGCTTTTCTGGGCGGCCTGGAATATGACCTCGCTCGTTTCGTCGCGATTCCCGAGCTCTGGTTCTTGGCGGAAGGATTCATCGCGCTGAGCAGTGACATGTATTATTACGGCGTCGAGGGAGGGCTGGTGAAGAAATTCTACGTCCGCCGTTTGGCCCTGGACCTCGGAGTTCGGGGAGGATGGTCACGGGTGACTATTTCCGACGGAGGATCAATGGACAGCTATATGCAGGATCAGTATGGTGTTACCCCCTATGGAGGATTGGAGCTCCTGCTCGCGCCCTGGTTATCCCTAACCGGACAGTGTGGGTACCGGATTTATTCCTCCGGCGTCGATTGGCAATATGAAGGAACCACCCAATCCGGCTCTGAAGTAAAGACCTCTGGATTGGCAATTACTTTTGGAATAATGGGAATGTTCTAACATATTCGGTGTCATCCTGATACCGGCAAAGCCGGGAGAAGGATCTCGAGATTCTTCGTCTTGATATCGGTTCAGGACTCAGAATGACGGAATTGTAAAAAAGGAGGAAAAAAATGAAGAGAAGCAAAATGAATGGATGGATGATTACGGCGCTCAGCATGTTCCTGGTGATCGGGATGGCCATGGCCGCTTGCGCGGGGTCGCCCCCCAAGCCCAACCTGCAGCAGTCCACCCTGATCGAAAGCCTGGGTCCGGACGGGGTCCGGGTCAAGGCCGCCGGCGAGGGCAAAGACGCGGGCAAGGCCCTGGATGACGCCCGCCTCTCGGCCATCATCTACGCCAAGGACCAGATTATCACCACCCCGGAAGAGCGCGCCGCCTTCACCGCCAAGGAAGGCGATTTCTACGCCAACGCCAAGCAGTTCATCACCGCGGAAGACGCCGACCTCCTGAGCCGGGTCAAGCAGCCGAACGGCAAGATCCGGGTCGAGAAGATTTTCGTGGTTAACCCGATGAAGGTGCAGACCTGGCTCTCCGACCGGGGAATCATCGCCGCCAAGAAGGATATCGTCGGCGCCATCGGCAACCCGATCATCATGGTTCTCCCCGAGGAAGCCGCCAAGGGCCAGCAGTGGGCCGGGTTCGCCGCCACCGCCATCCAGCGCCACCTGACCGCCAAGCGCTACGAGGTCAAGGTCGCCGACCAGGCCCAGAACATGCAGTCGTTGACCGGCGCCCTCCGCGACCTGAAGGGCCACCTGGATGATGTCGCCGCCCTGATCGCCATGCAGTCCGGCGCGGACATCTACATCAAGTACAACGTGGACCTGACTGCCCGGCAGATGGGCTCCGACACCGTAGGCAAGGCCTCGGCCACGGTCAACGCCTTCGAAACTACCACCGCCCGGGCCCTGGGCTCGGCCACCGGCTTTTCCCGGGAACGGTCGGTCAGCGACCGGAACATCCTGGTCGAGGAAGCGATCGTGGACGCGATTGACAAGGTTCTGAACAACGTGGACGCCTACTGGAAGGAAGACGCCGTCAACGGGATCCAGTACCGCCTCATCTTCGCCGGCGATTTTACCACCCAGAAAGGCCGGGCCTCCCGGGACGCTATCGTCCGGAGTCTCCGGCAGATCGCCAAAACCACCAAGCCGATCCTTTCCACCGATAAAACCCAGGATTTCCAGATCTGGGGAACCCAGAAGGATTACTTCGAGGTCAAGGACGCCCTGCAGGACGCCTATGGCAAGAATTTCAAGGGCGCCGGCCCCGCCCCCGAGCTCATCGATGAGCAGCTTTTCTCCAAGATGCTGATGTTCAAAGTGGAATAACCAGGGGCAGGTATCCAGTAGCCAAAAACCGGTAAATCAACGGGGCGGGGAGTTCGTTCTCCCCGCCCTTTTTTCTTCAACGATCAATTGTGGTCCGCCGATTCATCGGGCGGGGTTGAATTTTTCCCGTAGTTGCCCAATTTATTGGGCGAAAATCGCCGATCCCGCCCAGTGACGGGACAAGTCCCTCCTTTGTCGGGATAAATAAATCGGCAAACTACATTGTTGTGATGATTTCGGACTATTTTTACTCCACCTTCCAGATTGTTCCCTGCGGGGTATCCTCGAGAACAATCCCCATCGCTTTCAGTTCGTTCCGGATGCGGTCCGCCGCGGCGAAGTCCCGGGATTTTCTCGCTTTTACCCTTTCGGCGATCAGCCGCTCGATCTCCTCGGTATTAATATCCTTCGAGGCCGTCTTGGTCATTTTCCGTTGTTCAAGATAGTGGTCCGGATCCAGTCCGAATATTCCCAGGACCCCGCTGATTTCATTGATCTGGTCAATAACAGCTGAAAGATGATCGATGACAGCTGATTCTTTATGACTGATGATTAAAAGCTTGTTCATTTCCCGGATGGCTTCATAAACATAGCCGATCGCCAGAGCGGAGTTGAAATCATCATCCATCGCCGACAGGAATTGATCCTTTAGATTAATGCTGGGAAGCTGGAACGCTGGGACGCCGGGAGGATTTGTCTCATTTTGAACTTTGAACTTTGCCTCCGGCCCGTGAGGGCCTACGGCCCGGAGGGAACTTTGAACTTTGAACTCTTTTTTGGCTTCCCGCATCGCGGTGTAAAACCTTTCCAGTGCTTTTTCCGATTCCGTCAGGGTCTCCTCGGTAAAATCCAGGGGGCTCCGGTAGTGGGCGGAAAGCAGGAAATGTCTGACAACCTCGGGGTGATGCCGCTTAAACATTTCCCGGATCGTCAGGAAATTTCCCAGGGATTTAGACATTTTCTCGGCATTGATATTGACAAACCCGTTGTGGAGCCAATAGCGGGCGAAAGGCTTCCCCGTCGCCCCCTCGCTCTGGGCGATTTCGTTTTCGTGATGGGGGAAAATCAGGTCCTTCCCGCCCCCGTGGATATCAATAGTCTCTCCCAGGTATTTCATGCTCATCGCCGAGCATTCGATGTGCCAGCCCGGCCGGCCATCTCCCCAGGGGGAGGGCCAGGAAGGCTCACCCGGCTTGGCCGCCTTCCAGAGAGCAAAATCCAGGGGATCATGTTTCCGGGAATCCACATCCACCCTGGCCCCGGCGATCATCATGTCCTTGTCGCGGTTGGAAAGCTTTCCGTATTCCGGGAAAGACTCGATCCGGAAATATACATCTCCGTCAACCACGTAGGCCCGGTCCCGATCCAGGATCTTCTGGATCAGCATCTGGATCTCGGGGATGTGATCGGTAACCCGAGGGACAATATCCGGGGGCCGCGCCCCGAGCGCGGCCATATCCTCTTCATACTCCCGGGTATATTTCTCGGAGATGCTCCGGGAGCTGGTCACCTCTTCCTGGGCCCGCTTGATGATCTTGTCATCAACATCGGTAATATTGCGGACATAGGTAACCTTCAACCCCCGATACCGGAGGTACCGCACGATGACATCGAACACGACGGCCGCCCGGGCATGTCCCAGGTGGGCGGAATCGTAAACCGTCGGCCCGCAGACATAGATTCCAACATTTCCTTCCTCCCGCGGCTGGAAATCCTCTTTTTTCTTGGTCAGGGTGTTATAGACACGGAGAGTCATGTTGGTAACTTGCCGGGCGAGACGCCCAGCCTCCTGTTGGTCTGCTGGTCTGTTGGTCTGCTGGTCTGCTGGTCTGTTGGTCTGCTGGTCTTTCACTCTCTACTCTTTACTCTTTACTAAAAGGACCACGGCATACGCTGAGATTCCCTTCCCCTCCCCGATCTCCCACGTCCCTTCCGCGGTTTTAGCTTTCACCCCCATCGCGTCGGGAGAAATGCCCAGTAAAACCGCGGTCTCCTCTTTGATCGCCGGGATGAAACCGGAAAGCTTGGGCTTCTCCGCCACAATCGTGGAATCCACATTGATAATCCGATAGCCTTTTCCGGCGATAATTCCGAGAATCCCCTCGATGATTTTTTTGGAAGAGATATCCTTATTGCGAGGATCGGTATCAGGAAAATGATGACCGATGTCCTTCTCCCCCGCCGCCCCCAGGAGCGCGTCCCCAACCGCATGAAGAAGAACATCGGCGTCAGAATGTCCGAGCAGTCCCTTCGCGAATGGGATTTCCACCCCCCCGATGACAAGTTTGCGCCCCTCGACCAGCCGATGAAAATCCCAGCCAAACCCAACCCGAAGATCCATGGTCAAATCAAAGAATAGCTTATGGCAAACGGCGGATAGCTTACGGCAAACGACTCTGTTTCAGCGCCAACAACCCATTTCCCATCGCTCATAATTCACCCTGAGTCTGTTAATGTGCTCATCCTGCTTTTCTGTTTTTCCCGGGCGATTGCCTCCGCCATCCAGAGATCAAATTGGGTGGTGATTTTGATATTTTCCGGCTCCCCGGGGATCACCCGCACCGGGGCTCCCGCCAATTCCACCAGGCTGGCATCGTCGGTAACCATTAAACCGCCCTGTTTCAATATCTTGTACCCCTTAACCAGAATTGAAAGCCGGAAGCCCTGGGGGGTCTGGATCTCCCGGAGCTTATCCCGGGCCGGGGTCTTTTCCACGAGACTATTCCTGGGATCAACCAGTTTGATCGTATTTCTGGGCGTCAACCCTGGAACCACGGCCCCATATCTTTCCGCCGATTTTATCACCCGGCGAATCAATTCACCGGTGGCGAGCGGGCGGGCTCCGTCATGGATCAAGATAATCGGATCCGCGGATTTCCCCTCCGGTCCCCGGCTTTTTCCCAGGGCTTGAACCAGCTTTATAACGGCCTCCAAGCCGATCCTTACCGAGTCCTGCCTCTTCTGCCCTCCGATGACAACTTTGATCGGCTTTTTTAGCCCGAGCTTTTCCGCCTCTTTCCGGATGGCCAGAACCTGGGCCCGGGGAACCGCTAAAACGATGGCCTTAACCGAATCAGAATCGGCAAAAGGCTGCAGGGACCGGAGCCAGATAGGAACACCCCCAAGCTCAAAAAACTGCTTGGGCACATTTCCCCCGAATCGTTTTCCCTGCCCGGCAGCGACAATTAAGGCGATTACCATAATGAAATAGTATGAGCCTCCGCTAAATTTTGCAATCGGAACCTTTGGCTCCGCGTTTCCAATACATTAACTAATTGCCATCCGCGGCCTTCTTTACCAGCTATTGACAAGGATTTTAAAGAGACTGATAATTCACGTCGAAGTGAACTATTTATTGTAGGATTTGCTTGTGATACAGTTTGCGTTCAAGATACAGTTCTTTTATGTCAAATTATCATTTATTTAATCTTGAACGGTTTCTTCCCAACGCATCCTAACTCTTTTCATAAACTAAATGAGAAAAACAAATCTTAACGAGCTTGAACATCTCGTTAATCTCAGAAACAAGCTTTTTTCCTTTTATCACCATCCCCCTCCCGCTTTTTGAGCAATAGTTCGCTGTTTATCTTTTTTTTTCACTAATTCATGGTTGTTTTCTAAATAATTGCCGAAAGGAGGCAAGACCAAGATGAAAAGTTTAAAAAGTGTTGTTGCAGGGTTGGCATTGGTAGCCGGGCTGTTAATGGTTCCGGTCCTTCTTGCTCACGCCCAGACCGCCCCGGCGGCCCCGGCTCCCGCAGCCCCGGCCCCAGCGGCCCCCGCTGCTCTGGCCCCCGCGCCCGCCGTAGCCAAAGAAGTGGTGAACATTAACACCGCTACCGTCGATCAGTTGGAACTCCTCAAGGGAATCGGTCCCAAGCTGGCCAAAGCCATCGTTGACCATCGGACCAAGATGGGAAACTTCAAGGCCGTCGACGATCTCAAAATGGTCAAAGGGATCTCCGACAAGCTCATCGCCAAGATCAAAGACAAGGTAGTGCTGGAAGGCGAGACCACGATGAAGGCTGTTGAGAAAGCCACCCCGAAGAAGAAAGCCGTCAAGAAAGAGCCCGTCCCGAAGAAAGAGGCGGCTCCCAAGGTTGAGGCCCCCGCTGCTCCGGCTCCGGCCGCTCCAGCCCCGGCCGCTCCTGCGGCTCCGGCTCCCGCCGCTCCCAAGAAATAACGCGGCAGATTTAAATCTCTAGAACAAAACGGGAGGGGAACCAATTGGTTCCCCTCCCTTATTTTCTAGACCTGTTAATCGCTTCTTTTTTGCAAGGCTCAAGGCTAAAGCCTTGCCCTACTTTCCAACCACCTGACTACCCAACAACCAAGCCACCTATCTTTAGGGCCTTCCCACCACCGCCACGCAGGCGACCGTGCCCGGCCCGCCCAGGGTATGGGCCAGCCCCACTTCGGCTCTCTTGACCTGTCTCTTGCCGCAGCGCCCCCGGATCTGGTCGCAGACCTCTGAGATCATCCGGATTCCGGAGGCCCCGATCGGATGCCCGGAACATTTCAGCCCGCCGCCGGTGTTGACCGGAAGCCGTCCCTCGAGTGTGGTTACCCCTTCCTCGATCAGCCGCCAGCCCTGGCCCCTCGGGGCGAAGCCCAGATCCTCGTAGTTGATGATCTCGGTGATGGTAAAACAGTCATGGCAATCGGCCACATGAATCTCCTTGGCCGGATCGGAGATGCCGGCCTGCCGGTAGGCTGATTTCGCGGCCTCCTGGGTGGCCCGGAAACCGAGAAAATCAAAATCCGGATCGAACTGGATAGTGAAGTAGCCTCCGCTCGTGGCCGCGCCGAAGCCCTTGATCAGAAGATAATCCTTGTTGAACTTCGCCGCCAGTTCCTTCCGGGTCAGGATAACCACGGCCGCCCCGTCGGTGGTCGGGCAGCAGTCAAACAGTCTCAGGGGCTCGGCCACGGGGGGAGCCTTGCGGGCCTGCTCGAGGGTGATCTCACGCTGGAAGTGGGCCTTGGGGTTCAGGGAACCGTTATGGTGGTTTTTAACCGCCACCTTGCCCAGGATCTCATCGGAAAGCTTATTGACATGGAGATATCGGCTGGCCAGCAGGGCGAATATCCCCGGGGCCGTCCGTCCCTTGCAGTAAACCGGGTGCCCCTTCTCCACGTGCTGGGCGACCAGGCTCCCCCGCCCCGGGACCTCCCGCATCTTTTCCACCCCGCAGGCCATCACCACGTCGTATTCCCCGCAGGCCACGGCAAAGGCGGCGTTCCGGACCGCCTCCAATCCCGTCGCGCAGTAATTCGAAACCCGCACCACCGGGATCGGAGAAAGCGCCAGGGTGTCGGCCAGGGTGCTTCCCGACACCCCTTCGAATCCCCAGGCATAGGGAAGGTAGGTCCCCAGCCAGGCCGCTTGGATCTGCCCGGGATCAATCTTGGCGTCGGCGTAGGCCTGGTAGGCCGCGTCAATCATCATGTCCTTATAATCCCAGTCGAAGTTCTCCCCGAACTTCGTGTACCCGGTTCCGAGAATGGCTACTTCACCCGCGATCGGCATTGCTTTCCCTCCTCCCTCTATAATCTTTTGGCGCTTCCCCCCTCACCTTACCTCTCCTCACCAGGGGGAGAGGCAGAGCTGGGAAGCTTTTTATTTGTTACCCTTCTTGCTTTTCACTTTTTACTAAATTGGCCGCATTTTCCAGAAATAATTGATGAACCCCGAGCCCTCGTGGAGCCGGCGGAAAGTCAGTTCCACCTCCATTCCGATCTCCGCCTTGGCCGGGTCGCAATCGGCCATCTGGCCGTAGAAGCGGCCCCCACCCTCGATATCGGCGGAGGCCATGATCACCGGTGGATCCGGCGTGGGGGGCAGATGATCCTTGGTCAAGGTATAGATTTTCCCCCGCCGGCCGAGTTTCCAATCCTCGAATTTATCCTTGGCCCGGCATTTCTTGCAGATCCGGCGGGGCGGGAAATAGCGCTCCCCGCAATTCTGGCAACGGACTCCGTGGAGGCGGATAATGGCCGATTCCTCGCGGTTCAGGATGATCGTGGAGGTATAAGGGTTGACCTTCTCCGCCGGCAGGTTGCCGCGGAACTGGAGAAATTTTCCATAACTGGAAATCGCCCGGCGGGACTCCAGGGCTTGGGCCAGTATTCCCCGGTTGGGAAAAGACCCGATTTTATCCGTTGCTTCCAGCAGAAAGGCATCACACCCTCCTCCGTAAGCCAGCCAGAGAATCCGGTCGCCCGGTTTGGCGGTCTCCAGGGCCTGGATTAACAGGAGAACGGGCAGGGCCGCCCCTACATTTCCGATCTTCTGGTAAAGCTCAACCGCCGGATAGGAGGTTTCCGGAAATCCCAGGGATTTCTGAAAAGTCTGGGAGGTCCGAGCGTCCGGGGCCGTGTAGACCACTTTGTTAATCTTGTCCTTGGTCAGGCCGGCCTTTTTCAACAATTTCTCCGCCGCTTCCTTCAACAGGGGCAAAATGGCGTTTTCCCGGATAAAACGGGCGTCTTCCTCGTGGGGATAGATCTCCCCTTCCCTCCGCCAGACATCCACCATCTCGCGGGTGAGTGAAATGGTTTCTTTTATTTCGGCGATGACGTTATCCGATCCCACCATCAGCCCGCCCGCCGCGTCCCCGACCTCGAGCTCGGCCGGCGAACCGGGTTCGGCCTGCCGGAGATCCGAAACCGCGACCAGGATGGATTTGGCCATCCCGGCCTTGACCCCGTTGACCGCGGAAAGAAAAGCCGAGGCCCCGGCCCGGAGCGAACCGGCAAAATCAGCCGAATGAATATCGCGGGCCAGGTCCAGGGCCGAGGCGACCAGGGCGGAATTGCCCATTTCGAGATATGGCAGGGAGGTCGAGGCCAGATAGATTCCCCCTACCTCGCCCCGGGGTTTCCCGGCCAGGCACGAATCGAGCGCGGCCCAGGCCATCGTGACCGCGTCCTCGTCGTAATTGGCTACCGCCCGCTCCGTCTTTCCTCCCGGACCTCCCCAGGCCGCCCCCACGGCCTGGCCGGTCAGACGGTAGCTCGGGATGTGAACGCCATAACCAGTGATACCGACCATGTTTCCTCCTCAGGTCAAAAGATAAAAAGTTTCGGGTTTCGAGTTTCTAGTTTCGAGTTTTTAATCTGGAAATTAGGGTTTGTTGTTGGCGATTTAAGGTGATGACAATATTCATAACCGTTGCCTAACTGAGAAACTGTTTCTTGGGATCAAAGGTCCGCAGCCGCCAGATCTCCTCCCGGGTGGGGGGAGAAATCCTCCGGAGACCGGGAGCCGCCTTGATCTCGAAGCCGCAGGCTTCCTTCACCCGGCGGACCGCTTCCTCTTCCTTGATTCCCGCCGGCCAATCGGGATAGGCGATCATCGTGAGCTCTTTCTTCCCCTGATCTTTACCGAAAACCGCGAGGTCGGAAACCACGAAGCTCACGCGGTCGCCCGGGCTGCTGATATAATTGAGCTTGTCGACGTATCTCCGCTTCCCGAGCGGCGCGCTGACCACCACCTCCTGGGCCATGGAGGCCACGTCGTTGCCCCCGCCCGGGCCGGTGAGATAAAGCTTCTGCTCCGGGATTTTCGTGGTGTTGATATTCCCGAGCTTGTCCACCTGCCCGGCCCCCAGACTCCCGATGCAGCGGGCGTTGGCCCCGCCCATGAAAATACCCATCACCTCGTCGATCTGGCTGAGCATCCGGCAGGTGTGGATATTCCGGAGATTAAAAATAAAGGGGTCCGCCGGGCAGGGGTCGTAACCGTAAAACCCCACCTCGGCAATCAGGCTGACCGGGTTCCCTTCCTTTTTCAGGGACTTGGCCGCCAGCCAGGCCGCCAGGTTAGCGGTGCCGATCCCGGCCAGGATGGTTTGGTGATCCCGTTTCTTCACCTGCTCCTCGATGATCCTCCCGGCCATCACCGCCATCAACTCCAGGCTGCTGGGGGGCGCGTCCGGATTCTCCCCCAGCCCCATCTCGCGGAAATCGGAAACCCAGGAGTCGGCATTGGAGCGGCCCTTGAGATAAAGCACCCGGTCCCTTCCTTCCGGAGGTCCACCATGAAATCATAATCGTCGGCATAGGCGGGAAACTCCGGGAGCCCATAATTGGAAAGCCCGCCGGGATGCGCCCCCAGCTCGGCCGGGCAGACCGCCTTGACGGCGGCGGAAGGAATCCGGACCAGGTGGGAATGCGACCGGATGAATTCCGGGGAAACCACCTGTTCCACCGAAGCGATCACCCCGCCCCGGGAAGCCAGGGCCCCGTAAATCCCCTCCCCGTAGGGCGGGCACATCAGGATATTCCCCTCCGGGTCGGCCGCCTGGCCGTGGACGAAGGTGAGATCGGGCCTGAGGGCCCGGGCCATTCCGATTTCCCGCCCGTCGGGAAGCTTGACCTTGCAAAGATCGTTTTTATTCTCCTCCTCCATGCTGGACCCGAAAACCGAGGGGATCGGGATCCATTCCATCCCCATCGCCCCGGCCCGCATCCGGAGGGGAAAGGAAAGAATCGTCCAGGATTCAAATTCGCAGGTGCCGTTCCGGTAAGCCTCCTGGTAAATCGGGCTGGGAAGCGCCGCCGGATAGGAATCCCCGATAAAAGTGGACAGCACTTTTTTCACGAGCTTCCCGTAAACCAGGGCAAAAGAGGAGGAGGTCAGTCCCAGGCTCAAAATCGTGAAACCCGGGTCTTTCCCCCAGAACTGCCGGACAATCTCGTGGATGGCGGCGTTCGGCCGGGTGTGGTGGGTGCTGAAATGCAGGGTCATCCCGGGCCGGACGAATTGCTGCACCGCCCGGGAAAGCTCCATCACCTTGCCCCGGGACCTAAGACTCAGGTCATAATTGTCTTCAAAAATAAATTTTTGTAGGTCCATCACAGCCATAAACTTCCCGGACTAATAATTTTTTATAATCTCCACCGACTTGTTCTTACACCTTTCCAGGCAGAGCTCGCAGAAGGTGCATTCGTCTTCGTTTTCCGCGACCACCTTCACCTTGCCCCCCTCGAGCTTGAAGATATTGACCGGGCAGACATCGAGACAAGCCTGGCACCCGTCCTGGCACCTTTCCGGGTTCAGTTTGACCGTCACAAAAAGCCCCATCTTCACCCTCCTTCAATTGATTTAGTACTTCGGAATTTCATTGTTTTTTCCCGCCCTTTTTGGATTTTCTGTTTTTCCCGATCTTTTTGACGGCCCGTTTGGCCGGGGCGGCTTTTTTCCGCGGGACGGCAATTTTTCTACCCGCCGCTTTCTCTTTTTCCCGCAGAAGTTCTTTCAACGCTTTCGGAATATCGGAATATACCTCCACCACCTTGACCCCGGCCTGCTGGAACAGGCGGGTTTTGTCCCTGGTCGCGCCCGAGCCGGGCCGCACGATCACGGAGGCATGGCCGAAACGCATCCCCGGCATGTTGTCCACGAACTTGCCCCCGAAAAAGGCTACTACCGGCTTGGTGAAGTGCCCGGGGATCCACTCGGCCAGGACATCCTCCTTGGTCCCGCCGGGCTCGCAGAACAATACCATCGCGTGGGTTTCGGGGTCCTGCTCGAAAAGCGGGAAGAGATCCAGGTAGGTCGAGCCTACTACCGAGTCACCCCCCATCCCGATCGCGGTGCTGATTCCCATCCCGGCGTTGGAAACGAGGTTGGCCACTTCCGTACACATCCCGCCGCTCCGGGAAATCACCCCGATGTGTCCGGGCCGGAAAGCCCGCTCCGGGTTGTTACCACCCAGGAATCCGAGTTTGCTCCGCTTCGCCGGGCTGATCACGCCGGGGGAATTGGGACCGATAATCTTTACTCCTTTCAGGTCGGCATAAGCCACCATTTCAATCACGTCCCGCTTGGGGATCCGCTCGGTCAGGCAGGCGATCGGGGAAAGACCGCAGTCCGCCGCCTCCATCACGGCGTCCTTGGCGAAAGCCGGCGGGACGGAGACCACCGCGGCGTTGGCCTTCTGCTTTTCCACCGCTTCCTTGACCGTATCGAAAACCGGGATCCCGTGCACCGTCTGCCCCTGCTTCCCGGGGGTCACCCCGGCCACCACCTTCGACCCGTAATCCATCATGTCCTTGGTGAAGGTCGCCGCTTCCCGGCCGGTGATGCCCTGCACGAGAATCCGGGTTCTGTCATCTATCAATACTGCCATGATCAGCCTCCGTATTTCGTTAATCGTCTTACGGTTGCGCAACTCGTCTCGTTCATAGGAAACGTTTTTCGTCTTGGTTTAAACCCCCCAACCGATTGACGCAACCGAAACGAGCCGCGCAAACCCAACCGTTACCTCCGCCTAACTTTTCCCCATTTCCACGACGTATTTCGCCGCTTCATCCATCGTGTGTGCTCGTTCGAAGTACTTGATCCCGTATTTATTGAGAATCTTGAACCCCTCGTCTTCCCAGGCCCCCGGCACTCGGAAGACCACCGGGAATTTCTTCGGGTCGATTCCCCGATTCAGCATCCCCTTGATCACCCCCCGGGCCACCAGGTCCACCCGGGTGTTGGAAAGCACGTTGGTGATTACGGCCAGGCGCTTGACCCCCGGTTTGGAAAGGATGAGCTCGGTCAGGAGCTGGACCTTCTTCACCGTCGGGTTTCCGCCGATTTCGCAGTAATTCGCCGGCTTTCCCCCGTATTTTAGGATCGCGTCGAACACGGTCAGGCTCGCCCCGCCTCCCCCGATGATCAGGCCGGTGTCGCCCTCGAATTCCACCACCCGCCCGGCCACGCCGCGGTGGTCCACCCGGTCGATCTCCGCCCCTTTCCTTTCCAACTCGGTAGGCTCCCGGCCCCGCTCCTCCCGGGGGAAGATCCCGAACGATTCCAGTTCCTTCTGGCGGAAAAGCGCGTCGTCATCAATCTCCACCCGGCAATCCGCCGCCAGGTAGGAACCGTTTTTGGTTTTAACCAGGGGGTTGATCTCGGCCACGCTGGCGTCGAATTTCTGCGTCAGGCCGTAAAGCCGGCTCACGATATTGGAAAGCGCGCCCAGCCCTTTATCCGCAGCCCCCAGGTGCTTGGCCAGCTCCTTGGCCCGAAAGCCAGGAACCCCAATAAAAGGGTCGACATGAAACCGGGCGAAGCCGGCGCCGGGTTTCTGGGCAATCGCCTCCACCTCGACCCCGCCGGTTCTCCCGGCCAGGAGGATCATCCGCTTCTTGATCTCGTCAATCGTGATTCCCAGGTACATTTCCTCGATAATCTCCAGTTTCTTTTCAACCAAAACCTTTTCCACCTTCCGGTCCCGGATCTTGCCGGCCAGCATTTCGCGGGTAAGCCTCTCCGCCTCTTCGGGATCCCGGGCGAACTTGACCCCGCCGGCTTTGCCCCTTCCGCCGAGAAGGATCTGGGCCTTGATCACCACCTCGCCCTTAAGATCCCGGGCTACCTCCCGGGCCGCCTCCGGGGAATCCACCATTTTCCCCGCCGGGATCGGGATCCCCACCTTCTGGGCCAGGATCTTTCCCTCGTATTCATAAAGACGCATGGTTTACCTCCGCTTTTTTCCTGATTTGCTTTACGCTACACGCTACTTACCATTCATTCCACGTTATCTCGATGCCAATGCTATATCAAAAAGGGATTAAAAATGGAAGTCCATTTAAAACAGCTTATAGCGTATAGAATATAGCATATAGCTTATAAGCTGATGGTCCAAAAATAATAATATAAATTTTTGCGACAAAGGAAGAAGTTCTATCTGCTATCTGCTATCTGCTATCTGCTATCTGCTATCTGCTATCTGCTATCTGCTATCTGCTATCTGCTATCTGCTATCTGCTATCTGCTATCTGCTATCTGCTATCTGCTATCTTCTGCTATCTGCTATCTGCTATCTGCTATCTGCTATCTGCTGTGCGGTATTTGCCCGCGAAACCCTCTGGATTATTTCATCCTGGGCTTCTTTGGTGAGATCGGTGAAATAAGCGCAGTAGCCGGCCACGCGGACGGTGAGCCAGCGGAATTTATCGGGGTCTTTCTGGGCGTCCCGGAGAACGGCCTCGTTTAAGACATTAAATTGAACCTGCATCCCCCCGAGCTTGAAGTAGGTCCGAAGCAGGGAGGCAAACAGGCTCCCGTTATTCCCGGAGGAAAAAACCAGAGGATCGAGTCCCATCGTTAGGTTGGACCCGTTGGCGGCCTCGGTAAAATCAATCGCGGCCACCGAGTGTAGGAAGGCGGTCGGCCCTTTCCGGGTCCCGGCGGCGGACGGGGAAATCCCGAGCGTAAGCGGCTCCCCCGCCCCCCTTCCCGAAGGCAGGGCCCCGGTCCATTTCCCAAAGGGAATATGGCAGGTCACGCTGTAATATCCCGGCGTGTAAAGTCCGCCCCGCGGATTCCGGTGTTTTTTCACCTCCCGGGCGTAAATCTGAAAAACCTCGTTGGCGTATTTCTCCGCCAGGCCCTCGTCATCGCCATACTTGGAGACCCGGTTGGTAAGGTAGGCTTTCAGGTCATGATCTCCGGCAAAATCCTCCCTCAGCGCTTTTAGCAGCGCCTCCATGGTCAGCCGCTTCTGCTGGAACACCACCTCATCTATCGCCGTCAGGGCATCGGCCACCGAACCGACCCCCACCCCCTGGACGCCGGTGAAATCATACCGGGCTCCGCCGGAGGTGACATCCTTTTTTTTCTCGATTGTGTCCTGGATCAGGGCGGACAGAAGCGGCGAGGGAAAATATTCCTTATGGGCGGCGGAAAGCACGTTGGTTCCCCGGACCATCTGGCGAACCAGGTAGGAAACCTGCTCGGTGAAGGCCTTCAGCACGTCTGCCATTGAGCCGAAGCTTTCCGCCGGGCCGGTCTCGGGACCGATTTTCTGCTTGAGCATCGGGCTGCAACCATTATGCAGGGCAAGATCCAGGCAAAGCCCGAGGTTCAAAAGCGCCGCGTCGGTGGACCCGAAGGATCTGCCCTGGGGGTTGGGTTCGACGCAACCCAGGGGGGCGTAGTCCCGGGCGTCTTCGAGGCTCGTTCCCACTTTCATCATGGCCGGGATGATCACCTCGTCGTTGTAAATCGAGGGATGCGGGCATCCGTTCGCGATGTTGGTTTCAATGGCGCGGAGATAATCCGGGGGGCTATCCTGATTAACCCGGGCGAAAAGGTTGGGCTGGTGGGTGTTTACCTCGCGGATGGATTCGAGGATCAGGTAGGTGAGATCGTTGGTGGCGTCCTTACCCTCCCGATCCACCCCGCCGATCACCGCCCCCTGGCTGGTCATCAGCCCGCTGAAATACTGGTTGAAGAGCTCCGGAAACAGCGGCGGGAAGCTCGACATCTTGACCCAGAGGCACTGGAGAAGCTCCTTGGCTTTTTCCCGGGTCAACCGGCCCTCGTCAATATCCTTCCGGTAAAGCGGATAGAGATACTGGTCCACCCGGCCCAGCGAGATGGATTCCTCGTAATTCTCATGGTGGAGCGCAACCTGGGTTAACCAGATCGCCTGCAGGGCTTCAGGAAAGGTGCGGGCGGGGTTTCGCGGCGCGTTCTTCAGGTTCTCGGCCATGGTTTCCAGCTCGGCCTTCCGGTCCGGATTATTTTCTTTCTCCGCCAGCGCTTCCGCTTCCCGGGAATACCTTTCCGCGAATTCCATTACCCCATTGACGGCGATAATCACCGATTCCAGGAATATTCTTTCCTGGTGATACTCGGTTTCCTTGAGTTTTTCCTCGGCACACTCCCAGACCCACCCGAAACCTTTTTCCACCACCCTCTGGTAATCCGGGGTCACGTGCGAGATCCCGGCGAACTCGGTCAAAACCATAACCCCCTCCAGGGCGAAAAGTCGGAAGGGGGTAAAACCGATCGGCCTCTTCTTCAGGGAATCCAAATTTACCGACGCCAGGTCCAGGAGTTTCCTTCTCCAGGAAACCGGCATCCTCCGGAGCGCTTCCACGCCCGCCTTGATCGCCCCGGGCGCGAGCCCCCCGCGTTTTTTATCCCTCAAAATTATTGAGATCGCTCGGTCCGCGACCGTCCGGCCCAGCCAGAAGGGAAAAATATCCTTCTCCAGCTCCCGGGCTTCCTCTTCCGTCAGGACAAAAGGATTGTCTTTACGCAAATGGATCTTCCGGAGCTCGGGCCAGAGGGCAACGCTGTCAAACTCGGGGAAAAGCAGCGCCCCCATTTTCTTCTCGGTCATCGCCCCGGCGATCAGCTCGCCGGGGTAGATCTTGACCGGGATATGGTTCAGGGCATACCGGACCGCCTCGGCCCGGAGGAGCGGCGGCTCGAGATACTGGTTGGACTGAAAATACCGGGTGACCCACCGCGCCCGCTCGAGGCTGATGGGCCGGGGGCTGAGATAAAGGTCCTGCTTTAAGCTTTCAATCCGCGGGGTGGGCATATTTATCATGTGATCAGTTTATCGTAGATGGCATGGAGATAATTTTAACATAAAATAAAAAACCTCAGATTAACCTTAAATAAAAAAACCCCTCTTGGAAAAGAGGGGTAGAGGGAGAGAAACAGAAGGCAGAAAAGAAAAGGAAGGTTGTTGGGTTGTTGGGTTGCTTGGTGGCTAGGTGGTTGGAAAAATGAAAAGAAAGGTTGTTAGGTTGCTCGATGGTTAGAAAAAGAAAAATTCATTAGGCGTTTCCTTTCAGCCCGGTTTCCAATCCGAGTGTAATGCTCTCAACCGGCACCTGCTCCTTGAATTTTTCTTCCTCCACGCTCTGGTCAAAACGATAAACCAGCTTTCCCAGGTGCCTGCTCATAACAAAAATTACCTTTGGTTTCTTGTCCCCGGTTTTATCGTTCATTTTCAGCATTTTCTTCTCCTTTTTATTATCGCAAAGATTAAATTTCACATAATTTTAAATATGCAAGTTTTGTTCCAAAGTTTTTTTTCAAAATACAGCTGTCTCGGTTTGCAATATTTTTAAGTAATATTAAATAGTTAGCAAATAAGTATGAAAATATTTCGACCTTTTCAACAAATATTTAAAAGGTAAAATTACTTAAGGTAATGTCAAAAATTTGAGCATCAATGAACACATATTCCAGGATGTGGGAAAAAATGGACCAAGAGATCAAGCGTCCGAGGCGTTCAAAATAAAATGTAGGGGCCGATCCCCGATCGACCCCAAGAAGGTGCGTTCGGGAAACATGAAAATCCCCCTTCATCCCCCTTTTTTATAAAGGGGGAAATTTAAAAACCCCTCTTTAGAAAAGAGGGGCGGTCTCCAACCCGTAGGTCTACGACCCGGAGGGGGGAGATTTGAAAAAGGTTAAATCACCAGGGCCGTGAAGCCAGCGGAGAGAAAAACCCGGCGGATCTGCTCGATTTCTCCACTGCTGGGGGGAGAGATTCTTTTAAAAGGCGCGGATTCCCCAATCGGCCCTCGCTTGCTCTCCCCTAACGAATGATAGGGCAGGAGATGCACCGTATCGAGTGATAAGGCCTTGAGTATCCTGAAAATTCCTTCCAGGTTGCTCGTCTTCATCGTGATGCCCGGGACCAGTGGCACCCGGGGAATCACTAGGATATGCTCGGAAACCATCCGGGCCAGATTCTCCAGGATTTTTTTATTGCTTTTCCCCGTAAATTCAACATGACTTGGTTCATCCATGATCTTGAGATCGAAAAAGACGCAATCGAGGCTTTTTAAGAATCCGGAGACCTCCTCGTAATCGAAGAATCCGCAGGTCTCCATCGCGACTTTGAAACCCGATTCTTTGCAGAGTTGAATGAAAGGCCCGACAAACGCGTATTGCAGGGTGGGCTCGCCGCCGGAAAGGGTTATGCCTCCCCCCGAATCTTCAAAAAAAGCCCCGTCTTTTCCAACCTTGGCCAGTAACTCCCGGGGCGTATACCATCTTCCCACGGTTTTGATTGATTCATAGCTGCAGACCTCCACACATTTGAAGCAAGCCGTGCATTTCTTTCTGTCGATCAGTTCCTCGACATCAATATCCAGGCACTTTTCCGGGCAAACCGGAACGCAATCCCCGCAGCGGATGCACTTGCTGTGATAATAGGCAATCTCGGGGCGCGGTTTGATTGATTCCGGGTTCTGACACCAGTGGCAATGGAGGGGACAGCCTTTGAAAAAAACCACCGTCCTGATCCCCGGCCCGTCGTGGACGGAAAATCTCTGGATATTGAAGACCAGTCCGGAATCAGGATGGTTATATTTCATTAATATGAGCCGCGACTAATCAGGGGTCTTTCCCCTAGCCGTCAGGGGGCATCATATCCCATAGCTGTCCAAATTATTTTTTTTCACCCTCACCCTTTCCCTCTCCCCTCGCGTGCCCCGTCAAGGGCGGGGAGGGAAAGGGTTGGGCCTCCGGCTCCGCTTCCAGCCCGTAGGGCTTACAGGCCGGAGGGTAGGGCTTACAGGCCGGCTTCCTGCCCGTAGGGGCCTCCAGCCCGGAGGGAGGGTAGGAGCCTACGGCTCGGAGAGGAGAGGGGGCCAAATCAATGATTTTCAAATTCAAGTCTCAAAGTCTGTTTTCCCTCGGAGGATACAATCCAATTTGGACACGCATGATCATATCCGTAGTTACAGTCACCGGTTATTTCTTTTTTCCCGGGTATATCGGCGACATTTCCCGGAGCTTCTGGATTATCCCGGGAAGTGCCTCGAGCACCAGATCGACTTCTTCTTCGGTATTTTCCCGTCCCAGCGAGAAGCGGATGCTCCCCCGGGCCAGTTCCGGCGAAACCCCCATGGCCTTCAATACGTGGGAGGGGTCAAACGATCGCGAGGTGCAGGCCGATCCGCTCGAAGCGGCAATTCCCCGGAGATCAAGATTTAACAGGATGGCCTCACCTTCAATGTAGGAAAAACTCACGTTGGTAAGCCCCGGGATTCTCTTCTCCGGATGACCGTTGAAAGATATGTCTTCGATTTTTTGTTTCAACCCCTCCTCCAGGCGTTTCTGCAGCCGGCGGAGCCGGAGTGAATTCGCCTCAAAATCGCGCGCGGAGATCTCCAGGGCCTTCGCCAGGCCCACTATCCCGGCTACGTTCTCGGTCCCGGAACGGAGATTCAATTCCTGGCTGCCGCCGTGGATCAGGTGGGGCATCTTCGTCCCCTTCCGGATAAAAAGCAACCCGATTCCCTTGGGACCGTAAAACTTGTGGGCGGATATGGAAAGCAAATCCACGGGAAGTTTCCGCAAATCCACGGGGATTTTACCCATCGCCTGGACCGCGTCGGTATGTAAAACGATGTTCTTTCCCCGTAATTTTTCGGCGATTTCCGCAACCGGCTGGATGGTTCCCACCTCGTTATTGGCCATCATGATCGAAACCAGAAATGTCCGCGAAGTCAGAGTTTCGGCGAGCGCTTCCGGATCCACGATCCCGAAACGATCGACCCCGAGATAGGTCACCTGGTATCCTCGCTTTTCCAGGATCTCCGCCGGGTGCAGGATCGCGTGATGCTCAATCTGGGAGGTGACCAGATGATTGCGCTTCCCGTCCGGCCGGTGGGATTGGGACTCCGCCTCGGCCGGGCCGAAAAGCGCCCAGTTATCGCTCTCGGTTCCTCCGCTGGTAAAAACAATCTCCTCCGGCCGGGCTCCAACCAGCCCCGCCACCTTTTCCCGGGCGCCCTCGACCGCCTGGCGGGCTTCCTGGCCGAACCAGTGGATGCTGGAAGGATTGCCAAAAACCTCCCCGAGGAACGGAAGCATGGCCTCACGCACCTCCGGATGAACCCGGGTCGTGGCGCTGTGATCAAGGTAAATTCGTTCCATTTGGTTCCCTTAGTCTCTTTGGTTTCTTTAGTTTCTTTAGTTTCTTTAGTTTCTTTAGTTTCTTTAGTTACCCTGGTTTTTATTACGCAATCTGCAATCTAAAATCCGCAATTGGAAAGTTCCGCATTATTTAATGATCCCTCCCCCGATTACCTCCTCACCCCTGTAAAAGACCGCGGACTGGCCGGGGGCGGCCGCCCGCTGTTTTTCCATGAACTCTATGTCGGCCCGGTCGACAAACCCCCGGATGACCGCTTCGACCGGGGCATGCTGGGAACGGATCTTGACCTGCCCGACAAACACGCCGGGGGAGCTATTCCTCCGGATCCAGTTGATTCCTTCCACCTGGATGAATTTCCGGCTCAGATCGCTCTCTTTTCCCACGACCAGCACGTTCTCTTCCGCCTTGATCCGGATCACGTAGTAAACCTCGGGGACCTTGAGTTTCAGGCGCCGCTTTTGACCGATGGTAAAGGCCGGCAGGCCTTCATGCTCGCCCAGCCGCTTTCCGGAAGTGTCCTGGATCGGCCCCGGGCGGAAAGCTTCCGGGCTCCGTTCCCGGACAAAACCGATATAATCCTGGTCGGGCACGAAACAGATTTCCTGGCTTTCCGGCCGCTGGGCCGTCGCGAGCTTGTAGGAAACCGCCATTTGCCGGACCCGTCGTTTTTCGAATTCTCCCAGGGGCATGAGCGTCCGGGCCAGGATTCTCTGGGTCATCGGCCAGAGAAAATAAGACTGGTCCTTGGCCGGATCCACCCCCCGCAAAAGCTCGTAAGCTCCCTCCTTTTGATCAAAAACAATCCGGGCGTAATGACCGGTGGCCAGGAAATCGGAATCGAGCTCGTCCAGTTTTTGAAACAGGCTTCCAAACTTGATCAGCTGATTGCAACGGACACAGGGATTGGGGGTCCGGCCCCGGCCGTATTCAGAGATAAAATCCTGGACCACCACCTGGTCAAACTGCTGACGGAAATCCAAAACGTAATGCCGGATGCCGAGCTTATGGGCCACCCGCTCCGCGCTTTTTATCGCGTCCAGGCCGCAACAGGACGAAGCCGGAATTTTCTTGCCCTTTTCCACCCTGAGATCCAGGGTGACCCCGATTACCTCGAAGCCCTTCTCCTTCAAAAGGGCGGCGGCCACGGAGGAATCCACCCCCCCGCTCATCGCGACGATGACTCGCTTTTTCTTAGACATAGATTGTTTCGTCCATTGTCCAACGGTTACGAGGCCCGTTTCGGAAACGTCTTTCGGTTACGGATTTGTAATCCGACCGACGTAGCTCAGAGACAACCCGGGCTTCGAAACCCTAACTTTAACTTTTCTGATTGGTCTTCATTCGTTAATCGTCAATCTGCAATCGTCAATTTGTTTGCTTTCCATTCCGCAATCTTTTTCTAACCACCTTTTAATTCCTCGTTGAGGCTTCCCACCCGGTAACCATCCAGGTCGACTGAAACATGGGTATATCCAAGCTTCTTCAGGTCTCCGGAAATTTTTTTCCTGATTTTCAAGTCCAACAATCTTCCGATCTCTCCCGGCATAACCTCGATCCGGGCGGTCTTGCCGTGATGGCGGACGCGGACCTGCCGGAAGCCTAGTCTTTTCAACGCTTTCTCCGCCCGGGCAATCATCCCTAAAGCCGCCGGGGTGATCCGGTCTCCATAAGGAACCCGGGAAGCCAGGCAGGCCAGGGCCGGTTTATCCCAGGTGGAAAGACCAAGTTTCCGGGAAGCCCGACGGATTTCCTCTTTCCCCAGTTCGGCCTCCAGAAGCGGAGATCGCACCCGGAACTCCCGGGCGGCTTTCTCTCCGGGCCGCCGGTCTCTCAGGTCGTCCCGGTTCGAACCGTCGGCAATCCAGCGGAGTCCCTCCCGCCTGGCGATTTTCTGGAGTTCTCCGAAAAGCTCACGCTTGCAGTGATAGCATCGGTCGGGAGGATTCTGGAGAAACCGGGGATTTGATAGTTCGCGGGTTTTGATCACCCGGTGCCTGACCCGGAGCTTCCGGGCGAGCTTGCGGGCCGAGGCGAGTTCCTCCTTGGGGTAGGTGGAAGAAAAAGCGGTGACCGCCAGGACCCGGTCACCCAGGACCTCCCGCGCCACCCGGGCCAGAAAAGTGCTGTCCACCCCGCCGGAAAAAGCGACCAGGACGCTTCCCATCCCCTTTAATATTTTCCTGAGCTTTTTAATTTTTTCCTGCATTAGTCCCGGTTTTTTAGCCTCTCACCTTTCCGCTCAACACCGACTCGACTTTTAAACTCGTAAGATTTTTTCTTTCTTGGGGGGCAGGTCTCGCTCCCCAAACAATGCGTGCGATCACGTAACCCCTTCCCGCCAGTGGCGGGACCGAGGGTCGGCTTAAAAGAGTTTGCGTGCCCCGCCAAAGGCGTGGGGGTCGTGAGGACCTACCCCCCGGCTATTTTTTGAAAAAACACTACCCATGATTTATTGTACCTCTTACCTCTTACCTCTTGCCTTTAACCCTTCAGCTTTCACCCTTGACCTTTGACCTTCCTCCAGCTTACTTCGTTTCCTCGCGAATCCACTTCAAATAATCCGGATTCCCCGCAATGATCGACAGGGCGATGATCTCCGGGACCTCGTAGCTATGGCTCTGCTTCACCATTTCCACCACTTCCGGAAACAGGGAGGCCCGGGATTTGGCCATTAATAAAACCTCCGGGGTTGATTCCCGCTTTCCCTGCCACCAGAAATAGGATTTCACCCCTGGAATCACGTTTACGCAGGCGACCTTCCGCGCGGTTAAAAGGACATCCGCGATTTTATGGGCCTCTTCAATATTGGCGCTGGTGATATAAATCACAATTTCCTGGTCCGTCATGGCATTTTCCCCTTTTCCGTTTCCTTAACTTTTTTTATTTCTTTCACTGTTTACTATTCACTTTTAACTTTTCACTTTTCACTATTTTAATCCGGTCCCCGGCGCTAACCCTCCCCCCCCGGATAACCCGGGCGAAGATGCCTTCCCGGGGCATTATGCACTTCCCGGTCTCCTGCATAATCGCGCAACCGGCATGGCATTCTTTGCCGATCTGGGTAATCTCAAGCACAATGTCTTTCCCGATGTGAAGCCGGGTGGAAACCGGCAGGGAGCAAAGGTTGATACCCTCGGTCGTCAGGTTTTCGGCGAAATCCCCGGGGCCCACGGCATAACCCAGTTTTTTCATTTTTTCTATGCTTTCCATGGCCAGGAGGCTCACCTGGCGATGGCCTTCCGGGCAGGCATGCGCATCCTCAACCAGGCCATGGTTCTCTCTCAGGACGCCTTCGGTCCCCGCCTCTTTCCGGGTTCCCTTCTTTTCACTTCGACAAACCGCCAGAACTTTAGGCATAGGCATTTTTATATCAATTGATCAATCGCCAATAACCAATAACTAAATTCCAAACTCGAAAGCATCATTAGCAACGCTGAAGCCTTGCCCTAATTCTTTAGTTTCTGGTCTCTGGTTTCTGGTCTCTAGTTCAAAACTTTAAACCATTTTCTCTCTCTTATAACTCGAAACTAGAGACTAGAAACTCGAAACTGTTTTTAGCCATCCAACATTCCGGAATTCCCATTATTTACCTTTGGCCCGGCTCCACCAGAACATCTCCAGGCGCTCGGAAACCTTTCCGAACGGACCCTGCAGCAGCTTCCACCAGAATCTCCTCTGCAGAATAAAAAGGGTGTTGAGATTAAGACCGTACAGACGCTGGACGGAAACCCCCTTCCGGGATACCCAATAATATCTCGGGGCGGACACCGCCTTTTCCTTGCCGGTCAAGAACTTGAGCGCCTCCCAGGCCCCGAGCGAAGAAGCCAGCCAGACCACCGGGGCGATCTGGGTCAGGGGCCGGCCCTCCTCGATGAAATCCCGGTAATAATCCTTTTCCCAGCGGCCCTGGATCACGTAATTGTAGTAAGTGGCCAACTTATAGCGTTTTTCCGTAAAAATCTCCTTCAACCCCTCGTAATCCAGGCCCCGGGGGACGCCGTGAATCGATTCCGCCGAGGGCCCATCGGGCCTGATGATCGAAACGCAGGCCCATAAACCCGAGGGAACCACGAGGAGCGCCGTTTTCCCCATCTCCTGTACGCCCCGGAAGCAAAGCAGGCTGAAGGCAAAATCATCCGCGGCCGGGAAAACCAGGTCGGCACGCCGGGCCAGGATTAAAACCTCTTCCCGGGACAGGAGCCGGGGATGAACCTCCACCTCCGCCTCCGGGTTGATTTTCCGGAGATACTCACCGGCCGCTTCCGCCTTGTTCCGTCCCAGGGTATCGGTAAAGCAGAAGACCTGCCGGTTCATGTTGGTGGGTTCAAACCGGTCAAACTCGACCAGGATAAAATGGGAAACCCCGCTCCGGGCCAGGAGGGTGGCTACCGTCCCGCCCACACCCCCCAGGCCGATAATCAGGACGGTGGCTTTCCGGATTCTTTCCTGTTCCTCCGGTTGGAACAACCCCCGATTCCTGGAAAAATATTCAAGGTAACTATCGGTCCCCATCAATTCCCACCCGAAAACTCGAGGTCAAACTCAAATCCATGCGGAAAATTCCGCTCATTCAGTATATACCGAACGACTGATTTTAGAAAAATTTTTCGAGATCGGGAGATACAGTTTCAGGTCTTGAGTTTCGGGGGCTGGCTTTAAATTTTGAGGGTTATTGTTTTCTGCTTGTCTATTGGTCATTGGCGCTTAGTCATCATCCAATCAGAACTAAGGCTTGGGCTGGGCGCAGGAACCATCCTTGCCCTCCAATTTTCGGAGGCGTTCATCCAGTTTTCTCTGGTCGTCCATGATCACCCTCAAGGCGTCCGCCACCGGGTCCGGAAGGCTTCCATGATTCATTTCCTCGGCAATCCGGCGTTTTTCCTGCTTGTTCACCACCCGCCCGGGAACACCCACTACCGTGCATCCGGAAGGCGCCGATCGGATCACCACCGAGCCCGACCCGATCATAACATCATCCCCGATCTCGATCGGGCCCAGGACGCAGGCGTTGGTCCCCACCACCACCCGGTTACCCAGGGTGGGATGTCGCTTCTTCTTCTCGGTGCTCACCCCGCCCAATACTACCCCCTTGAACATCACGCAGTCATTGCCGAGTTCGGCGGTCTCTCCGATCACGATTCCCATCCCATGATCGATGAAAAGCCGGCGCCCGATCTCCGCCGCCGGATGAATCTCCACCCCGGTCAGAAACCGGCCGAGATGGGAAAGCACCCGGGCCGAGAACTTCAAGCCCCTTTCCCAGAGCCAGTGGGCTACCCGGTAAATCCAGATCGCCTGGAGGCCGGGATAGCAAATCACGATCTCCAGCCAGCCCCGGGCGGCCGGGTCCTTGGCCCGCGCCGCCTGAATATCTTCCCGAATCAGAGTTAACATGCTGAGACCTTTCCCTAACCAACCACCCCGAAAAGGGCGGTAGAAAGATAACGTTCCCCGGTATCGGGCAGAATCACCACAATCAGTCTGCCCCGATTCTCCGGCCTCCGTCCCACTTCGAGCGCCGCCCAGGCGGCGGCCCCGGATGATATCCCCGCCAGGATCCCTTCCTCCCGGGCCAGCCTCCGCGCCAGTTCCTCCGCGTCCTCGTTTTTCACCTTGATCACCTCGTCAATCAGGTCGGCGCGGAAGACCTCGGGGACAAATCCGGCCCCGATCCCCTGGATCCGGTGGGGGCCTGCTTTCCCGCCGGAGAGCACCGGCGAGGTCTCCGGTTCCACGGCCACCGCGCGCAGGGAAGGTTTCCTTTCCTTGAGCGCCTCGGCGATCCCGGTGATCGTTCCCCCGGTTCCTACCCCGGCGACCACGATCTCCACCCGTCCCTCCGTATCCCTCCAGATTTCCTCGGCCGTAGTCAGTCGGTGGATTTCGGGATTGGCCGGATTTTTAAATTGCATCGGTAGATAGGAATTCGGGATCTCTTTTTTCAATTCCTCGGCCTTTTTCACCGCCCCGGTCATCCCTTCCAGGCCCGGGGTCAGGACCATCTCCGCCCCCAGGATCTTGAGGAGTTTTCTCCGCTCCATGCTCATGGTTTCGGGCATGGTCAGGATCAGGTGGTAGCCCCGGGCGGCGCAGACAAAAGCCAGGGCGATCCCGGTGTTGCCGCTGGTCGGCTCGATGACCACGGTATCCTGCTTGAGCAAGCCCTTTTCCTCGGCATCCAGGATCATCGCCACCCCGATCCGGTCCTTGATGCTGCCCAGGGGATTAAAGGATTCGAGCTTGGCCGCCACCTCCGCTCCCACTCCCAGGGTAACCCGGTTAAGGCGGACGAGCGGGGTATTTCCAATCAGCTCGGTGGAATCCCGGGCGATGCCGCGATAGATATCTTTAATCTCAATCCCTTTATATTTCATTTTTATTCTCCTGCTCGCTTCTATTACGCAAGCTAAAACTTGCGGCTACCATCGGTTTTCGTCTATCGTCCTTCGGTTACGCAGCCCGTTTCGGAAACGTTGTTCGGCTACGGATTTTTAGCCGACCGACGTAGCCCATAGACGACCCGGGCTTCGTAACCCTAACCTTTGCCTTTTTTTCTTGCTACTCGCTACCTGTCATATGTAATACATTTGCTCCGGGCTTTTCCCTTCCTTCTCAATTTTGATCAGATCTTCCAGCGTGACCGAATTCAAGGTCTTATTGATGGAATCGCTGAGCTGGCACCAGAGGGCCCGGGTGGCGCAGACCGGGACCCGCGCGCAGGAACCCGGCTTCTCCACGCATTCCACCGGTGAAAGGGAGCCTTCCAGGGCCTCGACCACCTCCCCCACATGGATATCAGACGGGGAACGAGCCAGTGTATATCCGCCCCTGGCCCCGCGGGAGCTTTTCACCAGGCCGGCTTTTTTCAGGTTATGAACTATTTGTGCCAGGTATTTTTCCGGGATGTCCCTGGCTTTGGCGATTTTAGAGGTCTGTATCGCCTTTTCCCCGAATCGGCTTGCCAATTCGAGGCAGGCTCTAAGCCCATATCGACCCTTGGTTGAAATTCTCATTTTTTAAACATAACTATATTAATCATTTTTGTCAATATTTAATAAATATTTCAATTAAATTAAATACTTAAACCGATTATGATAGATTTGTAATGTTTGAAATTTTAATCCAGGCCGGACACCTGAAAAACGGAAAACTGGACCTCGCCATCCAGGGTGTAAATGTAATAATAGCCGGAATTCTCATCTTTAAAAGCTTCCAGTTTCGCAATAATGTAATCTGGTTCCAAGCCGAGCATATTTAATGACCTGGGATTGGAAATGTCGACGATCGCCAGGCCCGCCTTTAAAGATTCGATCCCCGCTCCCAGCACGGCAAAGTTTTCAAACGCCTTCACCGTGGAAAAAATCCGGTCGTTATCCCCGGTAATCGCGATGCGGGTGACCTCGGTGATAGCCCCCGGGAAGGTCAGGTCCAAAACCCGGAGATTGACCCCGTCG
>JAPLJI010000088.1 GCA_026388655.1 Pseudomonadota bacterium
TCGAAATCATCGAGACCGTTCTCGACGCCCCCAGCCTGGCCCAGAGCCTGGGTATCGACCAGGATTATCGCTGCGCCGATTGCGGAAAGCCCATGGTTCTGGACCTGACCGTCAAGGGGGAAAACGGGAACCGCGAGCTCCGGGGAAATTTCGTTTGTTCGAGTTGCCGGAAACCGGCGGAATCCCCCAAACCCGTGCATTGACAAAGGGCATAGGGCAAAGGGCACAGGGCACAGGGCAAAGCGTAGAGAGCAAAAAAACATAGAGTCCATAGAATCTCTGGTTTCTAGTTTTAAAATGTAGGGCAAGGCTTCAGCCTTGCGTAGGGGAGCCCCTCCGCGGGCTCCCTTTTTTGGGCGGCCGTGGAAGGCCGCCCCTTTTTTTAACTTGAAACTTTAAATTTTGAACCTGAAACACGCAGGCTGAAGCCTGGGCTACCATTGGCCCCTGCCTTTTCAACTCGAAACTCGAAACTGTTTTATGGTTTGGTTATTTCTGACCCGGTGGGTTCGAAAGAACCTGAAATTCCGAGCCTTGAAAAACTCTGCGTTCGAAGGGAAAAAATCATAAACACCGTCGGTGATCACGAGAATACCGCCCTTTCCCCAAACCGTGGCACGGTTCATGCATTTTTAACAAAGCGGAAGCGAAATCGGTTAAAAGAATAAAAAAGCTACAAACCAAAAAAGGGGAAGGAAAAGTGAAAACCCTGAAAGAATTCTTCGTAGCGGCGGTCCTGTTCGGGATCAGCGTGATCGGCTGCGGCGGTGGTTCCCCGGTTCAGGATTTAAAAGCGGTCGCTCCCCCCCAAGCGGAGCTCCAAAGTATCATCGCGGACGAGGCCATGGCCGGGACCTGCGCGGATGAAAACGCCCTCGTTGCCCAAGCCGCCGGTTATAGGCCGATGATCCAAGCAGTTGAAGGCGATACCGGGCAGTGGGGAAATGACGAGACCGAAACATCCGAGGTCACTTTCTGGATCAGTGAAGTGGGGAACGAAGCGGATTTCAGCAACGATCCTCCCACGGGGGTGATCAGTTACGAATTCATTTACGCGGAAGGGGATAACCTTAATAAAGTAATGATCGGAATACTGAAAATCAACTTTGTGATGAGCGATGGCGCCTGGAAAACCTCCGGATACCAGATCCAGTGCAAACTCGATGTCTTGGGGATGATCCAGGGACGGGTAGTGAACGCCGTCACCGGAGAGCCAATGGAAAATGCCCGGGTCTACGCGCAGAGCGAGTGCGGCGTGCGTTCCGGGTTGAGCATAATGAATAATATCAACGGCGAATTCGTCATATTAGGGACGGTACCCGGGAAATTCACCCTCCATGCTATCGCCCCCGGTTTCCAGGAAGCGGTGGTGACCGGGTTGGAGATCGAACACGGCGAAATCCTGATCCTGGATCAGACGATCCAGATGATTCCCCTAGTGGACCAGACCTTCGTGACCTTGACCGGCCGGATTTTCTTTCGGGACGGGGAAACCCCGCTTTCCGGGGTGGACATCTTCGGGGAAAGATATGCGACGGTTGTGTATCTCGCGAACCCGAATGGATGGACCATCGGACTGCACCGCTCAGTAGACGCGGAGGGGCGCTATCAGATTACCTTCGTGAGCCCTGGGGAATACCAGCTCAGGTTTTCCAGCCAGGAGCTGACCAAATTCGTGGATGAAAACGGCACCGAGAGAGACTATCTCCTGGTTGAGGTTTCCGAGGCCGAGGGGATGGTGAAGGAGCTCCCGGATTTGAGAGCCAACAACCTCCCGCCCCAGATCGACTCGATTGCCTTGGTCGAAGAGGGCCAGGTGGCCCCGGGCGCTTCGGTCCGGATCCAGGTTGGAGCCAGCGATCCCGACCAGGACAACCTTGCCTATTACTGGCGGGCTGACAACGGGATGCTCTCCCTCTCCCAGGGGAGTATGGCTGAATGGACCGCTCCGGATACCCCCGGCACCTACACCATCGAGGTGATCGCGAACGACGGCAAAGGCGGGGCCGATTCCGGATCGATCCAGATCACGGTCGCCGAGCCGAGTTAATGCGTTGATCGGGTTACAACTCATAATGTTTCTTTCGAGTGGGAGCCGTTCAGCCGGCTCCCTCTTTTTCAGGATAAAGAAGGTGTTCAAAGGTTGATATTTTAGGTCATTTTGTAGTTGCCTCATTTATGAGGCTCTGTTGGTGAAGATATTTTCGCAGCCCGATAAATCGGGCAACTACGCAATCATTGGATCGCCGATGAAGATTCGGCCCCGGAAAGGAGGAGGGGTGGAAAAGACCCACCCCTCCACATCTTTTTGATTGATAAATTATTCGTTCAGAATACAATGAATAAAAATATCTATAACATTCAGTCCGGGAAAAAGAAAATGAGAAAATCCGGGATAGACATAGTCGGAAATATCCCCTGGGGCACCCACCTCTGCCAGTTTTATGAAACCGCGCGGGACCTGACCGATGTCCTGGTTCCTTACTTCAAGGCCGGTTTGAAAAACAATGAATTCTGCCTGTGGGTGACTTCCAGCCCGTTCTCGAAGGCGGAGGCGGAAAAAGCCATGAAAAAGGCAGTCCCGGGGTTCGACCGCTACTTGAAGAAAGGCCAGATCGAGATCGTCCCCCATACCCAATGGTATCTGAAGGATGACGGCTTCAAGCTCAAAAGGGTTTTAAAAGGCTGGGTCGATAAACTGGAGAAGGCCCTGGCCCAGGGTTACGAGGGGATGAGGGTGGAGGGCAACCTGGCCTGGCTCGGGAGAAAAGACTGGAAGAATTTCATCGAATATGAAGAAGAGATCAACAAGATCATCGGAAACCTGCGGATGATCGTGGTTTGCAGTTATCGCCTGAGTAAATGCGAGGCCCTGGACATGGTTGACGTGGTGAACAACCATCATTTCACCCTGATCCGGCGGGATGGGAAATGGAACGTCCTGGAGAACGTTTATCACCGGTTCACCCGGCAGGTAATGAAAGCCACCAAGGAGCAGCTCGCCCTGGTGGTCGAAGCCAGCCTGGACGCGATCATCGCCATCGATGAAGCGGGTAATATCTCTCTTTTCAACCCGGCCGCGGAAGAATTGTTCCAATACGGACTGGATGAGATTCTATTCCAGCCGGTCAGGGTATTGCTCCGGGAGGATGCTTCCGAGGTCCACCATAAAAGGCTGGAAAGATTTTTGAAAAAAGGCATCGGGCGTTGCGGCCATATCGGCCGGCGCACGGAATTCACTTTCCGCCGGAAGGACGGGACGCCGTTCGACGGCGAGCTTTCAATGTCCGGGGCCCGGGTGGGAGGCAAGCGGATGATCGTGGTCTCGATCCGCGACATCACCGAGCGCAAGCGGATGGAAGAAGAATTGCGGGAGAATGAAGTCAAATTCCGAAATTTGATCGAAACCTCCCCCGATGTGGTTTGGGAGATAAATCCGGGAGGGATTTTTACCTATGTCAGCCCGCGGTCTCTCGACGTTCTCGGTTACGCGCCGGAAGAAATGGTCGGGAAACCGATATTCTCTTTCACCTCTTACATATTCGCCCCAATTCTTGAGGATATTTTCGTCTCGCATAGGCAGAAAAATAAACAGATCAACGTATTTGAAGTTCTGGCCAATCACCGCGACGGCCATCAGCTCATCCTCGAGATTCGCGCTATCGAGGTGAAAGACAAGGAAGGGCGGCTCATCGGATTCCGAGGGGTTACCGGGGACATCACCGAGCGCAAGCGGGCGGAGGAAGCGCTGCGGGAGAGCGAAGGAATCTTCAAAAATTTCATGGAACACAGCCCAATTTATATCTTCTTCAAAGATGAGAATATCCGCGCATTAAGACTGAGCCGTAACTTTGAGACTATGCTGGGAAGACCGATAGCCGAATTGCTTGGCAAGAACATGGAGGACCTCTTTCCATCCGAGCTTGCGAAGAGCATGGTCGCAGACGATATTCGAATTTTGAAGGAAGGCAAAGAGGTCACTGCTGAAGAAGAACTCAACGGTCGATTCTATTCAACAACTAAATTCCCAATCCAAATCGAGGGAAAACCACGCTATCTTGGCGGGTACACCATGGACATCACCGAGCGCAAACGGGCGGAGAAATCGTTACGGGAAAGCGAAGCGAGATATAAGACCATTATCGGTACCTCCAGGGATGGATTTTGGATCACGGACTTGCGGGGACGCTTTTCGAATGTGAATGATGCGCTCTGCCGGATGCTGGGTTACAACCGGGACGAAATACTGAAAATGAATGTTTCGGATATTGAAGCGGCAGAGAGGTCGGAAGAAACCGCCGCCCACATTAAAAGAATAGTGAAAACGGGAGGGGATCTTTTCGAAACCAGGCACCGTTGCCAAGATGGAAAAATTATTGATGTCGAAATCAGCGTTAACTACATGGATTCCAGCGGCGGTCAGCTTTTTGTTTTTTCCCGCGACATCACCGAGCGCCGGAAGATGCAGGAGATGATCCGCCGCGCCGCCAGCGAATGGCGAACGACCCTGGACGCCATGCCGGAGCTGGTGATGCTTTTAGATTCGAAGAATAAAATTCTGAGGGTCAATAAGTCCGTATGTAAAATGCTTAATCTGACTTTCCGGGAGATAATAGGCCAGCCGTGCTACCGGCTGATTCACGGGACCGAGGCCCCTCCCGAGCACTGCCCCCATCAAAAGGCCGTGACCGGGAAGACAGAATGCTTCAGCAATTTCTTTGAAAAGAATTTAAACCGGCATTTTGATGCCGGTTCAATTCCCTTGCTGGATGACGATAAAAATGTGGTTTCGATCGTTCATGTTCTGCGTGACATTACGGAAGAATTAAAACTGCAAAAGAAACTCCGGAACGTGGAGAAAATGGCCGTGATCGGGGAAATCGCCGGCAGTATCGCCCACGAGATCAAGAACCCGCTCTTCGCGATTTCCAGCGGGATCGAGATCCTGCAAGACCACCTGAAGCTGGAGGGCGCTCAGAGAGAAACCCTGGAAATTATTTTGAGGGAAACCGTTCGGATGGATTACCTGGTCAGACAGCTTCTGAATTACGGCCGCCGCCGCGCCCTGGATGAGCTTGCCTTAGCCCCCGTCAACATGCGGGAGGTCGTAGAGGAGGTCGTCGCCCTGAATTCGGGGCTGCTACAGGTTCAAGGAATCAGGGCGGAAATGAAAATGCCCCCGGGCTTGCCTGAGGTGATGGCGGAAAAGGGCGAGATGATCCAGGTATTCATCAACCTTTTGCAGAACGCCATCGAGGTTTCAAGGAAAGGGGATGTCATCGAGATCGAAGCCAGGGTTGATAACGATAGAAAAACTCTGACTATCTCGATGAAAGACCGGGGGCCGGGGATATTGAAGGAGATGAAGGAAAAGATTTTCGAGATTTTCTTCACCACCAAGAAGGGGAGCTACGGAATGGGCCTCGCGATCTCCAGGCGGATCATATTAGATCACGGCGGCGATATCCGGGTCGAATCCGAGCCGGGAAAAGGAGCGAATTTTATCGTGGAACTTCCGATAAAGTAATTGACGATTGACGAATGACGATTGACGAGTGAAAACCAAAGAAGAATTGAAGAAGAATTGACGATTGACGAATGTCCCTCGTGATAACTCGGGATAAAACGAGTGACGAGTGAAAACCAAAGAAGAATTGAAGAAGAATTGACGATTGACGAATGTCCCTCGTGATAACTCGGGATAAAACGAGAGACGAGTGAAAACCAAAGAAGAATTGACGAATGACGATTGACGAGTGAAAACCAAAAAAAGAATTGACTAATGAAAAAGAAATGACGATTGACGAATAAAAAACAGGGAAAAATGACGACTTGATTGAGTGAAGGAAAAATTATGAAATCGGAAGAATTTAAGAAGAGAACTAAGAGGTTTGGACTTGCCGTTATCCAGTTGACGGATAGCTTGCCTCAGAAGCGGGCGGCTGATGTGATTGGAAGACAATTGCTACGGTCTGGGACTTCGGTCGGTGCCAATTATAGAGCGGCATGCAGGGCGAGGTCACGATCTGATTTTATCTCGAAAATGAAAGTTGTCGAAGAGGAAGCCGATGAATCGATGTATTGGATGGAGTTGCTGGAAGAAGCTGGAATCAAAGACAAATCGGAGTTAAAAGTTATAATGAAAGAAGCGGAGGAGATATTGGCTATCGTTGTCGCTTCAATTCGAACCGCACGAAAAGGCCCATGAATTTAATCGTTATTCGTCAATCTGCAATCGTAAATTCTTATGTAGGTTTGATAAAAATGTTCATTGAATCGTCAATCGTAAATTGTAAATCGTCATTATTTAATTTGTTGGGGTTGATATTGAATCGTCAATCGTCAATCGTCAATCGTCAATTTATATCATGATCAATTCTATTTTGATCATTGACGACGAGGATTCCATCCGCCGGAACCTGAAGACTTATTTCATCTCCCAGGGGTTCAACGTCGAAACCGCCGCCGACGGAAAAAGCGGCATCGAGATCTGCCGGAGCCGGCCGGTGGACGTCGTGCTTCTGGATCTCAAGCTCCCCGATATGCCCGGGCTCGAGGTTCTATCGAAAATCAAGGCCATTTCTCCGGGCCTGGTGGTGATAATTATTACCGCCTACGGGGATGTGAGGACCGCGGTCGAGGCGATCAAGCTGAAGGCGGACAATTTCGTCCTCAAGCCGATCGAGCTGGCTTCCCTGTCCGTGATCGTGAATAAATGCCTGGAAAATTACGCCCGGTGGATGGAAGCGCAGTATCTCCGGGAAAAGCTTTCCAAGATGGAAGGCTTGGAAACGTATAATAAACTCCGCCAGCCCGAGAAGGTTTACCAGGGCATCCGCCTGCTTTCGGAAAAATCATCCGTGAACGTTTTGATCCTGGGGGAAACGGGAACCGGGAAAGGGATGATCGCCCGGATTATCCACGATTTAAGCGATCGGCGGGAAAAGGCCTTCGTGGACCTCAACTGCGCGGGCCTGAGCGAGAACCTGCTGGAATCCGAGCTTTTCGGCCACGAGGCCGGGGCCTTCACCGACGCCCGGACCCAGAAGCGCGGTCTCCTGGAAGTGGCCGCCGGGGGAAGCGTTTTTCTGGACGAGATCGGGGACCTTTCACCTTCCGTCCAGGCCAAGCTCCTCAAGGTCATCGAGGAAAAATCCTTCCGGCGGCTCGGGGGGGTGGTAAATATCAACGCGGATGTCAGGATCATGGCCACCAGCAACATCGATTTGGAAAGAGCGGTCAAGGAGAATAAATTCCGCGAGGATCTTTATTACCGCCTGAAGGTGATGCCGCTCCGGCTTCCGCCGCTCCGGGAGAGGCGGGAAGATATCATGCCCCTGGCCCGGATCATGCTGGAGGAATTCAAACGGTCCCTGGGGCGGAATATCTTGGGTTTTTCCAACGAGGCGGAAGGTGTTTTATATTACTACTCCTGGCCGGGGAATATCCGGGAACTGAGAAATGTTATTGAAAGGGCAGTGCTTATTTGCGATGGCAGTGTAATCCAACCCTATCACCTGCCGGAAGATATGAGAAAAGGACAGGGCGGCCGGCGGGAACTCACTCCCGGAAACGCCGATTTGTCTTTGGAAGACTCGGAAAAAGCCCATATTCAAAATGTTCTTAAGACCCGCAAGGGCAACCATTCCCAGGCCGCCAGGATATTAAAAATCCACCGTTCCACCCTCATTAAGAAGATCAAGAAATACAAAATAGAATAGGGTCCCAGGGGCCAAGGGTTCCAGGGTAAGAATAAAAAAATAGGGTTCCAGGGTTCTAAGGTCCAAGTGAAGATGAAAATTGACAATTGACGATTGTAGATTGACGAGTGAAAACCAAAGAAGAAATGACGAATCAAAACCAAATGAACCGTAAGACAAGGCTTTTTGATACTTCAACGGTGCCAAAACCATAGCCTTTAGGGCGGGGTTCATCCTGAAGGGCTTAACCCTGAAGGGAAAAAGGACCCGCTCAGTATCAACCCTGAGCGTAGTCGAAGGGTCGATTAGATCCCGAGGCATTGTGGCCGAGGGAAGCCTTGTTTTCAAGCAAAACAAGTCCCGCGTTCGTCATTGCGAGCTAAGCGAAGCAATCTCATTTAAGGGCTCGGGATAAACTCCAGCTGGAATCCACTTCTCTTTTTATGTCATCCCCGCGAAAGCGGTGATCCAGATTTAGAGACTGGATTCCCGCTTGCGCGGGAATGACGTTTTTTTCTGCTAGAATTCTTTTCTTTGAACTTTAAACCTTAAACTGATTTTCCAATCGTCAGTCGTAAATCGTCAATCGTAAATTCTTTTTAACTCGAAACTATTCGCAAGGCTGAAGCCTTGCCCTACATTCCCCCTGGGCCCCTTGGACCCTTGGTTTTATGTATTGCATTTTATAACATTTAATGTTACAAATTGACCATGGTAAATGGTAAATATTACCCGCGAGAATTGATCAAAGCGATTAGCCGGGCTTTAAAAATATTCCCGGTAGTGGTGGTTTCCGGCCCCCGGCAGTCGGGGAAAAGCACGATGATCCGGGAAGAGCCGTCCTTGTCCGGGAGGGAATATATAACCCTGGACGATCTTAATTTCCTGAACACCGCGAAAAATGAGCCCGAGTCTCTGCTGTCGGCCGCCGGTCAGATCACCATTGACGAAGCCCAGCGCGCTCCCGAAATATTTTTAGCGATAAAGAAGAAGGTGGACCGGAAAAGGGTTCCCGGGCAGTTTCTTTTAAGCGGATCCGCCAACTTTCTCCTGTTGAAGAACCTGGGCGATAGCCTGGCGGGGCGGGCGGCTTATTTTGATCTCATGCCGTTTTCGGCCCGCGAAATTAACCGGGCTACGAGCCGGGAGCCGTTTGTCGGCCTGGTCTTTTCCGGGGTCACACCCCTGGAGGCGGCCCGGGAGCGTCCGACCCGAATCTCCGCGGAGCAGATTCTGCGCGGGGGTTTTCCTCCGGCGGTATTGGCGGGGGGAAGGGCATACTGGGATTGGTTTCGGGCTTATGAACAAACCTATTTACAGCGCGATGTCCGGGAACTCTCCCAGGTCGCGGATCTCGGCGCTTTCCGAACTCTGCTCCGCCTGGCGGCATTGCGAACCGCGCAGATTCTCAATCAGAGCGAGATCGGACGGGATGCCAAGCTTAGCGCCGTAACCACCGGACGATATCTATCTCTTTTAGAAACCTCGTGCGTAATCAGCCGCCTTCCCCCGTATCATTCCAGCCGGACAAAAAGATTGGTTAAATCGCCCAAAATTCATATGGTCGATAGCGGCCTGGCCGCGTTTTTATGCGGGGTTGATGAATTGTCCCCGGGCGGGGAAGAGCCGTTAAGAGGCCCGTTACTCGAGACTTACGTAAATCAGAACCTGATTTCCATTCTGGGCGCGCACGTTCCCGATGCCGGATTATTCTACTGGCGGGTGCGGCGCACCGCGGAGGTGGATTTTATTATTGAAGCGGGCCATAAAGTCCTGGCCATAGAAATCAAGTGGGCGAGCAAGATCAACCATCAGGATTGGAAAGGCCTCGAACTATTCCGGCAGAAATGCCCGAAATGCATCGCCGGAATCCTCGGTTATTCCGGCTCTGAGGTTGTCCCTCTGGGCCCAGGCATCTTTGCCGTTCCCCTCGGCACTTTGTGCAGCTGAAAAGAATTGACGATTGACGAATGTCCCTCGTGATAACTCGGGATAAAACGATTGAAGAATGGAAAAAGCATAGAGCATAGCGCACAGCGAGGTAGCCGCAGCCTTTCCTTACAGGATAAATAGGCTGCGTAATTCAAAAGAATTGACGATTGCAGATTCAGCTGTTTGGTCGGGTAAATTTAGGGATTTTGAGTTTTTTAGTTATAATATATCTGAAAATATTCTCGACAATCCGATCAGGGAGGATAATGATGAACTTTCATCGAATTACAGTTGATCCGAATCTATGCACCGGAAAACCATGCATTCGAGGACTTCGGTTCCCGGTTTCCAGGGTTCTCGGACTTCTAGCCTCAGGAGAGACCAAGGAATCAATTCTGAAAGCTTACCCTTACCTCGAAGCGGAAGACATTGATGAGTCACTTCGCTTCGCGGCCTGCCTTGCTGAAGACGAGACGGTGGAACTGGCGGTGTGAGATTTCTCGTCGACATGCCCT
>JAPLJI010000149.1 GCA_026388655.1 Pseudomonadota bacterium
TCAAGTGCGGAATGACGGAATAATGATGCAAACGCTGATTGAAAATTACAATTACGTTGGATATATCATCGTTCTGTTCGGAACGTTTCTGGAGGGGGAAACCATCCTGATCATGGCGGGGTTCGCCGCCCACCAGGGATATCTCCATCTAAGCATGGTGATCGTGGCGGCGTTCGCGGGATCGCTTTCCGGGGACCAGCTCTATTTTTATCTCGGACGCCGGCACGGCCAGACTATCTTGGCCAAGCGTCCTTCCTGGCAGGCCCGGGTGGACAAAGTGGAAAAATTGATGAAAAGATATCGGGTCCTGGTGATCCTGGCCTATCGTTTTTTGTACGGGACCAGGACGATCACCCCGTTTGCCATTGGTTTAAGCCGGACGCCGGCCCGGCTTTTCATTCCTCTCAATATCTTGGCGGTGCTGGTTTGGTCCGTTGTCATCAGCATCCTCGGTTTCCTGTTTGGTAATATCGCTCAGCTCGTTATTAAAGACATCAAGCAGTTCGAACATCATATCCTGCTGGTGATCGCGGCCGCGGGGTTGATCGGCTGGATCATCCATCTTTTTTTCAAGCACGGATCAAAACTAAAAAATTGATACTTCGACGGTGCTCAGGATCAACCCTGAGCATACCCCGGGCTTCTAATCAGGGAAGTCGAAGGGTTAATTTCCAAAAATTTTACTTGAATAGCAAACAATACTGGGAAATTCTAGGGTCAGGTCTTTACTTTGCTGTTTGGAAGGTACTTTAACGTAGTTCCGGTAGTTCCGTTGTTTTTTAAGGATACCGGTTATGGTCCTAATTAAAATCCGCAATGGTTGTCCCCCCGCCCAATAAAATATCCGTTCACCCTCCCCACGATCCCCTCCCGTCCCCGCCCTTGACGGGGCAAGCTGAGGGAGGGGAAAAGATGGGGTCGGCTCCCGTCGAGGGAGGGGAGGTTGTGAACGAGGTAGGATTTGAAGCCCAGCCCTGTGGGGCAGGGTAATTCACTTGAGATTATCAGGACTTTCGTCTTGACAGGTCCGGGAACTGGAGTTACACTAAAGTATAACTTTATAAAGGAGGATGAACATGCGTTTCGCCGGCGTGAAAGAGCTTAAGCACTACACGATGGACCTGCTGAAGGAATCGAAAAAGCGGGACATTATTATTACCTCCTACGGAAAACCCACTGCCATCCTTCACCATATCACCGAGGATGACCTGGCGGATTACCTGGTTGAGAATGATCCCGCCTTCCGGGCCCGAATCGAGGAAGCTTATGCCGAGTATCAGATCCAGGGCGGGGTATCCGCCGAAGCCCTGATCAAGAAATTGGAAAAGCGCCGTGGAAGAAAAAAGATTTAAGGTTGTATTCAGCCCCGCCACCCGGCGCGAGATCGAAAGGCTGGAGGTTGATGAAGCCCTCCAGGTTGCAAAGGATATAAAGAAATATCTGGAAACTTCCCCCTTTCCTTTTGGCAAAACCAGGATTAAAAAGTTGACCGGTTTTTCCCCGCCTCTTTATCGCTTGAGAAGCGGGGATTTCCGGGCTTACTACCGGATCGTTAACAAAGAGGCAATAATTTTGGCGGTTGTCGGCAAAAAAGATAGTGAGAAGATATTGAAGAAGCTTAGATAACAAAAAAATGGAAACCCTTGAGCTGAAAACCAAATCCCGAAATATTTGGGGGACATAATTGACAAATTAACTTCCCAGACTCTTCCCCGCCCGTAAAAAAAGCGCTAGAAAGCGAGAAAGCTGGAAGGCTTGGGAAGACCGCTGACCGCAGACAGCCGACCGCGGAAAAGAAAAGAAAGAAAACTGGGAAGCTGATCCGTTTAGTCTAAAAGCCGATTTGAGAAAATTGGGAAGATAAGGTAAATTTACAAAAGGAGAAAATAAAGGGGGTGTGAAATGATTGTCGAGAAAAATCAGATTCTCGAAATGATTAAAGGTCTTCCGGAAAAAATTGATGTTGAGGAGCTGATTTATACCCTTTACCTCAAGCAAAAGCTCGAAACCGCCGAAAAAGATGTCCGGGAAGGCCGGCTGGTTGCCCATGAGGATGTCGTAAAGGAGACATCTAAGTGGTTCAAATAAAATGGGTTAAACGGGCTCTTAACGATCTGCATGAAATTTACGAATTCATCGCTTTAGATTCCCCGAAATACGCTCAGATTCAAGTCGAAAATATTCAGAACTCCGTCTCCAACCTTTCTGAATTTCCCGCCCTTGGCCGCAAGGTCCCGGAATTCCCTGATTTGGATTATCGGGAGATCCTGGTCGGCAATTACCGGACAATTTATCGGGTGGAAGAAGAACGAAACCAGGTATTTATTTTGGCTGTTGTCCACGGAAGAAGACTCCTTTTAACTCCTCCAGGAAATTAACGAAAAAAAAGCCAAAAAGAAAGACGGTTGGTTTAGGGTCAGACTTCGATTTCAGGATCGTTGAATCAAACCCCTCACCCTCCCCTCTCCCCTCGGGGGAGAGGATTAAGGTGAGGGGGAAATTCCTAATTTGGACAGCTATGATTAAACCTCAATTTTTATTCTTCACGATTATTATCTGGTTCCTTTCCTTCTCGGGATGCGGCAATAACCTCGTGTCCCTGGGCGTGGAAAATACCCCCCTGGAAACCCTGGGCGAGATTCAGCCGGTAAGCCGGGAAACGGAAACGGGGGCGTTAACCGTAGTCGAATCCGTGAGCCCGACCATTTTCTTCCTGGAAGACAAAGGGGGGCTCTACCAGATAGCTGAAGTCGGGATCAAAAACCTGGGTTCCCCGGCGCCGGGTTTGATTGAGATCGAAACCCGGGGAAAGACCGTGAAATTATCTTTGGATTCCCTTCCTTCCGGTTCGAGCCGGTTCGGGATCAAGATCCCGGATCTGGAAAAGGAATCCTCCCTGACCCTGAAACTTTTATCTAACGATATTTTCCAAGAAAAACTGGTTTTCCAATGGCAGCCCCAGAGGCACTGGATGATCTACGGTGTCCAGATGTCGCATTTCGATATCGGCTATACCGGGACCCAGGAAGAGGTGTTGGAAAAGCAAAGAAAAATTCTAGACGAGGTTATTAACTTTATTGAGGAGTCCGATGACTTCCCCGAGGATTCCAAGTTCCGCTGGATGATCGAATCGTCCTTCACCCTCAAAGATTACCTTGAGCATTACCCGGAAAAGGAAAAGACCCTGAAGAAGTACCTTCAGGATGGCCGGATCGAGCTCTCGGGAACCTATATGAACGAGCTGACAACCCTGAATGGGCCCGAAGAGCTCATCCGGATTACCTATGCCTCCAAAAAATTGCGGGATATTTTCGAAATCGAAACCAAAACCGGCATGATTGACGACATCCCAGGCTACACCTGGGCCCTGCCCCAGGTCTTGGCCGGGTCGGGCGTGAAATATTTCTCCGTGGGCCCGAACCTGTTCTACCGGGGTGGGAATATCCTGGGCGCGACGGATTCGCCCCGGCTTTACTACTGGGAAGCCCCGGACGGAAGCCGGGTTCTCTTCTGGAGGTCCAGGGAGACTTACAACGAATGGGTTTACCTCGAGGGCGGGATCATCAACCGGATGGATCTGGGCTATGAGCGGAGCTTCAAGGCACTACCCGGCTACCTCGCCCAGTACCAGACCGAGGGATACCCATATGACGCCATTCAGATTCTGCACAGCAAGACGGATAACGGCGAGCCCAGCCTCGACCTGCCCAACCTGACCCAGGAATGGAACCGGCACTGGGCCTTTCCCCGCCTGGTTTCCAGCACCAGCTCCAGGTTTTTCGAATACGTGGAGGAGAAATACGGGCCGGACATCCCCGTTCTCTCCGGCGACTGCCCCGACTGGTGGGCGGACGGCGTGATCACCTCCGCTTACGAGGAGGGGGAGGTGCGAAAGCTTCACCACTCGCTCGCGGGCGCCGAGTCTTTTTCCACCTGTGCCTCCATGATTTCCGACGGGTATTCCCCTCCCCGGGAGGACCTCGCCCTGGCTTACGACGAGATGATGCGGTTCGATGAGCATACCTGGGGCGATTTCACGCCCACCTCCGAGAGGCACCAGGAGATCTGGGACACCCGGGTGGGGTGGCTTAACGACGCCCGGGGAAAAACCGCGAAAACCCGGGATGACGCCCTGGGCGAAATCTCCTCCCGGATCAAGACTGAAAGCAACGCCCTGGTGGTTTTCAATCCCCTTTCCGTGACCCAGACCAATGTCGTGCGGGTTTCCCTGCCGGCCAACTTCGCCCGGACCACCTTCGGGTCAACCTCCTTCCGGATCAAGGATCCCGTCACCCGGGAAGAGGTTCCCTTCCAGATCCTGGGGCCGGGGTTCCTCTATCCAGACGCGGTCTCGGTTTCGGCGGGCGCGGGGATGCTGATTTTCACGGCCCGGAATGTGCCTTCCCTGGGATACAAGATTTTCCAGTTGGTGGTTTCCAATACGGCTCCGAATTTCAGTACCTCCCTGCAAACAGACGGGAACACCATCGAAAACAGTTTCTACCGCCTGACCGTGGACCCGGCCCGGGGAGGAATTGTCAGCATTTGGGATAAAGAGCTGGAAAAGGAACTGGTGGACGCGGGCGCGCCTGTTGCCTTCAACCAGTATCTGTATCGTTACCAGGATTACTCTGATCCGAACGGATACATGTCCGGCGCCACCATCTCCGTGGTCACGCCTGGCGAAAACGGACCGGTGGCGGGGACGCTGGTGGTCACCGCCTGGCACCCGGAGAACCCGGGAACCGAGGTGATCCAGCAGATCGGGTTGTACGACCAGGTCAAGAGGATAGACCTTTCCAACCTGGTGATGAATTACCGCAACGGGTCGGGGGAGGCGCACTATTTCGCCTTCCCCCTGGCAGTAGCGGACTTCGAGATCAAGATGGAGATTCCGGGAGCGGTGATGTCTCCGTATTACCAGCAGCTCCCGGGGTACGCCAAGTATTACGCGGCCGGGAACTGGGTGGACATTTACAGCCGGACGGAGGATTTCGGGGTGGTCTGGTCTCCGGTGGAGGCCCCGATGCTGGAATTCGGGGAGATCACCAAGAAAAGCAACATGCAAAGCAGTGCCGGCTCGATGGACCCGAAATTCTTATATGACCCCGGCCTTTATCCTTATAACCCGCCGTACAGCCGGATCTACTCGGAGATAATGAATAATTACCAGGACACCAATTTCTGGCTCGAGCAGTCGGGCACCGCGGTCTGGAATTATTCCATCTCCTCCCATCCGGGCGGCTGGGACCGGCCAGAGGTAATCAATACGGGATGGGCCGTTAACAACCCGTTAATAGCGAAGATAATAAAGCCCAATCCACAAGGGACACTCCCCGGAGAACAGAGCTTTTTCAGCCTGGACCAGTCCAATGTCAGGATCGTCGCGGTCAAAATGGCCGAAGACGGTGATGGATACATTGTCAGACTGCAGGAAATCCTGGGGAAGGATACCGAGGTGAAACTTTCCTGCCCGGTGCTTGCCTGTCTCAAAGCCCAGGAAACTAATTTGGTGGAAGAAAACCTCCACAAACTTTCGGTGAAGGGAAATGTGATCACGGTGAAAATGAAGGGGTTTGGGCTGGGGACGGTGAGAATCAAGAAATGTGAAAAGTAAAAAGTGAAAAGTGAAAAGTAGCAGGGAGCAAAGGGCATAGCGCAAAGAGGTAGGCGCAGGCTTCAGCCTGCGTAATTCATATTGAGGAATGCGGAATGTACCAATTGACGATTGACGAGTGACGATTGACGAATGTAAAAGACGGTTTCGGGTTTCTGGTCTCGGGTTAAACCAAAGAAACCCAACAAACCAGATTAACCAGAATGTAGCCTCCGGCTCGGAGAGGGCAAGGCTTTAGCCTTGCGGGAAACGATAAACGGGAAACGAAGAAAATCTGGTTATCAGAAAATCAGGATGTGGGAATCAGGAAACCGGAGCAACAAGTAACTAAAGAACCCAAAATTAGTTATTTGCCATCCGCTATAAGTCATAAGCTATCCGCTGTTTGCTATACGTTCTCCGCCATCCGCGATAAGCCACCCGCCGTCTGAAAACTTGAAATAATCAGACCAAGCTGTAAAAATACCGCCCAGAAAAAGATGACCCCCTCCCCTTCATCCCCTCCTCTCCGAGCCAGAGGCTCTCCAGAACCGGAGGCCACGAGGGGAGGGGAAATAATGGGGTAAAAATACCAAGCTACTCACCTCCTTTTCATCTTTTCCCGGGAGGGGAGGGGAAGTAGCGGGGTGGAAAAATACCGCGCAGAAAAAGGGCAAAGCGTTTACCCCGAACAAAGGTGAGGGGCCGAGCGCATAGAGCAGAGCGCATAGAGCAGAGCGCAAAAGGAAGAGAGCAAGATGAAATTATTTTTTGAACCCAAGACCGTGGCCCAGTTCGGGGCCTCGTCCAACGCTTTCCGGCCGGGCAACCACCTGGCCCAGAACCTCAAGGTTTCCTTCGGGGATGATTTTTACCCGATCAACCCGAAGGAAAGCTATATCCTGGACCAAAAGTGCTACCCGAGCCTGCGCGAGATTCCCGTCCCGATCGACCTGGCCATCGTCTTCATCCCGGCGGCATCCGTGCCCGGCGCCCTCGAGCAGTGCGCGGAGAAGGGGGTC
>JAPLJI010000094.1 GCA_026388655.1 Pseudomonadota bacterium
TTCAATCGGGTCCAGGTTCAGGGAACAGGCTTTGCCGTAAACCAGGGTTTGAAGCTCGCCTTCCCGGTTATAGCGGACCCGGCAGTCCCCCCGCTCTCCCGGGGCCAGGCGGCACTGATGGGGACAGAGCAGGCATTCAACGATATCGTTTTTCATCTGCGATTTAGACTCATAGCTGTCCAAATAAATAATTTCACCCTCACCCTTTCCCTCTCCCCTCGAGGGAGAGGGAAAGGGTGAGGGGGTCATGTTCGTGGTTTTTAAATTCAAGTCTCAATGGTTTTTTTCCGTCGTAGTTAAAAACCTTATTTTGGACATATATGATTTAGACTGAAAATTTCAAATCACGGTTCTTTTCCCGGTCACCGGTGACCGGCTCCCAGCCGCCTTTCATTTTTTTACTTCATTTGACGGTTTGCTTTCCTGGATCAGGATTTTGGTGTTATTGCTGTTTAACCGGCCGCTTTCCGGGCCGACTGCCTGAAAAAAATCGGCTTTTCTCGAGGAGAGGTTGCCGCTTTGGAGCTGCCGGGCCAGAACCCCGGGGTCAATCCGGGCCATTTTGGGCCGCAGGTTCAGGGTGAGTTGGTAGTTATAACGCACCGTCAGACCGGCCAGGGAGAGAAGAGTGAGGATCATCAGAACGAAGGCCAGGTTTCCCTTTTTCAAGTGATTTCGCCTCCGTCTGAAGTGCCGGGTTCGGAGAGGTTTAAGGTTTTATCGTTAGCACCAGACTCCTGACTCCCGACTCCTGATTTTTTCCCCGGGCGGGCGATCAAATCCAGGAAAGCCCCGGTGGGGCAGAGAATCCGGCACCAGAACCTTCGGAAAACCAGGGAGAAGAGAACGGTCAGGGTTATGTAGAACCAAAGGAGGGGGGATTTGGCCGGAGCGAAGAGATAAGGGTAGGGCTCCAGGTGGGCGAGGATATTCAGTCCGAATCCAAAAATCCCGAGGATCACGATGAGGAGCAGGAAAGAACGGATATACACCGCTTTTTTTATGTTTCCTGGTTCGACCTGGATTCTTTTCGGGAAGATCCGGGCTCCAAGCTCCAGGATGGCGCCAAAGGGGCAGAGGGCGGAACAATAAACATTTCCGATCAAGATGGAGAGGATCAAGGTCAGGAACAGGAGCGTAAAAAGCCCGGGCTGGTTGGCGAAAGCGGGCGGGTGAAGAGAAAGGAGATTGACGATGTGATTGAGAGAGAGCGGGGAATTCAGGTAGAGGCCGATGATGAAGAAGCCGAGGATAAAGGGAAGGAACCGGGCCCAGCGGAAGCGGGATAGCCTTCGGGAAACCGGAACGGAAAGGAAAAGCAGAATCACCAGAAACGGTTCGAGGTAGGGGAATTTCCTTTTCGGATTAACGGAGGAATCGGGAACCTTATAACCGTAAACCTTCTCGGCCACCGCCCGGGCGGAGGTTTTCAGGTCTTGAATTATCGCCTGGGAACTGATCGTGGCCCCGCTCACCGCGTCCAATTCCGGGAAACCGGATTTCAGGTCAACCCCCAGGAAAGAGGGCAGGAGGTCAGAGTCCAGGACCATCCGGAAATAGGAAGGGGTCTCCAGATGGTGAAGAACTTCAAGGCGGGAGATGACCCCTGCCGGGGTCATCCCGACCAGGATGCTTATTTCCGTGGTAAACCCCGTGACCCGGGGGGGAATCTGGCTGGTGACGAAAGCCACCCCCGCCAGCCGGCCATCCGGGAAGAACCCCTGGTAATAGGTAACCGGCTCCAGGCGTAATTCAAACCGCGTCGCTCCGGGAAGAACGGAGACCAGGTCCTCCCGTTCCGGAAGGGGGGATGAAGGCTGCCGGTAATGCCGGAGATTCCAGACGACAACCAAGACCACCCCCAAAACCAGGGCGGAAATTTTCAGGATTTTAACTCGGGTCATTGTTAATAAATTTAACCTTTTGTCCCGGGGGTGTAAATTCTTGATTACGGTTTGAGGACCGGGAAACCAAACCATTCAATCCCGATTTTTCCCCCACCTGTTATTTTCCGGCGATTCGGAATAAAATTCAAAATTGAAATGTTCAGAATTTTCAGGTACATCGGCCGGATGGTCCTCCGGGCCTTGGAAGAGGGGGGAGGGATTTTCCTCCTCTTTTTTCAATCCCTTTACTGGCTTTTCCGCGCCCCCTTCCGTGGCGTGATTTTTCTCCAACAGATGGAGTTCATCGGCACGAAATCCAGCTTTATCGTGGGTTTGACGGGATTGTTCACCGGGATGGTATTCGCCCTGCAGACCTCCTACGCCCTGAGGCTTTTCGACCTCGAATACATGATCGGCCCATCCGCGGTCTTGTCCCTGACCCGGGAGCTCGGGCCGGTTTTAACCGCCCTGCTGGTCACCGGAAGGGCGGGTTCGGCCATGTGCACCGAGATCGGAACCATGCGGGTGACCGAACAGATTGACGCCCTGCATACCATGGCGGTGAGTCCCGTCCAGTATCTGGTTCTCCCCCGGATAGTTTCCGGGGTGCTGATGCTGCCGTTGCTGGCGGCGTTTTTCAGCCTGATGGGGGCGCTGGGTGGCTATCTGGTCGCGGTACATATGCTGGGCCAGAGCCCGAACGTTTTTATCACCGAGACGCTTTATTCCGTGGATGCCAATGATTTCTACATCGGATTAATCAAGGCCTCGGTTTTTGGTCTGATCCTGACCCTGGTCAGCTGTCACAAGGGTTACCAGGCGGGCGGCGGATCGGCCGGGGTGGGTAAGGCCACCACCGAAGCGGTGGTGTTGGCCTCGGTAACAGTCCTGATCAGCGATTATTTCTTAACCTCATGGATGTATTAATCGAAATCCGCAACCTGCATAAATCCTTCGGCAGTCAGGAGGTTTTGAAGGGGGTAAACCTCCAGATCGAGCGGGGGAAAATGACGGTGATCCTGGGGGTTTCCGGTTGCGGGAAGAGCGTTTTCTTGAAGCATATCATCGGCCTCCTGAAACCGGATGAGGGTGAGGTCCTCTTGGAAGGGGAGGACCTGACCAGGGCCAAAGAGGTCAGAATGAACCAGATTTTGAAAAGGTTCGGCATGCTTTTCCAGAACGCCGCTCTCTTCGATTCCATGACCGTGGAAGAGAACACCGCTTTTCCACTCCGGGAGCATACCCGGCTGGCCCCGGAGGAAATTCACCGGATCGTGCAGGAAAAACTCCGGTTGGTGGGGTTGCCTAAAATCGAGACCAAATATCCCGCCGAACTTTCCGGAGGAATGCGGAAGCGCCTGGCCCTGGCTCGGGCCCTGGTCATGGACCCGGAAATCGTGCTTTACGACGAGCCCACGACCGGGCTGGACCCGATTGTCTCCGACGTGATCGAGGACCTGATCCGGGAAACCCAGCAGAGACTGGGGCATACCGGGATCGCCATCACCCACAGTTTGAAAACCTGCTTCAAGCTGGCGGACCGGGTGGCGATGATGGAGGACGGAAAGATCATCGAATGCACCACGCCGGAGGGATTCCGGGCTTCGACCGACCCCCGGGTCAGGCAGTTCCTGGCCAGCACCAGCAAAGGGCCGATCAAGATAAAAGAGTGAAAAGTAAAAAGTGAAAAGTGAAAAGCTTGCCCTGCTTGCCCCGTGCGGAGCGGCGGGGAGCGAAGTCGGAGGGAAAAGGTAGCCGCGGACTTTAGTCCGCGAGAAATAAATAACTGATGTCTGGCAACCAGAGACCAGAGACTAGAAACCAGAGACTTTTTTAGATGTGGATTTTGAACTTTTACACCATTACGGTAAGATCAAAGTATGAACGATAAGAAATTCGGATTGGAGGCGCGGGTCGGGATTTTCGCGATTATCGTCATCGCGGCCGCGGTTTACGCCTCTTTTAAACTGGAAGGCTGGTCGCTCAAAACCAGCCGGGGTTATTCCCTTTTTGTCTCCTTCGACAGCGCCCAGGGTTTGAGCCGGGAAACCGCCGTCCGGATCGCCGGCGTGGAAATCGGCAAGGTCGAGAGCGTGGAACTGACCGAGGGGGGAAAGGCCCGGGTCTCGATCCGGATTTACCCCGGGGTGGAGCTGGAAAAGGGGCTTCGGGTGCGGGTGCGGAGCAAGGGCCTGCTCGGGGACAAGTACATTGAAATCGTTCCCCCCAAGCTGGAGGGCGCGATCGTCAAGCCGGGAGAGGACCTGGGTTACGGGGAGGTCCCGCCGAATTTCGAGGATATGATGGACGACCTCTCGACCACGGTGGCCGACATCCGCCGGGTGGCCGGGAGTCTCCGCGAGGCCTTGGGCGACGAGGGCAGCGCCAGGGATCTAAAGGAAATTATCCGGTCCATTCGGGACGCTTCCCAAAGCCTGGCGCAGATGTCCAAGAAAAACGAGAAATCCATTGACGAAATTGTCGAGGGCATCAAGGAAACCGTGGCCAAGCTCCGGGAGGAGGGGCCGGGTCTCCTGGAACGCGCCGACCGGATCACGAAAAATCTCGACACGATCGTGACCGACAACCGGGAGGGGATCCAGGATACGATCAAACGCGTCCAGGAGGCCTCCAAGAAACTGGATCAATCCCTGGGCTCGATCGCCAAGATCACCAAGGATATCGAGTCGGGCCGGGGGACGGTCGGCCGCCTGATGAAGGATGACAGCTTGATCGACAAGGTCGACCAGGTGGCGGGGCAGTTCCAGGAACTGGCCGAGGCGGTGGAGCGGATCAAGTTTTTCCTCGGTTACCAGGGTAATTATTTAATCGGGGATGGGGGGGAAGTGAAGAGCCATTTCTCGGTCCGGATCCAAACCAAGGCGGACAAGTATTACCTGGCCGAGATTATTGACGATCCCAGTTATAAAAATATCAACCGGGTCACCAAATACGAACAGCCGACCGGAGGGACTCAAACCCAGCCGGTGACATATTTCGAACAAAAAGAGGGCGGATTGAAGTATAGCCTGGAGATGGCCCGCCGGTTTTACGGCCTGACCCTCCGCGGCGGCCTGATCGAATCCAAAGGCGGGGTGGGGATGGACTACAGCTTGTGGAAGGATCGTTTGACGGTCGGGATGGAGGCCTTCGATTTTGCCCGGGATAACAACCCGGTCCTCCAGGGCATGATCAGTTTTCAGCTTTCCAAGTATATTTACCTATCGGGAGGCTACTACGATTTCGTCAGCAAAAAATCCGACCAGAGGCAGTTTTACGCCGGCGGCGGGATTACCTTCCTGGACGAGGACCTGAAGACCCTTCTACCTTTCATTCCCACGGTTAAATAAGCCATGAAAATTCTCGTCATTGGCGGAGGGGGAAGGGAACACACCCTGGCCTGGAAGCTTTCCCAGAGCCCTCGGGTGGACCAGGTCTTTTGCGCTCCCGGGAACGCCGGGACCGAGTCCTGCGCCCGGAACGTGGAGATCAACCCGGAAAATATCGAGGGCCTTCTGGCTTTCGCTCAAAAGGAGGGGATTGAGCTGACCGTGGTCGGTCCCGAGGCCCCCCTGGTCGGGGGGATCGTGGATCTCTTCCGGGAAAAAGGATTGAAGATATTCGGCCCCACCCGCGAGGCCGCCGCCCTGGAGGGCAGCAAGGTTTTCGCCAAGGAGTTCATGAGCCGGAACCGGATTCCCGTGGAAGAAGCGATGGAGAAGAGGGTTTTCGGGAGCGCCGGCGACCGGGTGATCCTGGAGGAGATCCTGACCGGGGAAGAGGCCAGTTATATCGGGATCACGGACGGAAAAACCGTTATCCCGATGGCTTCCTCCCAGGACCACAAGGCGGTTTTCGACGGGGATCGGGGTCCCAATACCGGCGGGATGGGCGCCTACTCGCCCGCCCCGGTAATGAACGAAGGCTTGAGCGCCCGGGCTTTAGCCGAGGCGATGGAGCCGGTTATCCGCGGGATGGCGGCCCGGGAGGGACAGAAATACCAGGGAGCCCTGTATGCCGGCTTGATGATCCGGGGGGGTGAATTCTGGGTGCTCGAGTATAACTGCCGTTTCGGTGATCCCGAAACCCAGCCGATTTTATTCCGTTTGCAGAGCGATCTGGCTTCCCTTCTTCTCCAGGCGGTGGAAGAAGATTTAAAGGAAGCGAAAGTTAAGTGGGATCCGCGGCCGGCGGTTTGCGTGGTCTTGTGCTCGGGGGGGTATCCGGGCGGCTATGCCAAGGGTAAAGAGATAACCGGATTGGAGGAAGCGGGGCAGATGGAGGATGTCTCGGTCTTCCACGCCGGGACCCGCCGGGAGGGAAAAAAGATCGTCACCGCGGGCGGCCGGGTCCTCGGGGTGACCGCCCGGGGGAAGGATCTGCGGGCGGCGATTGATCGAGCCTACCAGGCCTGCGCCCGGATAAATTTTGAGGGCATGCGCTACCGCCGGGATATCGGAAACAAAGGACTTATCAGAAAAGCACCAATGACCAAGCACCAATGACCAAACTATAACCAGCAACCAAATCTTCCCTCGACCCCGAATGGGTCTCAGGACGAGAACCCCAGAGGGGCAAATTCCAAACTTAAACCCCGAAACTCAAATCTATCTTCTAAATCGTCAATCGTTTTATCCCCGGACCTTTCGAGGGACATTCGTCAATCGTAAATTTTTCCTGTTCCGCATTCCGTTTACCCTGAGCCTTGTCGAAGGGCAATCCGAAATCCGCAATTTAATCAAAACGTGTAAAATAATATTCCCAAGGTGATTCCCAGGCCGTCGGTGGCCAGGTCCTTCCGGCTGAACCCTCCACCTTTTCGATAATCCCTGATTTCCTTGGCGATCCCGAGCAGGGCGGTCCCGCCCGCGGATAAAATCCGGGCCCGGTTACGGTCCCAGCCGAGCCCCCGGTCGGATAATACGGCATAGCCGATGCCCACGAGGCTGAAACTCACCAGCAGGTGGGCCAGCTTGTCCAGGGCCAGCCAGCGATCCTCGGACAGGGAACGGCTGATCCAATCGGAAGCATCTTGGGGATTGACGATTGACAATTGACGATTGACGATTGCGGACTTGTCCGACTTAGCCCCCATCCTTCGCCCGGGAAAATAGCCGGCTTCGAAGGTCAGGTCGGCGAAGTCGGAATGCGGAATGCCCCTCGATATAGCTCGGGATAAACGGAATTCGGAATGAAGAAGAGAAAGATTAGAAAAATTCTGGGGATTTTGAGAAAAGACACGACCCGGATGAAAAGTTGACGGAGTTTTGGAAAGATAAAAACTCGGAGGAGGGGAGAAACGGAGGAGGGGAGAAAACAAACAGGGCTTCCGCCCGGGATAAAGCGGGGAAAAGGACGAAAATAATCACCGAGAGGGCAAGGCAGGATTTCGCGATCCGAATCAAACGACTAATGATAAAAATCTAATAGAGGGTGTTTCCAGTTTCCATTTAACTATATGAAATTAAAGGGAAAAACGAAAATATTTGATCTGGTCTAATCTCGTTCTTTTTTATGGAGTGCATTAGCTTGTTTATCCCGACAATGGAGGGACTAATGCAACGCATCGGCTCGCCGATGCAGTCCATATAAAAGATTTGATGAAAAAACTGGAACACCCTCTAATAAACAATACTCATATTCAAGAAAAATAGTAGAAAATTTTACGTAGGGGTTTTGTTGTCCAGATACTGTTTTTTGAAGGTTTCCTTGTCGTGGGCGACGAAAATGGCTTCCTTGGGATCCACCAGTCCCTTTTTTACCAGGCTGCCCAGGGATTCGTCCATGGTTTGCATTCCCAGCTGTTTGCCGGTCTGCATCAGGGAGTAGATCTGCTCGGACTTGCCCTCCCGGATGACGTTTCCCAGGGCCGGGGACGAGACCAGGACTTCGAAGGCCGCCACCCGGCCCTTGCCCCCCTTGCGCTTTAAAAGCTGCTGGGCGACCACCGCCTTCAGGGATTCGGAAAGCATGGCCCGGACGTGGGGCTGCTGGTCGGCGGGGAAGGCGTCAACGATCCGGTCCACGCTTTTGGGGGCGCTGTTGGTGTGCAGGGTGGCGAAGACCAGAAGACCGAGCTCCGCGCTCGAGATCGCCAGGGACATGGACTCCAGGTCCCGCATCTCTCCGATCAGGAGCACGTCGGCATCCTGCCGGCCGGCGGCCCGGAGGGCGGCCCGGAAGGACTCGGTATGGAGCCGGACCTCCCGGTGGGTGATATGGGCCCGGATATCGTCGTGGACGAATTCGAGGGGGTCCTCGATGGTGATAATGTGGACCTCGCGGCGCCGGTTGATATAATCGATCGCCGCGGCCAGGGTGGTGGACTTACCGCTGCCGGTCGGACCCGTGACCAGGACCAGGCCCTGGCGAAAATCGCAGATAGATTTGACCACCGGCGGGACCAGCAGTTCGTCGAGAGTCTTGAGCTTGATCGGGATCCGCCGGAGCACCGCCTGGATCCCGCGCTGGGTGGTCAGGACATTTACCCGGAAACGGGCGGTATCCCCGAGCTGGTAGGCGAGGTCCACGTCGAACTTGTCTTCCAGTTCCTTGATGTGAACCTGGCTCAGGATTTCGAAGATCAATTCCTTGGTGTTCTGGGCGTTGAGGACGGGATGGTGCGTGGGGTGGAGATCACCATGGACCCGGAAAACCGGGGGCAGACCGACCACGATATGGAGGTCGGAGGCGTCCACCGACGTCATTTCATGAAGGAGTTGATCCAGATGGGGAATTTCAGCCATGATCAGTAAGGTGAAAGGTAAAGGGTGAAAGGTGAAAGGTAGCCGCAGACTTTAGTCTGCGAGAAATAAATATTTGAAATTCCAATATTGTGTTTTTCATTCCGCATTTGAAATCCGCAATCGTCATTCGTCAATCTACAATCGTCAATTTGTTTGGTTTTCATTCCGCAATCCGCAATCCGCATTCCGCAATTGTTTAAGCATCTCCCACCCGGTTTTCTTTCTCCTTGGGCTGGTCCGCGGCGGAGAGATATCTGTCGAAACGCTCCTTGCTGTTGGCCCAGTAATGGGCCATCCGGGCGGTGATCCGCTTTTTCTGCAGGAGTTCCTCGATCGAATCGTCCAGGGTCCGGTTGCCCCATTCCTTCCCGGTCTGGATCAGGTTGGGGATCTGGAAGGTGGCTCTTTCCCGGATCATGTTGGCCAGCGGGTTGGAGCCGATCAGGATTTCCGAGGCCAGGACCTGGCTTTTCGCGTCGGAGGTTTTCAGCAGGCGCTGGGAGATAATCCCTTTCAAGGATTCGGCCAGCATGATCCGGATCTGGTTTTGCTGCTCGGGCATGAAGGAATCGATGATGCGGTCAACCGTTTTGTGGGCGCTGCCGGTCTGCATCGTGGAAAGCACCAGGTGGCCGGTTTCGGCGGCGGTTACCGCGAGATGCATGGTTTCCAGGTCCCGCATTTCCCCGACGACGATCACGTCCGGATCTTCCCGGAGGGCGGCGCGAAGGGACCCGGCAAAGGTCAAGGCGCTCCGGCCCACCTCCCTCTGGTTGATCAGGGATTTTTTATGGGGATGGACAAACTCGATCGGGTCTTCCACCGTGATGATGTTCCGGGCGTCGCGCGCGTTGATATAGTCAACCATCGCCGCGATGGTGGTGGTTTTCCCCGAGCGGGTGGGCCCGGTAATCAGGACCAGGCCCTGGTGAAGACCGGTCAGTTGCAAAACATTTTCGGGGAACCCGAGCCGATCAAGCTGGGGAAGATCCGAGGGAATCCGGCGGAAAACCGCGTCAATGCCCTTGCGCTGACGGTAAAGATTGCCGCGGAACCGGCCGAAGCCGGGGAGGTCATAGCTGAAATCGAGGTCGTTGGTGGCGACAAATATTTTCTGCTGCTGCGGGGAGAGGATTTCGAAAATCAGGCCCTGGACGACTTTCCAGTCCAGGGGGGGGAGCTTGACCGGCTGTAGGTCACCCAGATAACGAATCAGGGGAGGGGAGCCGGAGACCAGGTGAACGTCTGAAGCCCCGATCTCGCAAATCTTTTTTAAAAATCCGTCAATCTTGGCCATGAGATTAATTCATCGATGTAAATATATTATTGAATAGGGGATTTAAATCAACCCTTCGGCTTCGCTTCCCTCGATAAGACTCGGGACAGGCAGGGCAGGCCCTTCAAACTTTGCTGGTCTTGGGGTTGAGATGCGCTCAGGGTTGATGGTGAGAGGCTGGGCCGGTTACAAATCTGGAACTGATCCGCGAAAAAGGGCATTCTTCCCCTTTCCGGCATTTCCGGCAACCGATCCGGGCCCGGGCCAGGTGAAACCCGGCGATTGATCCGATCACCCCGGCCAGATGGAAGTATCGGCGGGTCAGCAAAAGGGCGGCCACCGGGACAACCGCCATTAAGACCCAGAGGGTTCTGACAAGCTTGCGTTCTTTTCCCTCCAATTTTCCTTCCTGAGAGGACCAGAGCCAGGTTGCCGCCTTGCCCCCGAGGGTGGGACAGGCCCGGCCATAATGCCGGCAACGGGTGCAGGCCTTATAGCAGATCTTCTGGTAGATCCAGATATTCAAGACGA
>JAPLJI010000025.1 GCA_026388655.1 Pseudomonadota bacterium
GGAATTGGCCACCTGCATAAACTTCGAATCGGTGGCCTGGACCCTGCCTTCGGTCCGGCGAATTTTCCGGGCCGGGGAAAACGAAGGGGCTAACGGCTGGGACATGGCTTCCGGGTATTTGCGGGGAAGATCCATCAGCCGGGGATACTGCAGGTTGGAAATGGTGTGACGGCCCGGGGTCGGCTCGACCAGGTACGCCACCCCCATGGACGGAACCAGGAGCGGATGGTGCATGGGAAGTTCCTGCCCTCCGGCGTGCACGGCGAACTCCTCCGCGCCCCGGCCGATTTTTTCGGCCGCGACCTTGACCCCGTCCGCCAGGAGTTCGCCGATCCCTTCCCGGTTGATGATTTTCTCCAGGATTTTCTCGACCGCCCGGGCGTCGCCCCAGGAAGGCTTGATCCCCTCGAAATCCTTCTCGGTCAAAATCCCCCGCTCAAAGCATTCCAGGGCGAAGGCCACGGTGGTGCCGGCGGAGATGGAGTCTATTCCCGCCCGGTTGCAAAGCTCGCTCAGATTGATCACCGCCTCGACGTCCGAGACCAGGCACATGTTGCCGAAAGCCGCGATGGTTTCATACTCCGGCTTGTGCCCTTCCTGGCCCTGGAAGCGGCCCGAGCGGATATCCACGATCCCGCCGCAGCCGACCGGACAGCTCTGGCAGTGAAACTTCTCCCGCTCGTAGGAGAGCACCTTTTTGTCCCCGAGCCGGTCGACTTCTTCGAGGGTGAAATCCTCTCCGATAACCCCTTTCCAGTTCTTTACCGGCGTATCCCCGAAGCGGGAAAGCGGAACGGTCAAACCGGGGGTTCCCAATTGGCTCATGAATTGAAACCCCGTCTTCGGGACGAACCCGGGCATGATGCTGTCATTGGCCCGGTTCATCAGACCGCGGAGGGTGATCTCGTTCTTCCGGATCAAACGGTCGATCCCGGGAAAATGCTGGTTCCAGAAAGACAGGAACCGGTACATCACCATTCCAAACTGGGGAAGCATCTGCAGATTTTTTTTGGCTTTTACCGGATCGGCTTTCGCATCGTATTTATCCATTAATTTCCGGTTCAGGGCTGCAATTTCTTTCCGGTCCTGGAGTAAAACCTTCTGCCCTCCCCGGACCGCCACTGCCTTCAACCGCTTGGAACCCATTACCGCTCCCAGGCCGGAGCGGGCGGCAATCCTCCCCTTGTCATTCACTATGCCGGAGATCCGGGAGAGTTTTTCACCGGCCGGACCGATGGAAGCCACCCGGATCTTCGGGTCCCCGAGTTCTTTCTTGATTAACTCCTCGGTTTCAACTATGTCCCGGCCCCAAAGCTCCCGGGCCTCCCGCAACTCGGCCTTCCCCTGGTTAATCCAGAGATAGACGGGGGATTCCGAAATCCCCTGGAAAAAGACCGCGTCATAACCGGTCCCTTTCAATTCCGCGGAGAAATATCCTCCGGCATTGGCGTCGCCCCACCCGCCGGTCAGGGGGGATTTTCCGAAAACCATGTACCTGCCGCTGAAAAGCGCCCCGGTGCCGGTGAGCAATCCGGAAGCCATCCCGAAAACGGATTTTTCGCCCAGGGGATCGGTGCCGGCCGGCATCCGTTCGGTCACGAATCTGGCGCCCAGTCCGTAGCCCCCGAGGTAATTTCGGTAGGTCTCTTCTCCCGGCTCCAATTCCTCGATTTTCCGATTCGAGAGATCAACCCAGAGAATTTTTCCCTGACAGCCCTTCGGCATCATTCACTCCTAAAAACAGGTTCTGCTTCATTTTGCCAGGATTGCTCCCTTTGGTATTTACGATTGACGATTGTAGATTGACAATTGGAAGAGAAGAAATATTATTTCATTTAATTCCTTCTTTGCTTTTCACTCGTCAATCGTCATTCGTCAATTCTAAAAAATTTATTTTTTAGACTGGCGGCAGCCAGCGGTTGTCCTGGTACCATTTCACCGTCTCCCTCCATCCCTTCCGGAAGGAAGGATGTTTCAACTGGAACCCCAGGGCTAAAAGCTTGGAATTGGCATAGGCGTGGTTGCCCATGAAATAGTAAAACGAATCGCGGTCCACTTTCGGCTTCAAGGCCGGGACCAGGTTATATTTTTTCACCAACTCATCCCACTTTTTTGTCAGCCAGCGGTTGAGGGGATCAAGCGAGCGGGAAGGCAGGTAGGAGAGACCGGTGAAGAGAAGGTCCGCCGTTCTCCTCGGGTAAGGCACGCGAAAGAGCGGGGACATCCCGTATGATTCCAGGTAGGTGGTGAAAAATTCCTCGGCGGTCTGGATTTCCGAATCCGCCAGGTTGAAGGCCTCCCCCGACGGGATATCGTTCTTTTCCAGGACGAAAACCGCCGCCCGGGCGATATCCTCCACGTGGACCATGTTCAAACGCTGGCCGCCCCGGATCAGGGGAAACCTCTCGATCCCGAATTCTTTCAATAAAAACGGCAGGCTCATGAAGGTGCCGGCCACGTACCGGCCACGGGGCCCGTAAACCGCGGTGGGACGGAAGAGCAGGACATGCAACCCATGGTCCCGCACGTACTTCTGGATCACCTTTTCGGCCATCTCCTTGCTCCGCGAATAGGCGTCGATCGGGCGGTGGGGATGTTCCTCGGTGGTGGGGGTGAATTTAGGCTTCCCGTAAACCCCGCCGGTGGAGAAATGCAGCATCTTCTTCACCCCGGCTTCCACCGCCGCCCGGCATACATTATCCGTGCCGTCCACGTTTACCCTGATTAAAACCTGGAGCGGCAGGCCGAGATCGAAGGCCGCGGCCGGGTGAACCAGCCAATCCACTCCCTGCATCACCTTCTTAAGCTCGGCGGTTTTGAGGATGTCGGCCGGGATAATCTCCGCCCCGGCTTTCTCCGCGATGGAAAAATCCGCCCCGGGGAGATCCGTGGCCCGGACCCGGTAGCCCGAGCAGGTGAATTCCTCCACGAGGTGGCCGCCGATATAGCCGCCCGCCCCGTCGATTAAGACCAGCCGGCTCTTGCCTGAATTTTTTGGATTCATCATCCCCTCCCCCGGACAGGTGGAATTTTATCATAATTAAAACCCAAAAAAAGCGATTGGATCCGTTCCTCCGTCCTTCGCGGGCGGATTTTTTTGTAGTCAGCCGATTCACTTGTCCCTTCGCTGAGGGGATCGGCGGTTTTAAAAAGCGCCCGATAAATCGGGCAACTACAAAGCATTCGAAAATACTAACTGCATTTTTCGGGTTAAAGATAAATCCCCTTGGCTGGCCGGAGGAAAATCAGCTGGAAGCGCGGGTTCTTGATCCCCAATCCCCGGCGGACGGCCTCCAGATAAACTTCGCGTTGGACGCGGTATCTCTCCGCTCTTTCGGGAATCTCGCTTTCCTGGACCGAATCGGTTTTATAGTCCGCCACCACTATTTCCCCGTCCCGTTCGTAAATCAAATCGATGATCCCTTCCATGACTTTGTCTTCCCAGGGAATGGTGAATGGGATTTCCTTTCCGAGGATTTTCGCCCCGCGGATCCCGGCAAATATTTCGGAACAAACAAATGATTGCAGGACGACCCGGGCCTCTTCGGCGGCCTTAAAATCCGGCGACTCCGACTCCGGAAAGCCTCGGGCCGCCCGGTCCACTACTTCCGAAAGTTCGAAGCCGGGA
>JAPLJI010000154.1 GCA_026388655.1 Pseudomonadota bacterium
GCCCAGGCCCAGAAAGGCCATCCCCAGGGCCATCAGGACCGGGACGATATGCCGGGTTTGCACCGACCGGGATGGCCGGATGCTTTTGACCCCGGAAAGGGATGAAAAAATTATTCCCCCGCTTCCGCTCAGGAAAAAATAGCGGAGCAGGAATACAACCGGGAGAATTATAATTAAAAGAAGTTCTGGATCCTCAAAGCGAAACATTTTGAAATAAATATTTAATAATCTATTACATTAACTATTGATATTAACCTACTGTAATAACTATATATTTTTACTTTCAATATTTGGAATAGTTTTTTCAATAAACATTTCCGCCTGGCCCATCCTGAGCTCAATTTCATCACCCGGAGGTGCATACTTTGCGTATTTAACCAGGTCAGACCCGTTCAGGAAATCCTCGGCGCTTTTTTTCAGCTCTTCATCGATCCATTCCATGCTTTTCAGGTACCCGTGAATCTCCTCCTGGGTTGCCTCCAGGGCCGGGAATCTGAATCTCCTTTCCAGGTAACGCCGGAAGATCTCGGAAAGGTGGAAGAAAAAGCTTTTCACCTCACCAGCCTCCAGAAGCTTGAGCTCCGTGAGCCTTTGCAGCTCCTCCCGCGCCAGTTCCCAAGCCGGCCGCTCCGGAACAGCCCTTTCCCTCTGTTTTCTCCTCCGCCAGGCATACCAGCATAAGAGCAACAGTAATATTGGACCGCCGATGACCGCCGCCCAGAACCAGAAAGGCCGCCCGGGATAAGGGATGATCGGCTTGAGATCGCGGATATCCTTGGCTTCGCCGGCCGGTCCCAGGACTGAAGCCACCTCCACGTAAACCGGGGCGGCGACGGCCTTTTTGGGGGTATCGCCCTCCTGGTAATTAATCTCCACGTCCGGCAGTATATATGAGCCAACCAGGTCGGCCCTGAGCTTATACCACCGGCTGGAGACCATCCTTCCTTCCACCCGCTTTTCCGGGTTATATCCCATATCCACGATCCGGAACCCGGTAATCCGGGGTCCGACCTCGGGAATCTTGGCCTGGACCTCGGGAGCCCGGTTCAGGGTCAGGGTGTAATTGACAATATCCCCGGTGGTGGCAACCGCCCGGTCCACGCCTGAGGCGATTTCAACCGGATCCCGGGAAGGAGCGGAAACCGCCTGGCCCTTCTCCCCGCCCTTTCCGCAGGAACAAGACAAGATCAGAAAAAGCACAAACCCGCTAATTAATTGGTATCTAAATTTATGCCTCATTTCAAATTTAGGTCATTCTGCAATCGAAATCGTAGTGCGACCTTTTAAGGTCGCAACTCAGCGAGGCTAAAGCCTCGCACTACATTCTCGTTGTTCCGCAATTTCTTCACTAACCACCTAGCCACCCAACAACCATATTTTTTTCTCTTCAGCTACTGCTGTAAGGCTTCCGGATGTAATTCCACTTTTTCCGCCGCCAGCATGGTCTGGACCAGCTCGTTGAACTTTTCGTTCAGTTTTTCCCGCAGGAGATCCTGCCTCACCTGTTCCTTCACTTCCTCCAGGCTTCTCTGCCGGCCGGGTTTCTTCTCGTCTTTCTTATCCTTTTCCATGTACTTTTCCTTGTTCGCCCGGTAATAGAGATCGATATCCTGATCGGAAACCTGGACCTTATTCTGCACTTCACCCTCGAGCACCCGGTTAATCAAAAGCCCTTTCCTGAACATATCCAGCTGTTTCTGGATCTCCGGGTCCCGGTCGTATCCAAGTTTTTTGGCTTTTTCAAACATCAGCTCGTTGGCTACATACTGTTTCAGGAAATCGGCCTTTTTTCCGGGTTTCTCAAAATCTTTCCGCGCCCATTCCGGCATCTTATCCAGCGCCTCGTTTAATTCCCCCAGGGTGACCTCCCGGCCGCCAATCCTGGCGACAACCGCGCCTCCCTTTTTTTCGCCCGCTTCCTTCTTTTCCAGCCCGGCCCGCGACTCGAGAGCATACTGGGCCGACTGGTATTTCCCCAGTTTTTCCAGGCACTCGACCACCCGCGACCCGATCTCGCTTTTCAGGGAGGAATGGGGATCGAAGATCTCCGCCCGGTAATACCAGGAAATGGCGCGGGAAAGATTACCCTGGTCCTGATAGGTCTTGCCGATGGAAAAAGCTAGCTTGGCCCGGTCTTCCCGGCCCAGCCGGGCCCCATCCAGGTACATTTCATACTGGTCGGCGGCTTCTTCGGAAAGGCCCACCCCCAGAAGCCGGCTCGCCAGTTCCCGGCGATCACTGGAGCTCATCCCCCCCTTCCCGGGCGCGGAGGGCCGGAGCCAGAGTAGAGTTCCCAGTCCGACAAATCCTAAAACCAGGATGATCAGAATGGTGGTGGAAATTTTACTACTCATCTTCTCGTTCGCTGGCATTTTCCCCCTGCCTCCTCATTCATTTGGTCCATACGTTTTCTTCGGTTCCATTAATTATTTTTTGCTGGCCGCCTGATTTTCGCAGGCTGAAGCCTGCGGCTACCGGACACCGGTTGCTTGTCACTTGCAACCTGCTGCTTTGTTTTTCAAACCACCTAGCAACCTAACCACCGCCATTTTCTGACTGCTGGCTACCTTCTCTTCTCTCTCATCCGGAAAAACCTGATCAGGGTGTCGGTGTAAGGCCGGTCGGTCCGGATCCGGACCAGATCCACCCCCAGGGACCGGAAGAAATTTACCCTTTCCTTTTCCACCCTCCGGGCGTAGCTTTCAAAATCACGCTCGAAAATAAAGTCGGAGGTGTCGATCACCACCCGCTCCCCGGTCTCGGCGTCCTCGAGTTCCACCAGGCCGATTTTGGGAATCGCTTCCTCCCGGGGATCGGACAGATGAATGGCGACCAGGTCGTGCTTCTGGTTGGCGATTTTCAAGGATTTTTCAAACCCGGCGGTTAAAAAATCAGAAACCAGGAAGGCGATGGATCGCTTGTTCACCACCCGGTTCAAATAATCCAGGGCCACCTCGATCCGGGTATCCTTCTGAACCGGGGAAAAGGAAAGAATCTCGCGGATGACCCTCCAGACATGTCCCCGCCCCTTCTTGGGCGGGATGAATTTTTCCACCCGGTCGGTGAAAATGATCAGGCCGACTTTGTCGTTGCTCTTGATCGCGGTATAGGCCAGGACCGCGGCCAGCTCGGCGGCCAGCTCGCTCTTCAGGCGCTGTCCGCTCCCGAATTTCTGAGAGGTGGAGAGATCCACGAGGAGCATCATGGTCATTTCCCGTTCCTCGCGGTAGAGCTTGACGTAGGGGTGCCCCATCCGGGCGGTAACGTTCCAGTCGATCATCCGCACATCATCGCCGAACGAGTATTCCCGGACTTCCTCGAACTCCATCCCCCGGCCTCGGAAAGCGCTTTCGTATTCCCCCGCCATCACCTCGTTGGCCAGGTAATTGGTGCGGATATGAATCGCCCGGATTCTTCTTAAGACGTCCTCGGGCAGAACCGCCCGGGCTTCCCGGCTGACGGGCGGTTCTTCTTTTCCCCACCGGGTGATTTTATTCAACCAGTCCATCTGAGTTTTTTTTCTTACTTCTTACTTCTCACTCTTTCTTTACTTTCTTCTTGATTAGCTTTTTACCTTTAACCCTTCACCTTTGACCTTTCACCTTTGACCTTTCAACTTTGAGCTTTGAACTCTTTGCCCTTTGCGCTCTGCTCTATGCTCTATGCGCTTTGCGCTTCTTAGGGCACTTCGATGTTATCCAGGAGTTTGCGGATCACGTCGTCGGAATTCAGCTCCTCGGCTTCGGCTTCGTAGGAAAGAATCAGGCGGTGGCGCAAGATATCCGGGGCCATGATCTTGATGTCCTGGGGCGTCACGTATCCCCGGCCCCGGAGAAAGGCGTAGGCCCGGGATACCTGGTTCAGGTAAATCGAGGCCCGGGGAGAAGCCCCGTACCGGATCAGCCTCTTCAGGTCCGGCACCCGGTAGGCCTCCGGATCGCGGGTGGCGAGAACCAGGTCCACGATATAACCCTTGAGCTTTTCATCGATATAAATCCGGTTGGCCACCTGCCGGAAACGGAGGATATCCGCCGGGGTGAGGACCGGTTCCACCCGGGGGGTTCCTCCGAGAGCAATCCGGTCCACGATCTTGAGTTCCTCTTCCCGATTGGGGTAATTGACCTTGACCTTCAGCATGAACCGGTCCACCTGGGCCTCGGGGAGCGGATAGGTCCCTTCCTGCTCAATCGGGTTCTGGGTGGCCATGACCAGGAACGGCTCCGTCAGCGTCAGGGTGCTCTCCCCGATGGTGACCTGCCGCTCCTGCATGGCCTCAAGGAGGGCGCTCTGCACCTTGGCCGGGGCCCGGTTGATCTCATCGGCGAGGATGATGTTGGAAAAAATCGGCCCCTTCCGGATGGTGAATTGGCCGGTTCCGGGAAGGTAAATCTGGGTTCCGATCAGGTCGGCGGGCAAAAGGTCGGGGGTAAACTGAATTCGCCGGAAGCCGGTGCTGATTACCTGGGCCAGGGTCTTGACCGCGGTGGTCTTGGCCAGGCCGGGGACCCCTTCCACCAGGATGTGCCCGTTGGAGATTATCCCGATCAGCATCCGCTCGATCAGCTCCATCTGGCCGACTATCACCTTTTCGACCTCGTGAAAAATCCGTCCGATGGTCTCGTGTTCTTTTTTTACCTCTTCCGTCACCTTTTGAATCTCGTTGGATTCCATCATTCACCTCCCCTAATAAAAACAATTACCAACAACCAAATCCCAATTACCAAAAATAAAATATCAACAATCAAATCCCAGTAGCCAATTCCTTACAACCTGGATTCACATTCCAAACACTAAATTATGTCATTCCCGCGAAGCTTGTCCTCGAATTGTTTAATCGGGGAGCGGGAATCCAGTGTTTTTAAGAATCTACTGGATCCCTGCTTCCGCAGGGATGACAATATTCCGAATTCAAATGTTACCTTTCCCCTTTGACCTTTCACCTTTCACCCTTCACCCTTCACCTCTTCCTGCGGATACCGGGATTTGATTTTCAGCTCCGTCCGGCGGTAAATCTCTTCCAGTTCCGCGGGGGAAATCTTCTGCCCCCCATATTTCAGGTGGTTGATTTTCTCCTCCAGGTCCCGGATATACCCGGGATCCGGCTCCGGGAACCCCCTTTCGAGTTCCGAAATCTTTTCCAGGGCCATGACCTCCTCCCCCCGGATCCGAAACCTGCGGATTTCTTCCAGGGATTGCCGGAACCACTCCCCGTCCCGGGGTTCGGGCGCGGGGGTCTCCTTCGCTTTTTCTCCCCCGGTCAAAAGCCAGACCGAAAATCCTATCCCCAGGCCCAGGAGCAAAACCAGGAGTCCGATCCACTTATAAGCAATCCCGAAAATCCCGCTGGGCAAAATCTCGATGCTGATCGGATCCGCCTGGGCCTCCTGCTCCTGGCCGGAAACCGCGTCCCCGTAATAAACCCCGATCCCCTCCAGGTCGTATTTTCCCGCTTCACCGGCGCTGGCTTTCACCTCATATTGAAGGGATTTTCCGGAAGAACCGGGGAAAGGCGGTGACCCCGACCGGGCGGAGATGCCCAGGAGCTCCCATCCCTCCGGGGGAGGGAAAACCGGACGGATCTTCCCGGGCCAGGGGCCGGGTTCTTCCTGGGAAACCGCCAGGGTAACGGTAAAGACCTCACCGGCGTGAACCCGCGAATCGGGAGGGATAGCCTGAACCTTGATCGAGAGCTGAACCAGTAATGGGACAAGTAAAAGACCCGGGTTTAGCATAGTTTTCAATAAATATAGATTATTTTTAAAGAAATTGGTTCACCGGAAAACCGGCGGAAAAAAGGGGCCAGATGTATTCTGGCCCCTTCGGGAAAACCGTTATGGCCCGGGTTAACCTTTAGAGAGCATCCGGTAAAGCCGCATCGCCGCGTCCGAGGCCAGTTCTCCCCCGATCCCCTGCAACCCGGAATCGGCACTGCAGTGGTAAAAGTTCTTGACCACCGGGTCGACGATCGGCGGGCGGTTCGGGCCGACCTGTATGAGCGTCTGCCCCACCCCCACCACGTTCCCTCCCTCCCCGAAAAGATTGTCAATCCACTTCGGGCTGGTGGCCTCCACCCAGAGCACGTGTTTTTCCATCCCCGGGAAAATCCCGTAAAGGGTCCGCATATAGGCTTCTTCCCATTGCTTCCAGACGGAGGCGGGCGAATCCAGCTTCGTGCGGCAGGCCGCCCCGGCCAGGATCAGCTGTTTTCCCTCCGGGCAGGCGGTGGGATCGAGGTTGGAAATCACCGGGATCATCAGGATCGGGGCCTTGTCCGGCACCCCGCCCTGCAGGATCAGTTTCGCCACGTCCACGATATTATCGGGATTAAGATACATGATCAGTTTTTCGTTCGTGATTTTCTGATCCAGGGCCGCCTTGACGATGAAGGTCATCTCCGACCAGGTATAGTCCTTGACCTTTTCCACGAAGGCGGGGGCGTATTTCTCCGCGCCGACCAGGTCCAGGACGCTGGTTTTGATGTCGGCGTTGGAGATGACGATATCCGCCGGGATTTCTTTGCCGCCCGGAAGGATCACCCCCGTCGCGCGGCCGTTCTCGATCTTGATCCTCTCCACCGCCTGGCTCAGGTGCACCTTCCCGCCCCTCTTTTCGATCGACCGGACGAAGGCCTCGGGGATGGCGCCGGTGCCCCCGATGGGGTATCCGCTGGCCATGTTCCGGACGATCTCCTGCTGGCAGCGGGCCCAGTCGCCGGTGGGGGTCTCGTAATCGGGAACCACGAAGTACATCCCGGTCAGATAGGCGAAGATCGCCCGCAGGCGGTTGTCGTCCAGATAATTCTTCAGGAATTCGGCGATGGACACCGAGTTGAGCCTCGCGAAGTCCGCCTCGGTGAAAGTGGACAGGTCGGAATAAAGCTCGAGGATCTTGGCCATCTCCGCGTCCCCGAAACCGAGCTTGGCCGCCCCGCTCGGGAACTTGAGCCAGTCATTCCCGTAGACAAAGGTGGGCCCGGGTTTCCGGGTGTAGGCCCATTCCACCTTCTCCCCGATCATCTCGCAGATGGTCCCGAAGATACCCTTATCGCAGTTGCCGACGATATGGCAGCCCACGTCCAGGCGGAAATCGCCCTTCTGGTAGGAGGCGAACCTTCCCCCGATAAAGCGGGTTTTCTCGAAAATCTCAACCTGGAACCCGTCCTTGGCCAGAAGCGCCCCGACCGCGGAGCCGCCGATCCCGCACCCGATGATCACCACCTTTTTCCCCTTGCCCATTAACCCTCCTTTTCATTCGCGAAATGGTGTAATAATCTATTGTAGTGCGTCGTAAATTCCTTTACCGTAGTTGTCATTCCGGGCTTGACTAAGCCTGCCCCGGACTTGATCCGGGGGAATCCAGTTCCAATTGAATGGTTCCCTGCTTTCGCAGGGACGGCGTCTGGATTCCCGCTGGAGTTTATCCTGAGCGTAGTCGAAGGGCGGGAATGACAGTCAAAAAAATCATATAATGAAATGTAAGGAAGCGTTAGACGCACTACACTAGTATATGACGTGCTTGAATTCAAAGTTGTTTTCAAAATAATGCTCACGGACAAATCCTGATGGCAAAAAATAACCGAAACAACCCCACCGGGTCAACAATCAGGTTTTTCTCATACCTATCCAAATTATCCAACAACTTCCGAAGGGAAGATGCGTTGAGGACTTGGTTTTATGAATCGTTTATTTTGCCCCCTCACCTCTCCGAGCCGTAGGCTCCTACCCTCCGGCCTGTAAGCCCTACGGGCTGGAAGCGGAGCCGGAGGCCCCGCCCTCTCCTTCAGGAAGAGTGCCCCTCAGGACGAGTCCCTCGAGGGGCATAAGCGCTAACTTAGACGTAGAGTCATTCCGGCGAAAGCCGGAATCCAGAGCGACATCAGTGAATAAACAGCCAGCAGTATACATTTTGGCGAGCAAACGAAATGGTACCCTTTATATCGGGGTAACTTCAGACCTCGTTAAAAGAATATGGGAGCATAAAAACAATCTGGTAGAAGGATTTACTAAACGCTACAATGTTCATCAACTGGTTTGGTATGAATTACACGAGAGTATGGAATCAGCTATTGAACGGGAGAAGCGATTGAAAGAATGGAAACGAAAGTGGAAACTGGAATTGATTGAGAGCAGTAATCCAAATTGGCAGGATTTGTATCATATAATTCTTTGACTGGATTCCGGCTTTCGCCGGAATGACGAATGACAAACCCTCAATTCTTAAGTTAGCGCGTATACCCACCAGGGGAGAGGGTGAAATTGTTAATTGGGACAGCTGTGAGGTTTTCCTGGATTTTCATTCTCGTCTTTCTGCTCTCTTTTCTCTCCTGCGCGGGCGAAAAACAGGCGGATTGGACCCTTCTTTTTTATTTTGACGGGGATAACAGCCTGGCGGAAGACGCTTTCAAGGATCTGCAAGAACTGGAAAGGGTGGGTTCCAACCCCCAAATACGTCTCGTCGCCCAGGCGGATTTTCCCCAAAACTATAAGCCGGATTTGGCGGCCACCCGCCGGTTCGAGATCATCCAGGACGATGATCCCGAAACCCTGACCTCTCCCCTCCTCGAATCCCTGGGCGAGGCGGACATGGCCGACCCCCGGACCCTCACCGATTTTATTATCTGGGGGAAGAAGAATTTTCCCGCCCTCAGCTATGCTCTTATTCTCTGGGACCACGGTGAAGCCTGGTACCAGGAGTCGATCACCAGCCAAACTACGGAAGTTCAAGGTTCAAGGTTCCTGCCTGCGCCAAGGCTCCGGCAGGCAGGCAAAGCTCAAGGTTGGAAAACACCTAGCCACCTAGCCACCCAACCACCAGTTTTTTCCCCTCAACCCGAAGCCATCTTTCTCGATGAGGATAATCATTCCGACCTGATGAAAAATTTTCAGCTTCGGGAAGCCCTCGAAGCCGCCGGGGTTCATTTCGACCTGCTCGTGTTCGACGCCTGCATTATGGCGACTGTCGAGGTGGCCTACGAGTTGAAAGACCAAGCGGATATTATGGTAGCCTCCCAGGAGCTGGTGCAGAACAACGGCCTCCCTTATGACGTGATTGTGGCCGGGATCAATGAGAATCCCGAAAAAACCGCGGAGGAACTGGCCGCGGGCATCGTTGACGATTACCGGGATTACTGCGAAGAAATCTATTATCCCCAGGGCTTGCGCCCCGACCAGACCCTCTCCGCCATCCGCCTGGGGATCGACCTCTCCACCCTGGCCTCCGTGGTCGACCAGACGGCTCTACATTTTTTGAATAATCTGCCGGCTGAGGCGGAGAATATTTTCTCGGCTCGAAACGAGGTGGAAGAGTTTGAATTCGCGCCCTTCCGCGCCCATTTCTACGTGGATCTGTACGATCTCTTTTCCCGGTTAAACCCGCCGGCCAATCTGATCGCCGGCTTCTCGGAAGGATTCTCCCGGACGATTATCCGGGAATATCACGGCCCGGTTCACCCCCAGACCCACGGGCTTTCGATTGTCTTTCCCAAAACCCCGGACGCGAACAGCAATTATGACCCGACTTATTCGGATTATGACCCCGCCTCCGGAACCGGCAGTCCCAGCCTGTTCATGCAGTTATCCTGGGACAATCTCCTCTCCGAATATTACCGGCTTAAATACCCCGGGATCATCCCTTAAATTGACCCCAGGGTATCTTTCTCAAAACGATTCGTAGCTGGTTTGTCGTTCCCGTCCCCCATCAGAGTGCGGGATAAACTCCAGCGGGAATCCAGCTCTCCCGTCATTCCCGCGGAAGCGGGAATCCAGGCGAAAAAATACTGGATTCCGCATCGAGTGCGGAATGACGGAAATAAACCGCATTAGTCCCTCCGTTGTCGGGATAAACAAGCTAATGCACTCCATATAACTTCACCAAAGATAATTGGCCACAGCATTTATCCGCAGGCAAACCCGCCTCTGAGCGAGCGCCGAAAATAAAATACCCCCACCCCGACGAATCGGGGTGGGGGCGAATTTACTCAAGCCGGTTCAGCTAGGTCTTAATTCCGGACCCACGAAGCCAGGTTCGCATCATAGGAAATGGAATTGTGAGCGGTAATTACATTCCCTCTCACGTCTCGGACGTTGGAAACAGAGATCGAAGAGCCGCCGGCAGCGGTAAATGAGTATGTATTAATACCAGCCGGGTTTGGAGTCGTACAGGTAATACTAAATTCGCGAGTAGCTGTGGTTTGCGCTACCGCCGTTACGGTGCAGGGCTGAGCCTGGACGACGTCGTCGGCGTTTGCGCAGATAGCGTCGATACCGCAGTCATGGATACCTACCGTCCAGTTGGCCGGGCGGTTAGGATCGTAGGTCACCCAGGCGGTCGGTACATCGGCCGGGTTGTCGAGGTTCTCCGTGAAATCGACGCTGGTGATGGTGATTGACGTGTTTTTAGCGTAGGGAGGGGCGGCGGGAAGCCCGGGAGCGCTGGGATGAAGCCGAGGCGGAATCCCGAACGCGCGGTTGGGATTAGGAGTAGTAGTGCCAATGATATTGTAATTCTGGTCGGAGAATGAGGTTCTGGTTCCCAGGCCGCTGACGGCGTCCGGATCGTAGGCTCCGGGCTCCGTCGGCTTTCCATACCAGTAAGCCCAGGTGCCGGGATCGGTTGAGGCGTTAGAAGCCCGGGTGCTATCTTTCCAAGCGTCGTCGGTCAGGCCATCTAAATGGATAAAGTCGCCGGGATTGATAAAGCTCACGTCATTAAGGTAGATCGTGATCGTGGACTCATCAGTAGTCCCCTGAACGATGCTATATCCATTGCAGAACCCGTCCGCGCATACACCGTCGGAGAGACTGTCGGCCGCGTCTTCTTTGGCAGACGAAAGCGCGGGGGCCCCGGCGGTGTTGTTGGTGAAGTGGTTCAAAGCGAACTTCACCAGGTTGGCCTGGTTGGTCCCGTCGTCAGGAGCGCCCGCCGGAACCTTTTCGGTCGTGACTATCGTCAGGGTGTCGGTCGCGACATTAACCTTGACGCTCTTCATCATCGGCGGGATATCGTCCACCACATGGACCCAGCCACCGCCAATCCCCGTGGTCGCGCTATATGCCGGGACAATATTTCCTGCGATGTCCCGCACGCCGGGGATGATCAACCGGTCGCCGGTGTCGAGCTTGTAGGCGTTGTTCCATACCAGGACGATGAAGTTTTTGCCCTTGGAATCCACCAGCTTGGGCCCCAGGGTCTGGACCAGGGTGCCGTCCGTGGCGTCGTTGGGCTCGGTATACCAGCCGGAGCAGAAGGTCAGCTGGCAGATACCGAGCAGCGAGTTTGTGCTGGTGTCCGAGAAGGTCACCCCGGTGACTGTGGTCGAATCCACATCCTCGAGGATCGGGATCGCCAGGGGCAGATCGCCGTAGTTGCAGGCCATCAGGCCCGGGGTCCAAGCGGTCGGAAGGCCGGAAGTGGGATACACGAGGGAACTAAGCGTGATGGTATCGTACACCACCGGGCCGACGCTGTTCGAAAAATAGGCGGTGTCGATCAAACCCCTGCTGAGGGGATTAACACTGAAGCTAAGGTTCCGAATGGCCATCGGTATGGTGTTGTCCTTCAAGGTCACCGAGTTGTCGCTGGTGATCTCCGGACATTCGTAGCCGTCCCCGTTGACCGTGGTCACCGCCAGCTGAAGAGTCTGGGCGGCTTTGCCGGTCTTGTCGTAACCCCAATTGACGTCACTCAACTGCTCGATTCCGCCGCTGGCGAGCGCGGCCTGAATCGCGGTGAGGTTAGTAGTGTTATCCAGCACGGATTTCGCCGGCCAGTAATTGGCGTAGGGACCCAGAGTGTTTTCATAGGCAACCTGGGTCCAGGGATCCATCGAGTTTACCCTGGCATACAGCCGGTAACCCTTGACCCGGACCGGGTCGGAAACGCTGCCCGGGGCGGTCCAGGAAAGTACCGCCTGGTCAGTTACATACTCGGGGGCGTAATCCGCCGCGGCGGGATTCCAGTAGTCGGCATTCAGAACCGGGCCCTGGATTAAAGCCTTCGGCGCATTTTTATCCAGGTAAGTCGGTCCGGTAGCGGTGATGGCGTTGGCGGTTTTGGCAATCTGCGCCAGGAGGGTGACCTTCGGGCAGGTTCCGCCGTAGTTCGTGGTGATGCTGATTTTGCTGTCCCCGTTCGTAGCCTCATGCACCAAGCAGACTGGAGAAGCCGGATTATAGACTCTCCCGGCCAGGTCCTGGAACTTGTACATAAGGTTGCCAGTTCCGTCCAGCTTGATGTCATACTTCATCCCCAGCATCAGGTCTTCCGTGGGGGTTAGGGTAAGAACCGACACCGTCTGGGCCGTCGGATACCCTTCCATATTGACCACCGCCGTGCTCCAGGCAAAATCGAAATCGACGGACGGGGGAATTAAGGAAACGGCCTTGTACCCCGTGAAAAGAATCTCCACCTCTTCTTTCACCGGCAGGGTCTCATCCATCAGCTCGCTGAAGGTTAAGGTGATCGTCGGGCTCGCGTCGGTAAGATCCTGTTTTTCCGTCGGGGTCGAAGCGATCAAGCAGGGATCTTCCTTATCCAGACAGGGGATCGGGTTCAGCTCAATGCACTTGACATTGGTGACCGCCAGGTCCCCTTCGGGATCGGAAAGCTGGGTGGCCAGAACATCAAAATATTCCCCTTTATAGGTGCCCGAGCCCGGGCCGAGATCTGCGTATTCGAAGCAGGGCTTGGCGGATGCGATGTAATAGCCCAGGCATTCGTGGACCATGCTGAACTGGTAAGTGCCGTCGGCGCCAACCACCGCCTGGCCTTCCAGGGTATCCTCACCGTACAGGTTGAGGACAACTCCCGAGGCCGGGCTTTTATCCTTGCCCCAGTAAGCTTCGCCCACAACCGTGCCTACCGGCTTGCTGGCGTACAGAACTAATCCTCCCGCTAAGCCGTCCACGATCGTGACGGCGCCGGAACCGGTGTAGTTAACGACTCCGTCGGACGAGGCCGCTTCCTGCCATTCGTAGAACAGGCAAACTTCCCCTTCCACCGTGTCCGGATACGGCCTGGCGATCTTGAGGTCGCTAGGATTCTTCTTGTTCCATTTAGCTACCGCGTCGGAGTTCTTCTTGTTATATTTCGCGAAATTGGCTACGACGACATAGCAAGTTGAAGGAGAAGAATCGCCATAGTTCACCGGCAGATTCTGGAAAGCGAAAAGCCCGTTGTCGTCGGTGGTGAAGGACTTGATGCTCCCCTTGATCGCCATGGAAACCTCAACATCGGCGAGCGACAGATCGCTGCAGCGATCAACCACCTTGCCTTGAACATGCCCGATTGGCTTCACATATTCGGGGTTGGCGACCGCGTTGACATCCCCGGTCTTCTTGGTACAGCTCAAACCCAAGCCGATCCCCGCGACGAACATCGCCGCAATTAAAACGCTAATTACTCTTTTTCCTTTCGACCAGTGCATTTTTACCTCCTTATTAAGTTAACTAGATAACTTCGCTTCTTCTTTAAAACCTTATTTTTTCTCCTCCCGCACCTCCTTTTTATCGCCCACCTTTTATTATCTCTAGTCTATAAGTAAAAATTTTCCTTAAAAATTTTATTCCCTATATTAAATAGGAAAACAGATTGATTGTCAATATATGTTTTTTAATTGCCGTCTGCGGTGACTAAAATCACATATTTCCATCAGTTACCAGTTGCCCCTACTCCTACCATAATCCCTTTTCCCATGTCAAGGTATTTGCCTATTATCCCCGGCAGGTCGCTTATGTCCACTTCCTTTATATTGTTGATATAAGCGGCCGCAAAGTCAAACCCCAGACCGTAGGTTTCATCCAAGGCCATCCCCAGGGCCATTTGTGAACTGGTCTGCCGGGAAGCTTCAAAGGTCCCGATGATATATGCCTTCGCCCTTTTAACCTCTTCCCTGGAAATACCGCCCGAAACCAGGTTCGCGAGTTCACCGCTCACGGCTTTGATCGCCTGGTCTTTGTTTTCCGGGGAGGTGGCCAGATACAAAGCGAAAAAACCCGGCTCCAGCCCGATCATGTTGCTGGATCCCACCATATAGGCAAGCCCTTCCCGGTCCCGGATATTTCGAAAGAGCCTGCCCGATTGGCCTGACAAAACCGCGTCGATCAACTCGAGGGGAAAACGGTCGGGAGAAAGAAAGGTGGTGCCGGGGAATCCCCAGACCAGATGAACCTGTTTGCTCCCGGGCACCGGGAACCAGAACTCCCCGGGTTCATTTGTTTCATTTGGCTTGCTTGATCTACCTGATTTAACTGGTTTGTCTGGTTTGTCTGGTTTGTTTGGTTCTTCTGTAATATTTTTATTACTTTGAACTTTGAACCTTGAACCTTGAACTTCTTCCTGTTTCCAGCTTCCCCAGAGTTTCCTCGCCTGTTCGATCACTTCCTTCTTTTTAATATCACCGACGACGGCAATGACCAGATTTTCCGGGCGAACCACCGATTGATAAAAATCCCGGAGATCGTCCCGGGTCAGACGGGAAACCGACGCCAAAGTGCCCAGGACGTCATGTCCATACGGTTTCCCCCCGTATCGGGCCTCCCGCAGGCGAAGAAAGGCCAGCTGCAGCAGGTTCTCGTCCCGGGACTTGATTCCCGCGGAGATCTTTTCCTTGAGCTTGCTGATCTCGGTCTCGAGAAAAGTGGGATCCTGGATCATCTCGGCCGTCAATTCCAGCCCCGGCAACCAGCTGGAAGCCAGAAACAGAGACTTGAGGCCCAGGCTTTGAAACCCGGAAAAACCCTCCAGCTCTCCCCCCATCAACTTGACGGTTTCGGCAATCCCCAGGGGCCCCAGGCGCTCGTTTCCCCGGGTCAGAAGCTCCGCGCAAAGATTGCTGATCCCTTCCCGCCCTGGTTTTTCCGCCCGCAATCCGCCCAGGAACACCGAAACAATCGCCACGGTTCCGGAACCGGGTTTTTCCCGGATGATCAGTCTCAATCCGTTGGGGAATTGGACCTTGGCCCCGAATTCATTTCGCTCCACCATCGGAGCGGTAACCGGCTTTCACGCTTCACCCCTTCCGCCGGCTTCATCCCGGAGGTAACCCACCAGTCCCGCGTCCAGGTCGGCCTCGGAAAAGCCCGGAAGCGATTTTTCGGGAAGAAGCGCGATCATGTTCAGGTTGTCCACCTGCAGATATTTTTCCGCCGCCTGTTGGATCTCCCCGACGGTCGCCTGCTGGATTTGCCGGAGGTATTGAATCTCATAACTTATCCCGGGCGTAAAGGTATAAATGAATCCCAGCTGTCCGGCCCGCCCCTCGCGGCTTTCGCCGTCCCGGAAATACTCGGAAGCCAACTGGGCCTGGGCCCTTTTCAATTCTTCCGGGCGGATTTCTCCCCGGCGCAGGGAGCCGATCCCCGCCAGGATGGCCCGGGTCACCTTGGCCAGGTTACCCGGATCGAGCTCGGCCTGAACGATGAGCAGGCCGGGATCAGCCGGGGTATAGGCGGAGGCGGAAATCGAATACACCAGGCGCTGCCTCTCCTCCAGTTCCCGCCGCAGTTTCGAATCCGGCCCCTCCCCGAGAATGCTGGCGAGGAGGTCGACCGCGGCCACCCGTTCGTCCCTGATCCCGCCCACGTGAAAAGCCAGCGCCAGGTGGGCTTTAGCCCATCGCCCCCGTTCCACCTCCCTCCGGAAACCCCGCTGGGGTGGGGAGATCCCCCGCCACCGAGATGACCACTCGTTCCGGTCGGTAATACTTTCGGAAAAAAGATTCCAGATCCTGAACCGTGAACCGCTCCACGCTTTCCCAATTTCCGATCACCGGGCGTCCGTAGGGATGCACCCAGAACGATTCGGAAAACAAGCGTTTCATTAAAAGCCCTTCCGGAAGGTCCTCGGACCGGTTGATTTCCTCGATCACCACCTTTTTCTCTTCCTCCAGATCGGAAGGATTAAAATCGGGGCCGGAAAAAACCGAGGCGATGGCCTGAAACCCTTTTTCCGAGGATGCCGAGGGAAGGACCAGATGAACCACGGTGCAGTCCGGGGAGGTGTAGGCGTTGATGTCCCCGCCGGCCGATTCCACCTGTTCCGCCAGTTTCCCCGGTTCCGAACCGGGAGGCATAATCCGGCGAAAGAGCATGTGTTCCAGCAGGTGGGCCAGGCCGGCCTGATCTTCCTCTTCATTCACGCTCCCGGCCCGGATCCAGGCCTGGATGGCGAAAAGCGGGGCGCTGTGATCCTCTTCGACCACGACCCTGATCCCATTGGCGAGCCGGCCGGTCTGCAGGGACGCTTTGCGTTCCTGGGCGGAAACCCCGAATGGAAATAAAAAAAGGGAACAGATTAAAAATATCCCGAAAAATCGAAGATTCTTTACCCGAAAAATGCGTTTGATATTTTTAATCTTCCCGTAGTTGCCCGATTTACTTGTCCCGACTTCAGAGGGATTTATCCCGATACGGGAGGGATCGGGCTCTTTTGAAAACCGCCGATGAATCGGCATACTACAAAAAAATCCATGCGAAAAAGATAGAGGGGTGAATCCAACCACAATTTTTGATTTAATCATTTTATTATTCAGGCCAAATTTTTCATTATTAATATTTCTTCCGTCATTGCGAGAAGTTCCGCCCACAGCGGGACGGCGAAGCAATCTAATTACGAATCAAACTTCAACCCGGTTTCACCGTAACTTTTCCCTCGGTTCCCTTTTCCCCCTCGATCTCGATCCGCACGGGGAGAAATTGCGGGATCACCCAGGCATTGGTGAGAAAATGCGGGGTCAACTCGGTGACCGTAAACTCCGATTTTCCGGGCAGCAGACAGGCGTAGATAATCGCCTGGTCGGCGATGTGGGGGTCCAGCGCCCCCCGGCCCTGGGCAAATTTTATCAGCCGCCGGGCCGCTTCCGCGCCCACCTCCTCCGCCGGCTTGCCTTTCTCCCCCAGGGCCGAAAATCCCCCGAATCCTCCCGCCAGCACCGGGCGGAGAAAGATGAAACTTGAGCGGGATCCCCGCCCCGCCGGGGCGGGGATCTCAGCCGCTTCTATCTCCGGCCGGAATCCCTCGGCCGAAAGCAGTTCCGAGGCAGCCCGCATCTGGCGCTCGGCCACGTTCAGGGATTGATTCATCGCCACGGAAATTCCCCGGACGGTTTTGAAATCATCCCGGCGCACCATCTGAAACGACTGACGCCGCGGGCTGCTTTCCACCTGGGCTATGATCTCGCCCCCTCCCTCCGGGTAAAAACCCCAGGTCTTCAGATCGATCTTTAATTTGAATCCCATCCTCTCCAGGAGCGGGGCGAATACCTGCTGGAGGTAATGAACCGGGGGGCTGAAAGGCACGTGGGTGCCGCCTTTCAGAGTGATCCGGGAAAACTGGCCGGCCGAAAAAAGCGGGGGCAGGAGGCTCTGCAAAACCAGGGATACCGAACCGGCGCTCCGGGTTTCCCGGGAGACATCGAAAAAATAATTGCCCGGTTTGATTTTACCCGGCCAAAAGGAAATCCGGAGAGATCCGGGCGCCGCCCCTTCCAGCTTTCCCTGGCTGATCTCCCGGAGCGCCTGGACGCTGGTCAGATGCTGCGGCCGCAACCCGGGATCCTTGCGCCCCGCTCGGATTTTCTCGATTTCCACCGGCTTCTGGACCAGGGAGGACAGCGCCAGGGCGGTTCTCAGAATCTGTCCCCCTCCTTCCCCGTAACTGCCTTCAATCTTCCTGATCGCCTCTGTTTCCATCTCGCCCCCTGTCTTGACTTTCACTTGGAAAGCGGACGAATATCGCTTAAGATTTCCATCGAAAAAATAATTTACTTGCATACAGTTTAACATTTGAGTTTGTGAAATTAACCATGGAACAGAAAAACTGCCCTTTTTGCCGTAAACGCCGGGGGAAGAGATCCTGCCCCGCGCGGCAGACCAAAATCTGCACCGTCTGCTGCGCCCATCTCCGGGGCCAGGAAATCCGCTGCCCAGCGGACTGCCCCCATCTCTCCGAATCCAAACGCTATTCCCGCAAGCGGATGGAGCCCATCCGGGATTCGGAAATGGCCCGGCGGGGGGAAAAAATCGCGGAGGTGGGAGAGACCGTGATCCAGCTGGTTTTCGAGCTGGAGTCACGGATCCGGGAGCTGACCAAATCCTTTCCGGACCTGACCGACCCCGATATCAAAGAGGGTTTGGAAAACCTCCGGAGCACCTATGAAACCCTCGACAAGGGCATCATCTATAATTTTTCCTCCCCTTCGCCCCGGGTGCAGGCCCTGATCCGCGACCTCCAGAAGCTGGTGGAAGAAAAACAAAAAGCCCTGGACGCCGCCGGCAACCGGATTTACCCGCTCCAGCATGTCCTCGCGGCCCTGAAGGAGATCCAGGGTTCCATCGAACAGATTTCCCGGAAGGGAAAAAGCGGCAATCCCTACCTGGAATTCCTGGATTCCACTTTCTCGCTTTACCCAAATCCGTAAGTACTTATGTACACCGTTCAGGGTTCACCGTTCAGGGTTCAGGGTTAAAGACGGAAGATGCCGAAAGTGCCGAATTTATCGAAACCGTTTTAATATTTTCTAAAGTTCCTAAACCTTGAACGTTGTTTACCCTGAGCGTAGCGAATGGGAACCGTGAACCTAACAACCTGAGTAGTTACCCAAATCCTTGAAAAGGAGTAAGGAATGAACCGAAAAACCGTGGCGGAACTCCGGGAAAATGAGCCGGTGGAGTCGAGTTTCCTGGTCAAATCCAAAAACAGCGGCACCGGCCGGACCGGCCGGCTCTTCCTGAACCTGGTGCTGATGGACGCCACCGGTGAGATCGAGGCCAAAATCTGGGACGACGCCGCCGAGTGGGACAAGGCTTTCGCCGAGGGGGATTTCGTCAAAGTCCGGGGCAAGACCCTGTCTTACCAGGGCCGCCTGCAACTCAACGTTTCCGAGCTCCGGCGCTGCTTAGGCGACGAGGTCAACCCGGATGATTATTTCCCCCATTCGCAAAAAAACCTCGAGGAAATGTTCCGGGAAATTCTGACCCTGATCAACTCGATCCAAAACCCGTATCTGAAGAAACTTCTCCAGCAGATCTTCCTGGACCCCCGGATCTCCGCGGATTTTAAAATCACCCCCGCGGCCAAATCCATTCATCATGTTTATCGCGGCGGTCTCCTGGAACATTCCCTCTCCATCGCCCGGCTGGCCCAGAAACTCATCGCCCACTACCGTGATTTCAATCAAGTCCCGATCGACGGGGACCTGCTCCTGGCGGGCGCGATCCTGCACGATCTCGGGAAAATCCGGGAAATCAGCCCGGAAGGGAACTTCAGCTACACCACCGAGGGAAGGTTGCTCGGGCACATCATGCTCGGGCTGGATCTGGTCAGCGAGCAGATCAAAAAGATCCCGGATTTCCCCTCCCCGCTCGAATTAACCTTGAAACATCTCATCCTCTCCCACCACGGATTTCAGGAATTCGGCTCTCCCCAGGAACCCATGATCCTGGAGGCGATGATCCTTTACTACCTGGACGACCTGGATTCGAAAATCGAAAGCATTTCCACCCTGCTGGAGAAAGATAAAGCCAGCAACGATGAATGGACCTCCTACCACCGTTCCTACGAGCGCTATTTCTTCAAGGGTAAAACCTCTTAAGAGCCCTTTGCAAAAAGCTTTTTTTGTCATTCTGAGCCCTGAGCCTGTCGAAGGGCGAAGAATCTCTCTTCCGTCGGAGAAATCCGGAAAACCAGATCCTTCGCTGGCGTTTATCCTGAGCGCATTGAGATTCTTCACGGAGTTTATCCTGAGACCCTTCACTTCGTTCAGGGTGACATGGGGAGAAGGATTCAGAATGACAGTGAGTGAAGGGTTCAGGCGCCGTCCTGAATGAAATGAAGGAATGACATATCGAGGGTTTTGCCGCGGTCTCCTTAATCTTCAGGGCGGAAGTTATCACATTATCGCGCCGAGGGGATACTTAAAGGCGATTAATAAATGCGCGGCCATGGCCGAGATGAGTCCGCGGCTGGCGTAGAGGTATCCATAAAAAAGATTGAGCAGCAACGACACGGTTACCATTAAAATCAGCGAAATCGAGGGCTCCAGGCTCATCCCGGTCATGAATCCTGACCTGATCCCCAGAAGCGTGGCCAGAACCGCGCCGATGAATACCGCCAGATATGTCCGTCGTAATAATCCGGCCAGGATCGTAATCACCCCGTAACGAAGGACGATCTCTTCGAAAATCGAGGATTTCAAGGTAACCCCGGCCGCCGCCCAGAGATTCCTGGGATTAAGAATTGACATCTTTTTGAAAATAATCGGGTCCAGGACAAAAAGGAAAATGGGAATCAGGATGATGGCGAGCAGCGCGAATTTATGAATCTCCTGGAACATCTCGGCAAAGCTTCCCAGCCCCGCCAATCCATAACGCCTGCTAAAAAAACGTCCGACCAGGGCGGAAAAAAAACTGGCTCCCAGGACCACCAGGACCTCTCCCTGGAGGAAGGAATTGAAATCCCGGTCTTCCAGGTGCAACCCGATAGTCTCCGATGGGGATTGGAGCCAGAGGTAAAGGAAATAGGGGTAACAGGAGATTATGCTCAGCCCGGTCAGGATTACGGTGTCTTCCAGGCCTTCCTTGAGCTTTTTTCTGCCGATCCCGGGAGCGGTTTTCCGGCCGGGATCCCGAGGCTTCTTATCACCGCCCGGTATGTCCATATCCACCTTTTCCCCGGATGCTCCGGGGAAGGGCCTTCACCTTTTTAAAATCGGCCCGGGCGAAGGGGATAATCACCCCCTGGGCGATCCGGTCGCCCGGTTGAACCCGGAAAGGTTCCTTACCCAGGTTGATCAAAACCACGCCGATCTCCCCGTGATAGTCGGGATCAACCGTTCCGGGAGAATTGAGCACCGTGACCCCCGCATTCCAGGCCAGACCGCTCCGGGGCCGGACTTCGAGCTGGTATCCATCCGGGAGGGAGACCGCGATCCCGGTCGGGATCAAGACCCTATCCCCGGGAGGGATGACGGTCTCCCGGTCCAGGACCGCCTGGAGATCAAATCCCGCGGCCTCGGGAGAATGGTACGCCGGCACCTTTGCTCCCGGTTTCAAAACCTTGATTTTGATTTTGACCTGTTTAGTAGATAGTATCAGGGGGTTTTTCATAACGTTTATTCTTTGGACTGCATCGGCTTGCCGATGCATTGCATTAGTCCCCTCGTTGTCGGGATAAACAAGCTAATGCACTCCAAAAAAACAATCAGATTCGATTAGGGGAGCCCTTCAGGATGAATCACTTCATGATGATCCCTTTTACGGGCGGATTTTTTTGTAGTGTGCCGATTCACTTGTCCCTTCGCTGAGGGGATCGGCGGTTTTTATTAAAGCCCGATCCCTCCCGTATCGGGATAAATAAATCGGGCAACTACAGGAAGAATACGAAAATGAATTGAATTTTTCGGGTTAACCTTTACCGCCGATCAGGATTCTTGAAACGGGATAAAAAGTTCTTCCTGTTTAAGTTTGCCTAAAGCCGCTAGGGAAAAAACCCGGGGTTGAAAAATATCCTGGGCCACCCGGCTGACCTCTTCCCGGGTCACCCGGGCAAATCCTTCCAGAACCTCCTGGATGGGAACCGGGTTGCCGAAATAAAACTCGCCCCGGGCCAGCCGGGTCATCCGCCCGTCCGAACCTTCCAAACTCAGCAACAAATTTCCCCGGATCTGCTCCTTGACCCGGTGCAGGTCTTCCTCCGAAATCTCCCCCGCCTTGACCAGATCCACTTCCTGGCCGATCAGGTTCAAGCATTCCTTCACCTGCCCCGGAGAAGTTGAAAGGCTTATCCCCAGGAGGCCAGTATCCAAAAAAGCGTTGGTAAACGAGTAGATCGAGTAAGCCAGGCCCCTCTTTTCCCGAATTTCCTGGAACAACCGTGAGCTCATGCCTCCCCCGAGGTAAACGTTCAGGATCTGGAAAGCGTACCTTCGGGGATGGGTCATCGAATACCCATGGTTGCCGAGGCACAGGTAAACCTCTTCCAGGGGTTTAAAAATCGACTTGATCCGGATGGGAGGTTTTTCCGGAAGCCGGATCGGGTCCGGTTCCCGGGAAATCCTGTTTCCGGGGAAGGTGGAAAAATACCGGGTAACCCGGTCCCGGAACGTCCCCATCTCCACCTGGCCGGCGGCCGCCAGGATAATTCTCCGGGGTTGATAGAAACTTCTCCAGAAATCCACGATCCGGTCCCGGGAAATCTCGGCGATGACCTTTTCCTTCCCGGTCACTGGACGACCGAGAGAATCTTCCGGGAATAAAATTTCGAAAAACAGATCATGCACGAGTTCGTCCGGGCTGTCCTCGACCATCTTGATTTCCCGGAGCACCACTTCCCTTTCGCGTTCCAGTTCCTCCGGGTTAAAAATAGAGTGGATCAGCATATCGGACAGGAGATCCAGGGCCAGATCAAGGTGTTCCGGCAAAACCTTTACGTAAAAGCAGGTAAACTCCTCGCCGGTGAAACCGTTGAGGATTCCTCCCACCCCGTCAATATCCCGGGCCAGGTCAAACGCCGATCTTTTCTGGGTGCCTTTGAAAAGCAGGTGCTCGATGAAGTGAACGATCCCGCTTTCTTCTTCTTTTTCAACCCGGGAGCCGAGCAGGACCCAGGCGCCGATGGTTATCGAAGGTGAACCGGGGACGTTTTCGGTCAGGAGCCGGATCCCGTTATCCAAAACCTCCTTCTCGTAAACCGAAGGTAAGCCGGCATTTCTTCCGATCTCCATTTATCGTTTTCGGTAATCCCTTCTTTCGCCGCGGTCACCGGGGCGGCGGTCCTCCCGCCCGCCGGAGGGGGCCGAACTCCGGGGGGCCCGGGCCTCAGCCTCGAAATCCTCCGGGCTCATCGCTTCTTTCCGGCTCAGGCGGATCTTCCCGTCTCCATCGATGTCCAATACCTTGACCACCATTTCATCCCCTTCGCGGCAGATGTCGGTGACTTTTTCCACCCGGTTCGGGGAGAGCTGGGAAATATGGACCAGGCCTTCCGTCCCCGGGAGAATCTCCACGAAGGCCCCGAAATCCATGTTTTTCTTGACCTTCCCGACGTAAACCTTGCCGATCTCGGCCTCGGCGGTCAGTCCGCGGACCATCTCAATCGCTTTTTCCATCGCCTGAGGATCCACGGAGAATATGTTTACCCTGCCTTCGTCGTAAACGTCGATCTTGGCTCCGGTCAGCTCGATGATCCGTTTGATGTTTTTACCGGCCGGCCCGATCACGTCCTTGATCCGGCCCGGGTTGATTATCAGACTGCAAACCCGCGGGGCGTAGGGGGAAAGTTCCGGCCGGGGAGCGGCGATAACCGCGTTCATTTTCTCGAGAATCTTGAGCCGCGCCTCCCGGGCCTCGGCCAGCCCCCGGGCGAAAACCTCCGAGCTTAAGCCCGGGATCTTGATATCCATCTGCATCGCGGTTATCCCCTCGCGGGTGCCCGCGACCTTGAGATCCATGTCGCCGAGGTGATCCTCGTCCCCCAGGATATCGGTGAGGACAAAATAATCATCCCCTTCCTTCATCAGGCCCATGGCAATCCCGGCCACCCCGGACTTGAGCGGAACCCCGGCATCCATCAGGGCCAGGCTGGCACCGCAGACGGTCGCCATCGAAGAGGAACCGTTGGACTCCAGGATTTCGGAGACCACCCTCACGGTATAAGGAAAATCCTCCGGGTTGGGCAGAACCGCCTGGATGGAACGGGAGGCGAGAACCCCGTGTCCGATTTCCCTCCGGCCGGGACTGCCGACCCGCTTGACCTCCCCTACCGAGAAGGGAGGGAAGTTATAATGCAGCATGAATTTCCGGTAATTAGCCCCCTCCAGATCCTCGATCAACTGTTCGTCTTCCTCGGAACCGAGGGTAACGGAAACCAGGGCCTGGGTTTCACCCCGCGTGAAAAGGGCCGAGCCGTGCACCCGGGGCAGGATCCCGGGATCGCAGCTGATCTCGCGGATCGAGGAAAGATCCCGGCCGTCTATTCTCCGTCCGTGTTCTCTCACCAGGGAGCGTAATTTGCGCTTCTCCCATTCGTTCAGGCATTCTTCCCACCGGAACTTTTCCTGGGCCTGCTCCGGGCCGGAAGTATCCCCCGGAAAGAGCCCGGCCAAAAACTGCTTGCGCACCTCTCCGATGGCCCGGTTGCGTTCCAGCTTGGCGGTTTTTTTCAGGCATTCCTGAAACTTGGGCCCGATGCTTTCCTCGATCCGGGCCAGGTCCGAAGCCGAAAATTCCACCTTGGGCCATTCCATTTTCGGCCGGCCGGCCACCCGCACCAGTTCCGCCTGTAACTTCACCGCCTCGGCCAGATTCTCCTGAGCAAAACGCAGGGCGTTGACCATGTCGCTTTCGGAAACCACCCGGAAGGAGCCCTCCACCATGATAATTCCATTCTGATCGCCGGAAACCACCAGGTCCATATCCCCTTCTTTGATTTCCCGGGTGGAGGGATTGACGATGAACTGCCCGTTTTTCCTTCCGACCCTGATCCCGGAGAGCAAGCGGGTGAAAGGAAGATCGGTTATTCCCAGCGCCGCGGAAGCCCCGACCAGGGCGGGAATATCCGGCAGATTTTCCTGGTCAAAAGACAACACGGTAGCGATGATCTGCGTCTCCCAGTAGTAGCGCTTGGGAAAAAGCGGGCGCAGGGAACGGTCAATCAGCCTGGACGTGATGATTTCCCTTTCCCCCGGCCTTCCCTCCCGCCGAAAAAATCCACCCGGGATCCTCCCCCCGGCGTAGGTTTGTTCCTGATAATTAACCGTCAGGGGAAGATGATCCATTACCTCCAGGTCATCCCGGTTGGTTGAGACCGTGACCAGGACCACGGTTTCTCCGTACTGCACCCAGACCGAACCGTTGGCCTGACGGGCCACCTTGCCGGTTTCCAGAACCAATCGTTTTCCTCCCCACGAAGTTTCAACTTTATTCATGTTTTTTTCCCTTCTTTGAATTCTTTTTCTACTTCCGGCTCCAGACAGTTTTCGCACCTCGCCCGCGCCGACCGCCGGGCGCCCAGGATTATCCCTCTCGGCCTGACCCGGGAAAAAATCTTCCTACTTGCGGAGTCCCAGGCTCTCGATCAGGGGCCGATAGCGGTCGGGAGAGTGTTTCCGGAGATACTCGAGCTGCTTTCTCCGCTTTCCGACCATTTTCAGCAATCCCCGCCGGGAATGGTGATCCTTCCGGTGAGCCTGCAGGTGCTGAGTCAGGCTCTGGATCCTCCCGGTCAGAAGCGCAACCTGCACTTCCGGAGAACCGGTGTCCTGTTCGTGAACCCGGAACGATTTGATGACCCCTTGCTTGGTTTGTGCTGATGCCTGCTTTTCCATTTTCCTTCCTGTTCCTTTTGCTATTGGACCAAATATCCGCCTTTATCCTCTTTTTTGAATTCCCGGTCGGGAAGAGCGGAGAGGCGGGACCTGATCATCGGGATGGAAATTACCATCTGTTCCCAGCAGTTTTTCTCCGCCATTTTCTGAATCTCCTCCAGACTCCACGATTCGCGGAGTCCGAAACTTCCGCAGCGAACCCGCCGGAGCTCCGCCAGATAAGCCCCGCAGCCTAACTCACGTCCCCAATCTGAGACCAGGGCCCGGATAAACGTGCCCTTGGAACAATGAACCCCAAAAATCACCTCCGGAAATTTAAAGTCCAGAAGCCTGAGCTGGTGGATCCAAATCTCGCGCGCTTTCCTTTCCACCTCTTCGCCCCGCCGGGCCCTCCGGTATAAAGGCACCCCGCCTACCTTGACCGCGGAATACATCGGCGGGATCTGCCACTGCCGGCCGATCTTGGAGGCGAACAATTTTTCAATGTCGGCGCGTTCATAAAGAAAATCCCTGACCTCCCGGACCAGCTTCCCCTCCGCGTCCCCGGTATCCGTCTCCTTCCCCAGGATCATCTTCCCGATATATTCCTTGTCCTCTTCGATCAAGAAACGGGAGAGCTTGGTCCCATCCCCGATCAAAACCAGCAAAACCCCCGTGGCCAGGGGATCCAGCGTGCCGGCATGGCCGACCTTCTGCTCAGAGATCATCCGGCGCACCCGGTCGACCACCTGGTGGGAACTCATCCCGGCCGGTTTGTCCACCGGGATCAAGCCGCTGGCTTTCATCCCGTCTCCCCGGCGGGGAGCCCCGGAAGCGCTATCCGGTCTTGCTTTCCTCAAGTAAGGCTTCAATCCGGCTGACCTCATCCAGGGATTCATCATATTTAAAAGTAATATCGGGGGTGACGCGCAGACCCAGCCGGCGGCCCAACTGCCCCTGGAAAAAACCCCGGGCCCCGGCCAGCGCCGATTCCACCGCCGCTCTTTCACTCTCTCCCCCCACCATGCGAAAAAACACCCGGGCCTCGCGCAGATCCGGGGTAACCTTGACCTGGGTTATTTCCAGAGTTCCGACCCGGGGGTCCCGCATTTCCCGGATCAGGATCTGGGAAATCTCCTCCCGAATCAATTTGGCCACCCGTTCCGGTCGACGTAATACCATGTCAGCGCATTCCTAAAGGGCGATGATCTCTTCCTCGGTATTGATCACTTCCACCGGGCGGTATTTTTCCAGCCAATCCCTGATTTTCTGAAATTTTATCGTCACCTGGGATCGGCTCCGGCCCGCCGCGGCCACCCCGATCTGGGTCCGCTGCCAGATATCCCCGTCTCCCACCTCCAGGGCCGAGACCTGGAATTCCCGGATGATCCGCTCCAGCATCCCTTTTAAAATCCGGCGTTTGCCCTTGAGGGAATCATTCCCGGGAAGATAAAGATCCAGTTTCAGCACCCCGACCACCAATTTTTCCCTCCGGCCTTACTCCCGAACCATTTCATAACTCTCAATGATATCCCCGGTCTGGATATCCTCGCAGCCATCCAGCTTGATTCCACACTCGAAATCCGCCAGCACCTCCCGGGCATCATCCTTGAACCGGCGCAGGGATGCGACTTTGCCTTCGCTGACCACTTTCCCGCCCCGCACGACCCGGGCCCGGCTCCCCCGGGTGATTTTCCCGGTTTTGATATAGCTGCCGGCCACGTTTCCGGACCGGGAAATCGGGAAAACCTCCCGGACCTCGGCCCGGCCGATAACTTCTTCCCGAAACTTGGGCTCCAGCAAACCATCCCGGGCGGCTTTGATTTCCTGCAGAACCTCGTAGATTACTTCGTAAATTCTGATCTCGACCTTCTCTTTTTCGGCCAAAGCCCTGGCTTTGGCTTCCGCGCGGACGCTGAAACCAATAATCATGGCCTTGGATGCCGCCGCCAGCATGACGTCGCTTTCCGAGATGTTTCCAGTGGCGGAATGAATCATTTCGATGCGAATCTTGTCATTGGTCAAACCCAGCAGGTTCTCGCTCAGGGCTCCCACCGAACCCTGCAAGTCGGCCTTTACCACCAGCCGCAATTCCTTGGTTTCCCCCTCAATCATCTTTTGCTGCCAATTTTCCAGGGTCCGCTTCCCCTCCTGCACCCGCATTTCTTCTCTTATTTTCTCCTGGCGGAGTTCACCCACCCGCTTGGCCAGGCTTTCCTCGCTGACCGCCTGGAAGGTATCCCCCGCCTCCGGGACCCCGGAAAGACCGTTCACCTCGATGGGAGTGGAGGGGCCGACTTCCGTCCGTCTCCGGCCCTGGTCATCCATCATGGCCCGGACCTTGCCGAAATTAACCCCGACCAGAATCGGGTCACCCACCCGGAGGGTTCCCTCCTTGACCAGCACGGTAGCCACCGGGCCCCGGCCCTTATCCAACCGGGCTTCGATCACCACCCCGGAGGCCATCCGGTCGGGATTGGCCTTTAATTCCAGGACTTCCGCTTGGATCAATATGTACTCCAGGAGTTCCTTGATTCCTTTCCGGGTCTTGGCGGAAACCTCCGCCATGATCGTGTCTCCACCCCACCCTTCCCAGTTCAGCCCCTGGTCGGCGAGCTGCCTCTTGATTCGATCGGGATTGGCGGTCGGCTTATCAATCTTGTTGATCGCCACGATAATTCCGACCCCGGCCGCCTTGGCGTGATTGATGGCTTCCAGGGTTTGGGGCATCACGCCGTCATCCGCGGCGACCACCAGAATGACAATATCGGTTACCTGAGCCCCCCGGGCCCTCATGGCGGTAAAGGCTTCATGTCCGGGGGTGTCTAAAAAAGCGATGGCCCCTTCTTTCAATTCCACCCGGTAAGCACCGATCCGCTGGGTGATTCCCCCCACCTCCTGTTCGGCCACCCGGGTCTCGCGGATGGCATCCAGAAGCAGGGTTTTCCCGTGATCCACGTGACCCATCACGGTCACCACCGGCGGGCGTGGGCTCAGGCCGCCCGGCGGTGTCTCGTCTTTCCAGGCATCCTCTTCCCGGAAAGAGACATCCTCAATAGTATATTGATATTTCTCCGCCATCTTGCCCGCGGTTTCTCGATTCAGGCTTTGATTGATTTCGGCCATTACGCCAATTTCCTTCAGATTTTTAATTAATTCCGAAGACTTGACCCCCATTCGATGGGCTAGGTCGCCTACGCTGACTCGCTCCTGGATCTTGATCACCCGTTTGCTCGGTCTCGGGACGGTGAGAACCGTCTTTCTGGTACCTTTCTTGGGCGGTTTTTTCCGGACCAGGGGAAGCCCCCGAAGCCGTTCCGGTTTTTCCCCTGCCACTTCTCCCAGTATTTCTTCGGAACCTTTCAGGAAAATCCGGCGGCGAAAAGCCCCTTCTTCCACCTCGCCAGGTTTCCGCCTCCGTTTGGGTTTTAAGGTTTTCGGCTTCTCTTTATCTTCGCGAGCCGCCAGCGGGACCCCCGTCACCGGAACGGCGGATTTCAGTTTCTCGATTACTTTATCGTAGATTTTCCCCTCTTTCACCTGCGGGGCGGTCGGTTTCGGGGGAGGCAAAACCGGGGTCGGCTCGGAAATTATCACCTTGGGCATGGAAGGCCTGATTTCCAGGGAATGCCCCGCGTGTCTGGCCCCCGTTTTCCGGCGCTCTGGTTCCACCCATCCCGGCGGGTGAGGTGGGGTAAGGACGGGAATTTTCGGTTCCGGGGGCAATCCCGGCTCCGGACGGGAAACCGGGGGCGCTTTTTCCGCTTCACCTTCGGCGGGAGCGGTCTCAGGTCCGGGTTCCTCCGCCCCGGCCTCCGCCACTTTTAACCGGCGGCGGATGACGGTAGGCTTGGCCTTCTTCTCGGCTGCGGCTTCTTCCGTCTTGCCCTCCAACCGGGCTTTGATCCGGTTAAACTCCTCTTCTTCAACCGAACTCGAAGCCGTCTTGGCAAATATCCCGAGGTCGTTGAGACGACTGATCAGATCTTTGCTTTCGAGATTAAGGCGCTGGGCCAGATCGTAAATTCGCAGCTTCGCCACGTCTTATTTTTTCCCCCCGGATTTTTTTTGTTCCAGCTGGGTCCGGGCCTCGGCGATTATTTTTTCCGCTTTCTTGGGCCCCAGCCCTTTGACCTGGGCCAGTTTTTCCACTTCGGCCTGGGCCAGGCTGCGGAGATCGGCAAACCCGGACTCGAAGAGAGCTTCGGCCAGTTTTTCTCCCACCCCGGGAATCTGCCTTAGCTCCTCCGGCGCCGGGGAAGAAGGGGAATCCGGGGCTTCCGCCGGGGCCGGGATTTCTTCCGGCGTTTCCAATTTTTTCGCCGTCAGCAATTCACCGGCCCGGGTGAAGATCTGCAGGGCGGTTTCTTCGTCCAGGCCGGGGATCATCTTCAGATGTTCCGCCCCGTCTTTTATGATTTCTTCGGGGGAACGGTATCCGGCCTCGTAAAGAAGTTCAACCGCGGTATTGCTGATTCCCGGGATCTGATAAAGCTCTTCCCGGGCCTTCTTGGCGACTTCGGCCGCCTCCGATTCGCTCCGGATATCAATCTTCCAATCGGTCAATTGCACGGCCAGACGGACATTCTGACCTTTCTTCCCGATCGCCAGGGAAAGCTGATCATCGGGAACAATCACTTCCATCGCCTTGGAGGATTCATCCAGGATCACCGAGGAAACCGCCGCGGGGGCCAGGGCGTTGACCACCAGTTTGGCCGGATTGTCCGAAAAAGTACTAATATCCACTCTCTCGCCCCGCAGTTCCTGAACGATATTCTGGACCCGGGACCCCTTCACCCCCACGCAAGCCCCCACCGGGTCGACATTAGAATCCCGGGAGGACACCGCCACCTTGGACCGGGCCCCCGGCTCGCGGGCGACCGCCCGGATTTCCACCACCCGCTCGTAAATTTCCGGAACCTCCATCTCGAAAAGCTTGATGAGAAATTTAGGGCTGGTCCGGGAAAGCACGATCTGCGGCCCCCGGCCGGAACGATCAATCTCCACCACCAGGGCCCGGACCCGGTCTCCCGGGCGGTAAGTTTCCCGGGGGATCTGCTCCCGCGGCGGCAGGATGGCCTCAGTTTTTCCCAAATCCACCACCACGTTGCCCCGCTCATAGCGCCGGACCGTTCCGCTGACCACTTCACCTTCCCGTTTTTTGAATTCTTCGAAAATGATATCCCCCTCCGCATCCCGCATCTTTTGAATTATCACCTGCTTGGCGGACTGGGCGGAAATCCTTCCCAGGATGCTGGCATCCAGTTTGATTCCCAGGCTGTCCCCCGCTTCCACCTCCGGATCCAAATCCCGGGCCTCGGTCAGGGAGATTTGCTTGATCGGATCTTCAATCGTCTCGGCGACTACCTTGAACTCGAAAATTTCCACTTCTCCCAGGTCTTCGTTGAAGTGAGCCTCGATTTCCCGTTCCGCCCCGTACATTTTCTTGGCGGCGGCCAGCATGGCCGATTCAATCGTTTCCACCAGGATTTTACGATCAATCCCCTTGTCCCGTCCGACTTGGTCCAACACCCGGCTTAAATTTTCAACCATTACTCACCCCCCAATAATTAATGGGCACGGTCAGGAAGAGTTCCTTCCCTTCCGTTGCCTCTTCTTTTTTTCCAGTCCTTCAATTTTTTCCCGTGATTTCAGGGCTTCCTTCCAATCAAACCAAAGCTGGGCCGATTCCAGATCGGCAAGAGACACCGTCTTTTCACCACGTTCGGTAGCAACGGTTATCCGGTCTCCCGCAAAGGCCTGCAACACCCCGTGCACCGATATTTTCCGTCCATCCGGTTCCCGCACTATCATCCTGATTTTTTTTCCGATATTCCGGAGAAATTCCTTTTCCCGGGTGAGATGACGCTCCAGGCCGGGCGAGGAAACCTCCAGGCGATATGACCCGGGAATATCTCCGTCAACCCCCTGGAGCGATAACATGGTATTCAAATCCTGGCTGACCCGTTCGCAATCTTTAACGTTCACTCCGCTTTCCCGGTCAATAAAAAGCCGCAAGACCAACCCGTCTCTTTCTCTGCGAAATTCAACCCTTAACAGCTCGAGGCCGAATCCCTGGACCACCGGGAGGGCAATTGCGGAAATTTGGTCTTCAATGGTTTGATTAGTTGAGAAACCCATGGTAATATTTCCAACCTATACAAATAAAAAAGCGGACCAGCCTCATCCGCTCCAGAAAGCAGATTATTTATTAAAATACCGGGAATAAATAATTATGTCAATCCATCGAAACGCTCCTGGGAACCAAAACCACCATTCCCGGGTCTAAACTTTTATCGTGACCGCAAAAGTAAAAAAAATCCTTGTTTATCTGGGTGTTTCCGCGGCCGGGGTTTTTTCCGTCATCCTCCTGATTAGTTTTATTACCGCTCAGATGAAACTGGTTGAATCCCTTTCCCCGCAGTCCGCCGATACCAACCCATCCGGTTCGGAATCCAAGGCTTCCCCCGACTCTCCCGCTTTCGGAAATCCTTCTTTTCCGGGAGCCACCCCCGATCGTCAAGGCTCCCTGCCATCCTCTTCCTTTCCTCCCGCTAATCAAGGCTCTGGTAGTGGCCCCAACCCGGGGGGAACCGAGCAAAATTCCATTCGATCACCGCAAAACCAATCCCCGCAAGCTTCCGGGTCCGACTGGCCCGCAGGCATGGGCACTCCCCCGGATAGCACTTCCGGACAAATTTCCGGACCTTCCGCCGGTTCGGGATCCGGACAGAACCAGGGGAATTCCCCCGCCTTTACCCAGCCCCCTGCTACCTGGAACAAACCTTTTATCCCTTACAAAGGCTATCGGGAAGGGGAACAACCGCCCTGGTCGCGTCCGACCAAATACGTGGTGGAAATGAGGAAAAACGATCCTAATTTCAACCTGCTTGATGAACTGGATCGGACCAGAAAAAAATTAACCGAAGAGGCTGAACAGCAGCAAAATCAATAAGTTAGGCCCGCTTTTTTATAGTTTTCTCTCAAAAAGTTCTGATACCCTGACAAAAGTAATCCCGGCGGCCTTTGCTTTCGGTATCCAAGCCTTCAAGGCAGAAACCGTTTCCGGGTGCGGATGCCCGACCGCGATGGCTTGGCCTTTTCTGCGGGCGATTTTTTCTGCCAGTTCCAGCTGTTGGATGATTGAATCCCGGGATAAAACGTTATCGATGAAAACGCTCCTCTGTAAATATTTCAGACCTACCATGCCGGCGATTTTCTTCGTAACCGTCTTGTTAGTCGTCAGGTTATCCACAAAAAAAAGCCCCTGCTTGTGCAGGACCTGGAACAGGGCTCTCATCCCTTCCGAATCGGTGGTAAAAAGCGAACCCATGTGAGAACTGACTCCGGAAACAAACGGCAATTCTGAAAGTTCGGCCCCGACCTGGCGCCCAATTTCCTCCGGCGAAGAACCGGAGATGAGAACGCCTTTTCCCGGTTGGGCTTCATCCGGTGTATTTATGGGCTCCATGGGAATATGCAGGAGAACCTCCTCGCCGGAATTCTTCGCCCACTCGGCTGACTTTTTTGAATAGGGATAATAAGGCAGGACCGAAACCGTGAGAGGAATCTCCAGGGACAATACCAGACGGGCGGTTTCCGCGCTGAACCCCAAATCATCAATGATAATCGCGATCCGGGCGGGAGCCTCGGTTTTAAGCGGAGGAGGGGGTAAGGGTGGAGGCAGGGTTGGGGCGGGAGGCGGAAGCGGAGGGGAAGTTTTTGTACTCGGGGGCGAAGGAACGGCCGTTTTTTTCCCCTCCGGAGGTTCCGGACCGGGTTTACAGAAATGAAGGACGAGAATACCCGCAGACAGGAGAATAAAAAAGATTACGATACCGCCTAATTTCTTCATGTTCGTGGAAAAAAAGGATCCTATTTTCTCCTTTTTCTCCGCCGAATTTGGGCGGGATCCCCCGGAGGAAAGGTTTCCCTAGGCCTGGGGGGAAAGGATTTTATGAAAAACCTCCCAGCTTTTCAAAAGCTGCCAGGCCCGATCATACTGCGGATCACCCGGCTCGCCGGGAATAACCATTTCATTTTCCTCCCCCGGCTTTTCCGTTTCCACTCCCTTTCCCGGCTCCGGAGATTTTCCCGGGGGAAGCATCCGCTCCGGGAGCGGGAAAAGCACCTCAATATCCGGAGCGATCCCTACCCCCTGGATCGAGGTGCCATTGGGGGTGTAATAACGGGCGGTGGTTAAACGGAGGGCGGTATTTTCCCGCATTGGAATTATGGTCTGAACCGAACCCTTGCCGAAGGTCTTGGTGCCCAAAACGATCGCCCGCTTGTTATCCTTTAGAGCCCCCGTGACAATCTCCGCCGCGCTCGCGGTTCCGCCGTTGATCAGGATGACGATCGGGCAATCCCACTTTTTTTCGACCGGATCGCTGCCGGCCTTATACTCGACCTTCTGGCTTTCCGAGCGGCCCTTGGTATACACGATCAACCCTTCCGGCAGAAAAAAATCGGAAACTTCGATCGCCTGATCGAGCAATCCGCCGGGGTTATTCCTCAAATCCAGGATAATCCCCTTGAGTCCCCCTTCCGGAGGCACCGAGTCCAGCAAAGCCTTTTTCAAATCCGTCTTGGTCTGTTCCTGGAACTGGGCAATCCGCGCATATAAATAACCCGGCTCAATTATCCGCTTCTTTACGCTTTTTATCTTGATGATATCCCGAATGATGGAAAAATTTTTCGGCTCGGTAAAACCGGCCCGCATCACCGCAATGGCCACCTTGGTTCCCTGAGGTCCCCGCAACTTTTTCACCGCCTCGGCCAGGCTCAAGCCCCTGGTCGCCTCTCCGTCAATTTTTACAATCTGATCCTGAGCCAGGATCCCGGCCCGGGAGGCGGGAGAATCTTCCAGGGGCGATATTACCGTCAACACCCCCTCCCGGATCGCCACCTCAATCCCCAAACCCCCGAATTTTCCCTTGGTTTCAACATTGATCTCCTGGTACTCGTCCCGGTTCAGGAAAGATGAATAGGGATCCAAGCTCGCAACCATTCCCCGGATGGCCCCATCGAGAAGCTTGTCGCTGTTCGTCTCATCCACGTAATTTTTCTGGATGGTATAAAGCACATCGGAAAGCAACTCCAGTTTTTCATAGGTGTTTTCCGCCTGAACACCGCGGCGGGCTCCCAGAAAGAAACCCACCCCTACGGCGGTGGTTAAAACCAGGCCCAGAATGCCTCCCAGGCTGAGAATCCAAACCTTGCTTTTCCTTTCCACTTTCACCTCTTCCTTCCGGCTCAAGAATTTTTCCGAACCAATTTTTTATTTGCCGATTATTCACCGGGAGCCAGCCATTCCTCGGGATCCAGGGGCTGGCCTTGATGTCGGATTTCAAAATAAAGCCCGGCCTCCCCCCAGGGCCCGGGGCCGGAAACCCGGCCGATTACTTCCTCAGGCCTGACTTGATCTCCCACCCCTTTCCCCAGTTCCTGCAACCTGGCCGAGAGGGTAAAGTAACCGTTGCCATGGTCGATTATTATAACATTGCCGTATCCTTCTAACCACCCTGAATATAATACTTCCCCCGACTCGAGAGCCCTCACCTCCGCGCCCGGCTCGGTTTCAATCTCAATCCCCTTACGGAAAAGGGTGGTATGAAATTCCGGGTCTTCCACCGCCCCGTATCCGCTGGTGATCACGCCCCGGGCGGGAAAAGCCAGTTTTCCCTTCCGCCGGGAAAAGTCCGGAGCGCCCTCCTCCCATTTAGCCCCGCGGGGTGAAGGCAGCAGCCGGATTACCTCTTCCAGAGCCCGGGCCGCTTCTTCCAGCTCGGAAATCAGTTGCTGCCGGACTTCCTCCCGGCTTCGAACCTTCTGGATCAAATGAATTTTAGCTTCCCTGGCCTGGTCCGCTTCAATTTTTTCCAACCGGACTTTTTCCTCGGTTAATCTCACCTGGACCAGCTGTTCTTGAAACTGCCGTTGTTTTTCCTGGCTCTCCCGCCTCAACTGGACGTATTGACCGATGATTTCTTCAACTACCCCGGACACGCGCCGAATCATAAACCAGCCCCGATCCAGTTCCCGCAATGAACCCGCCGCCCAGAGAAACTTGGCCCCTCCGAGCGGGCCGAGCTTATTAGCGGAAATCAGAATCCGCCTCAGCAGATCCCGTTTTTGAGAAATTTCCCCTTCCCGCCTGGCGATCTCTGCCGACGATTCCTGGATTTGAGCCTTCAAATTATCCGCCTGGACACCCAACCGGGCTATTTCCTTCTCCGCGGCCTGGTACCTTTTCTCGATCCCCTCCATCTCCCTGAGAATTGACCTTTCCCGCTCCTGGTATTTTCCGAGGGTTTTCCGCTCCAGTTCGAGTTTTTTTTCGATCTTTTTCAACTCATCTTGTTTTTCCTCGACCGGTCCGGCCCGGAGGAGCTGAACCGGGAAGATCAGAAATACAACCAAGACTAAAATTGCTCTGGTTTTAACCCCGGGATACCAAGACGGCCTGTTCATTTGTGCTCGGGCAACCTTAAAGGACCAGGTGTTTTCTCACGCTCAATCCGCTTCCCAGCAACCCCGTGATTCCTCCCACCGTCACGATCCCCAGGGAAGTCTTTAAGCTCAAAAAAGACAAGTTCAAATCCCCGGCAAACCCGAAGGTTTGAAATAACGGCAGCATCCCGAACCGGTAGGTCAGAAAAGCCAGGATCACCGCCACCGCCCCTCCTCCCAAACCCTGAATCAGGCCCTCCAGTAAATACGGCGAGGCGATAAAACCGGACGAGGCCCCCAGCAGGTTTAAGATCTCGATCTCATCCCTACGGTTCAGAATTATCAGCCGGATCGTGTTCCCAATTACAAAAATCGCGGCCATCCCCAAAAGCAGACACAAGCCGAAAAGGGTGGTTTCCACCAGGCGGAAGAATCGATTGGCCCGTCCGATCCACTCTTGCCCGTAATCAATCTCATCCACCCCCGGCAGCCGGGACAAGCTTGCCACCAGGGCGGCGCCGTTTTCCAGTTCCCAGAAGGGCTTTTGCAGCTTGATCTCGATGATTCCGGGCCAGGGCTTGTCCCCGAGGGAATCGAGAAGCTCCGGACCGAGTCGGACCTTTCGGCTCAGCTCTTCCCAAGCCTCCTGGGGTGAAATAAAACGAGATCGGTCCACCCCGGGATAACCATTCACCATTTTTTGGATTTTGCCCAATTCCTCCGGAGTGATCTCCGGGTTAAGATAAATCACCACGCCAATTTCCCGCTTCCAGGACTCAATCGCGTTTTCCACGTTAACCGCCAGGCAGAGAAAAACCGCGAACACCGAGATAATCAACCCGACTATTCCCACCGCCGCGAACGTAACCATGAAGTTATTTTTTAGTCCCAGCCAGGATAAATGCAGGGTAGTCCTCAGGTAGCGAGAAAAACGCAAGCTTATCCCTCCAGTTTTATCCGGCCATTCTCCAGCCAGAAAACCCGGCCGGGATGGTCGGCGTATAGCAAAGGATTATGGGTGGCTACCACTATGGTCGTCCCCCGGGCATTAATCTCCTTGAAAAGATTGACAATTTCCAGAGATAATCCCGGGTCCAGATTGCCCGTTGGTTCATCCGCCAGAAGAATCACCGGATCATAAATGGTGGCCCGGGCAATGGCCACTCTCTGCTGTTCCCCCCCGGACAGATATATTGCTTTGGTCCGCTTGCGGTGGATCAGGCCGATTTTTTTCAGGATAAAAGTCACCCTCCGCTCGATTTCCGCTCTCTCTACTCCGCGGATATCCAGAGCCAGGGCGATATTCTCTTCCACCGTTCGATCCATCAGCAGGCGGAAATCTTGAAAAACCACCCCGATTTTGCTTCGCAAATCGGCCAGTTTTTTTGCCGGCATACGGGAAATATTAATCCCCGCGATTATCGCCTGTCCGCTGGTGGCCTGCTCCAAGCCCATTAAAACCTTAATTAACGTGGTTTTTCCCGCCCCGCTCAGGCCGGTGAGAAAAACCAGTTCGCCCTTGGAAACCCTGAGGTTAACATCCTGAAGGGCGTGAACTCCGCCAGAATAAATTTTATTTACATGGTATAATTGAATCATGATTTCTTAAAAACAGTTCGGTAACTAATCTTATCTTTTAAATAATAATTGACTTAATAACAACTATAATTTAAAAAGTAATTTTAATGAACCTTATTTAACCACTTTGAATTTCTTAAAATAAATAATACTGAATGAACCCGACAATGAAAATCCGGGGACTTATTCAAATTATCTTGCTGGCAATTTTTACCCTTCCGACCGCTTCCCCCGCTTTCGAAATCGCCATCTTTAAAAGCAAAAATCTTATTCAGTATAACGACGCGGTCAATGGCTTCAAGGCAAATTGTCAAGCCAAGTTCAATGAATTTGACATGGAAGAGAATTCGGAGCGGGGCCTGCAAATCACCAAGCTGATCCGGGAGGCCAAGCCCGACCTGATTCTCACCGTGGGAGTAAACGCGGCGATCATCGCCACCCGGGAAATCAAGGATATCCCCATCGTGTTCGCGATGGTCCTTACCCCCGGCAATTACAACCTGTCCGGCGGTAATGTTACCGGGGTTTCCCTGGAGGTCCCGGTCAAAACCCAGCTTTACACCTTAAAATCCATTGTCCCCAAAGTATCCAAGGTTGGCGTTATATATAACCCCAAGAATACCCAGGATCTGATCAAGGAGGCGCAGAAATCCGCCAAGGAAATGGATCTTATTTTGGTGGCAGCCAAGGTTGACGCGCCCTCGGACACGACCCGCGCTTTCCGGGCTTTCTCGGGTGGAATCGACGCCTACTGGATGGTCCCCGACCCCACCGTCGTCACCCAGGAAGCTTTCCGGATGATTCTGGACTTTACCTATAATAACAATGTGCCGTTCATCGCCTTTTCCAAATCATTCGTGGACGCGGGCGCGCTGGTATCCCTGTCTCCCAGTTACGCAAGCATCGGTCAGCAAGCCTGCCAGATCGCCCAGAAAATACTGCAGGGAGGAAAGATCGCGGAAATCCCGGTGCAAAGCCCCAAGGGCCTGGAATTGACGTTCAACATCAACACCGCGAAAAAATTGGGACTGGAAAACATCGCCACCCAGGCGATCACTTTCGCGGCTTCGGAAGGTTATAAGATCAGCGTCTCCCAGTAGTCTGGTTGCGGCCGGCGACCGGGCCCGGCCCTATTGACCAATTTTGATTTTATCCTTATCCTCCTAAAAAATATTCGGCCGAAAAATGATTCCGCAAAATGAATTGCTGGCTTCCCTCGCCCTGTCCTCCCGTCCCGGGGTCGGGGCGGCGACTTACTTTAAACTGTTCAACCACTTCGGCGAGGTCGAGAAAGTTTTTTCGGCTTCCTTCGCCGAATTGAAAGCGGTTCCGGAAATTCACTCCGAGGTCATCCGCTCCATCCGGGAATTTAACGGCTGGAAAAACCTGGAAATCGAAATTGAAAAAATGCGGGAAAACGGGGTGAATATCATCCCCTGGCAGGACCCCGCTTTTCCCCGCAACCTCCGCGAGATTCACGATCCGCCCCCGCTCCTGTATGTCCATGGTGAAATCCGGAAAGAGGACCGGCTGGCCCTGGCCGTAATCGGGTCCCGCTTCCCGACCGAATATGGAATCGCAGTAGTGGAAATGATTACCCGGGATTTGGTGAACCGGGGTTTTACCATCGTCAGCGGCCTGGCCCGCGGGATTGATGCGCTTTCCCACCAGACCGCCCTGAAAGCCGGCGGCCGCACCCTGGCGGTTCTGGGGTCGGGCATTGATATCATCTATCCCAGGGAAAACGCGAAAATATTTTCGGAAATATGCCGGAGGGGTGCGGTGCTGACCGAGTTCCCTCCGTCCACCCCTCCCGCGGCGGAAAACTTCCCCCGCCGGAATCGAATCATCAGCGGCCTGAGCCTGGGGGTAATCGTAATTGAAGCTTCCGTTCATTCCGGCTCCCTGATTACCGCCTCGCTGGCCCTGGAGCAGGGCCGGGAGGTCTTCGCCGTTCCCGGCCGGATTACCTCTCCCCGCAGCGGGGGCACCAACCAGCTTATCCGCGAAGGTGCCAAGCTGGTATCCCGGGCGGAGGATGTCCTGGAGGAGATTTTGCCCTCCCTCGACTCCGAGCTGCTCGCGCAAATCCTGCCTTCCCAGAGAGACGGCCCGGTCTCGAAATCCACCCTCGTTTTCGCCCCGGACGAAGAAAAGATATTCAACCTGCTGGGAGAAGATCCGCTTTCGATTGACCAGATCATTTCCCAGTCCGGTCTGTCTTTTGGAGAAATTTCCGAAGGTTTGTTGAACCTTGAACTCAAGGGAATAATTCACCGGCTCCCGGGCCAGCAATATTGCCGGAGCCTGGGCGCGAAAACATGAGCCGATCCCTGATCATCGTCGAATCTCCCACCAAGGTCCGGACCTTGAAAAAATTTCTCGGGAAGGACTTTGAGATCAAGGCCTCCTCCGGGCACGTCAAGGACCTCCCCAAAAACGGCCTGGGCGTCGACCTCAAGAATGACTTTCAGCCGGAATACGTCCTGATCCCCGGCAAAAAGAAAATCCTGGACGAAATTCTCCAGGCCTCCCGTAAAGCCACCGCCATTTACCTGGCCCCCGATCCCGACCGGGAAGGTGAAGCCATCGCCTGGCATATCGCGGAAGCGCTTAAAGTCGATCCGGAAATCGTTTACCGGGCCGAATTCAACGAAATCACTAAAAGCGCGGTGCTCAAGGCGATTAAAAATCCCCGCCGCCTGAATTCCGACCGCTACGAAGCCCAAAAGGCCCGGCGGGTGCTCGATCGCCTGGTTGGCTACGAGCTCTCCCCTCTCCTCTGGGAAAAGGTCAAAAGGGGGTTAAGCGCCGGCCGGGTCCAAAGCGTGGCCGTCCGGATCGTCTGTGACCGGGAAAATCAGGTCCAGGAATTCAAACCCGCCGAGCACTGGCGGATCGAGGTGGAACTCCAGGGCCCCTCGGGCCCCCCCTTCCCCGCCCGCTTGGTCAAAATCGAAGGGAAACCCGCGGAGATTTCCAATCAATCCGGGGCGGAAGAAATCTGCGCTTATTTAAAAAACGCGGTTTTCCAGGTCTCCGAGGTCGAATCCAAGGAAAGGCAGAAAAACCCTCCTCCGCCGTTTATCACCAGCACCATCCAGCAGGAAGCCTATCGCCGGCTTAATTTCCCGGTCAAGAAAACCATGTTTCTGGCCCAACAGCTTTACGAGGGGGTCGAGCTGAATGCGGAAGGCCCTGTAGGTCTGATCACCTACCTCCGGACCGATTCGGTCCGGGTGGCCCAGGAAGCCCTGGACGCGGTCCGCCTTTTCATCCGGGATCAGTATGGCCCGCAATATCTGCCGCCGCAGCCCAACCTTTTCCGCTCTCGCCGGGGAGCCCAGGAAGCTCACGAGGCGATCCGCCCCACCTCCCTGGAATACGTTCCGGAAAAGATCGAATCCCAGCTCAGCCCCGATCTTTTCCGGCTCTATCAGTTGATCTGGAATCGTTTTCTGGCCAGCCAGTTTTCCCCGGCGATATATGATACGATCGCGATCGACATCCAGGCACTCAACGGTTCCGCCGGTCCGAAGAAATTCTCGCTCCGGGCCTCGGGATCGACCCTGCGCTTTCCCGGATTCCTCTCGGTCTACCGGGATCTCGAGGAAGAGGAAAAAGAGGAGCAGGCCCCGGAAGAAAAAAGCGAGCCCGGGATTTTACCGCCCCTGTCTCCCCACGCCGCCCTGGTGCCGAAAAATATTTCCCCCTCGCAGCATTTCACCGCGCCCCCGCCCCGGTTTACCGAAGCCTCCCTGGTCCGGGAGCTGGAAGAAAATGGAATCGGGCGACCTTCCACCTACGCGACCATTCTCTCGCAAATCCAGGAAAAAAATTATATTAAAAAAATAAAGGGCAAATTTTATCCCACCGAACTGGGCAAGCTGGTAAATGTGCTGCTGGTCAAAAGTTTCCCGGATATCCTGGACCTGGAATTCACCGCCGAGATGGAGGAAAAGCTCGATCAAATCGAATCCGGCCGGGAAAAGTGGACCGAGGTCCTGAAAAATTTCTTTACCCCCTTCCAGGAAAGCCTGAAACGGGCTAAAAGCGAGATGCGCAAGGTCCGGGGAGCGACCACTCCCACGGACGTGGTCTGCGATGTTTGCGGCAAACCCATGGTGATCCGCTGGGGCCGAAACGGGGAATTTCTCTCCTGTTCCGGATACCCCTCCTGTCGCAACACCAAAAACTTTACCCGGGGGGAATCCGGCCAGATCCAACCCCTGGCCCGGGAATCCTCGGCCAAATCCATCCCGGAATCGGGAATTACCTGCAGCCAGTGCGGCCGCCCGATGGTAATCAAACGCGGTCGCTACGGGGAATTTCTCGCCTGTTCGGGGTATCCCCAGTGCAAGAACACCCTGCCCCTGGGAAAAGACCTGCCCTGTCCGGCGGAGGGATGTTCCGGGACCCTGGTGCAGAGGCGCGCGAAAGGCCGCCGGTTTTTTTACGGCTGCAGCCGCTATCCGGAGTGCCGTTTTATCCTCCGCGGCAGTCTGGTCCGGGAATCCTGTCCCCAATGCCAGGCTCCCTTCCTGGTCCAGGAAAACGACGAGACCAAATGCATCCGGACCGGCTGCCATTACAGTCGTTCCGCCTCGGAAAGCTTGGAAACCAGCCCCCCGGCTCCCGGCTGAGAATGATTGTTTTAAATCCTGGAATTTTATGATAATTTGGGTCCAGGATACTCTCGAGAAAATCGGAAATGGATTTTTCCCTCTCACCTGAGCACCAAGCCGCCCAAGCCACCGCCCGGAAATTCTCCGAGGAGGAAATCTCTCCGCAGGTTGACATCTGGGAAGAGAAAAAGACCCTCCCCCGGGGCCTGGTCCGGCAGATGGGGAAGCTGGGCTTCTTTGCCTCGGCCTTTCCCCGGGAGTACGGCGGTTCCGAGCTCGGGTTCCTGGCCCACGGCCTGATCTGTGAAGAAGTGAGCCGGGTCTGGTCCTCCCTGCGCCACCTTTTCAACACCCAGGGAATGACCTGCCCCCTGACCATCCTCAAGCACGGCAGTGAGGTTCAAAAACAACGGCTTTCCGCCAACATTCTCAAAATTCTTATCGCCAATGACACCCTCGGGTATAAAAAGGCAAATCGGTCTCCGGCCGGTTGAATTTAACTTTTGTTGAAGGAGAAGCCATGGCCAAAGCCAAACGTCTGATCAGCGCCCGGGAAGCGATTTTGAAAATCAAGGACGGGTCCCGGGTCCTGATTGCCCCGGGTTGCGGGGAACCCAGCCTGCTGGTGGAAGCCCTGATTGAAAACCGCCACCGCTTCAAAAACCTGAAAATTTTCTTCGGATTCCGCCTGGGCGACTCCCGGCTTCTCGCCGGGGCCAGGGATAATTTTCAGATCTCCACCTGGCATGCCACTCCCCTCCTGCAGCCCGCCATCCAGCAGAAAAAAGTTGATTATCTCCCCCTCCGGCTTTCCGAGGTCCCGCAGGTTTTCGGGCCGAGCGGGATCTGGCCCGTCGATGTCATCCTGCTCTCCGCTTCTCCCCCCGATCTCCACGGTTTTTTAAGCCTGGGGGTATCAACCGGGATCACCTTCCCGCTCGTCTTCCATGCCCCCCTGGTAATTGCGGAGATTAATGAAAACATGCCCCGCACCCTGGGACAATCATTCGTCCCGGAATCCCGGATCAATTTCCTGATCGAATCCGACCGCCCCCTGGTCAATTACCGGAAAGCCTCTTTCGGCGCGACCGAGGCCGAAATCGCCCGCAACCTTTCTCCCCTCATCCCGGACGGGTCCACCCTGCAGATCGGGATCGGATCCGTTCCCGAAGCCACCCTGGAATCCCTCAGCCGGAAAAACGACCTGGGGATCCATTCCGGGATGATCACCGACGGAATAATGGAATTGATCGAGGAAGGGGTAATCACCAACCGGGTCAAGTCGATCAACCCGGGAAAGGTGGTGACGGGGGAAATCATGGGCTCGATCGCCCTCTACGAGTACTGCAATCAGAACCCCGGCATTGAAATGCAGCCGGTAACTTACACCCACAGCTGGAGGGTGTTGAAAAATGTCAAAAGATTCGTGGCCGTCAATTCCGCCCTGGAAATCGATCTCAGTGGGCAGATCAACACCGAAACCCTTAAGGGCCAGGTCGTGGGAGCGGTGGGGGGATTGCTGGATTTCGTGATCGGATCAAACCTGGCTCCGGAAGGAACCAACATCTTCGCTTTGCCTTCCACCGCGGAGGGAGGCAAAACCTCCCGGATCGTGGCCAGTCTCTCGCGGGGCTCAGCCGTTTCCGTGCCCCGCTCCCTGGTGCATTATGTGGTTACCGAATACGGGGTGGCCAATCTGAAAGGAAAAGGCCTGGACGAAAGGGCCCAGGCCCTGATCGAAATTGCTCATCCCGGTTTTCGGGATGAGCTGAAAAAATCCCTGGAAACTTCCTGAACAATTTTAAGAATTTAGGCCGATTCCAACCTGTCAGTCCTAGAGATAAAACTCATCCGAGTCAGCGGATCTCGATGCCATTTTATAAGCAAGTATTTGATTGTATTATTGATTTTATTTTTTTTCTGGTATATATAATTTATATATTAAACTTTGAGGGGAATACCGCAACCCGGATATTTTGAAGAAAAAAATGGAGAAATATTAACTCCGGAGGTGGAAAATGGCTGAAGAAATCACCAAAAAACTGTCAGAGGAAGAATTCGTGGTACGAGCCATTAAAAAATTAAAGCGTCCACCTTACCGTGGGATTCATAGCGTTTACAGCGGTTTCAACCAGGCTTTCCGGGAATATTTTGGAGCCAACCCGGTTGAAGCCACTAATAAGCTGGCCCAGGAAGGAAAGCTCCGGACCCGTCCGGTTAAGGGAGGGGTAATGCTCTACCTTCCCGAGGATATTGAAAACGAAACCCAGAGCGTTTTGAAAAAGATCCTGTCCTGAAATTTATCCGGACCAGAATCTTTTCACTCTGGCTATAGCTTTCTTGGCCCGGGCCAGACCCCGGTTAATATTTTTCATATACACCAATTAACCCTTGATTGCTAATCAAACCTAACTATTTTCGTTTCTTAATATTTAAGCCGAGGTGAATCCCATGGAAGAACTCAAGTTGCGCCGCTCCATGCTCTTTGTCCCCGGAATTTCCCTGAAAATGATCTCCAAGGGAACCGGTCTCCCGGCCGACAGCATAATTCTCGATCTGGAAGACGCGGTGGAATTCGCGAAAAAAGCCGAGGCCAGGGCCGTGGTTCAGCAGGCCCTCAAAGAGGTGGATTTCGGCGAAAAAGAAATCGTCCTGCGGATCAACAGCCTTGACACCAAATTCGCCGAGGAAGATCTCAAGTCCTGCCTGAACTTAAAAATCGACACCATTCTTCTCCCCAAGGTCAACCAGCCGGAAGATATTAAGAAACTCGACTCCCTGATTGGCCGGCTGGCCCGGGAAAAAGGTATCCCCGAAAATAAGACCAGAATCATGGCCATGATGGAAACCCCGGCCGGGGTTCTCAATTCGGCGCCCATCGCCCTGGCCAGCCCCCGGATGTCCGGTTTCATGCTGGGCGCCGCGGATTTGACCAAGGATACCCGGGCAAAAATAACCGAGTCGAGGGTGGAATTGCTCTTCGCGATGAGCCAGGTCCTCTATTCCGCCCGGATTGCCGGAATTGACGCGATTGACAGCCCCTATTTCAATATTAAAAACGAAAAAGGCCTGGAGGAGCACACCCTGCAGGCCATGCGCCTTGGCTATGACGGAAAAGCCGTCATTCATCCCGGCCAGATTGAAATCGTCAACCGGATTTTCTCCCCTGCCCCGGAAGAAATCGAAAGAGCCAAACGGATCATCAACGCATTCGAAACCGCCCAGAAGGAAGGTAAGGGGGTAACCACGGTTGGCGGAGAATTAATCGAGCACCTCCATGTCACGCAAGCTCAAAGAATGCTTAAAATCGCTGAGCGCACCGGGGCAAGACTGCAGTAAATCCCATCGCTTTTTAAAATTTCTTTTCGGATCCAAATCCCGAAGGGCCGGACAAACAGCTCCCTCGGGACCCTCCCAACCACATTTTCCGGCTTCAACCCGGTTTTCCGTTTGTTTCCAGCCAAGCTTGAAACATCAACACATCCCAAAGCAGATACTGCCAGTTACATCTGCCTGAAACATGCTCCTGCCATTTTTCTCTAATCGGGCCGGGAGAGAAAAAACCTTCCTTCACAAGTCTATTTTCACCCAGCAAATCTTCCGCCCAGTCCCTCAACGGCCCCCGTAGCCAGGAATCAATCGGAACCCCGAATCCCATCTTTGGTCTTTCAAATAATTCCGTTGGGACATACTTGGATAAAATCTTCCGCAAAATCCATTTGCCTTTTCCTTTCCGGATTTTCAAATTTAAGGGAAGCCGCCAGGCAAATTCCACCACCCGGTGATCCAAAACCGGCACCCGGGCCTCCAGGCTAACCCCCATGCTGGCCCGGTCCAACTTGGTCAAAATATCATCGGGAAGATAGCCGATCGTATCCCTGAACATCATTTGGTAATTAAGGTTATCAAACCGGCCGGCCGGCCCGGCCTCCGGGCGGTAATCGCCGGGCTCCCCGGGGCCATTCACCACCGCGGAGGGATCGGTCCAGTGCGAGAGCAGTAATTTATACAGGCTGGGAAAGTCCCTCACCGTGATGATTTCCGCTAATTTATGAACCTTATCACCGATGCGGCCGTCCGGAAATTCCTTCCGGAAGATCGGGTTAAGCGGGGTCAGAATCTGATCCCATCGCGCCGGGTTCAGGATGGTCAGGGCCCGGGCCAGGCCGGCCCGGATCCGGGGGGGACACCACCCGACCGCTTTCCAGATATTCCTCCCCCAGGCGTACCGGTTATAGCCCCCGAACAACTCATCCCCTCCATCACCTGACAGGCTTACGGTCACCTCCCTCCGCGCCAGCTCGGAGACCAGAAACGTGGGAATCTGGGAGGAGTCCGAAAAGGGCTCATCATACAAAACCGGGAGCCGGGGAATCACCGCCAGGGCTTCCCGGGGAGTGACATAAAGCTCGGTATGATCAGTTCCCAGATGCCGGGCCACTTCCCGGGCCCGCTCGGCTTCGTTGTAACCCCCTTCCAAAAAACCGATCGTGAAGGTTTTCACCGGCCGACCGCTCTGGGCCTGCATTAAAGACACTACCGTCGAAGAATCTATCCCCCCGGAAAGAAACGCACCCAGGGGAACGTCGGAAATCATCCGGAGTTTTACCGAATCTTTCAGCAATATTTCCAGTTGCTCCACGCCTTCGGAATCCGTCCCCCGGAAAGGATCCGAAATTCCCGCTTGCGCGACCCGGCCGGCCGACCAGAAAGGCTGGGGCTCGGCCTGATCGTTCTCCATCCGGGAAGATACTTTCAAAAAACACCCCGGCAGAAGTTTCTTGACCTTCCGGTAAATCGAAAACGGAGAAGGAATGTAATTGTGGCGCAGGTAAAGGGCTAGGGCTTCCCGGTCGATCTCGCCCTGGAAACCGGGAAAGGTTTTCAAGGCTTTCAGTTCCGAGCCGAAAATAAAAGCTCCGCCTTCCCACCCGTAATAAAGAGGCTTGATACCCAGGCGATCCCGGACCAGATAGAGAGCCCTTTCCTTCCGATCCCAGAGGGCGAAGGCAAACATCCCGACCAACCGGGCCAGCGCGCCCGGGATGCCCCACTCCTCGACTGCGGCCAGGATCACCTCGGTGTCCGAATGGCCCCGGAAATGATGACCCCGGGGTTCCAGGTCTTTTCTCAGCTCGGGAAAATTATAGACCTCGCCGTTATACACGATCGCGAATCTTCCGCTCTCCGAAAACATGGGCTGATGCCCTTCCGAGGAGAGATCGATGATCGCCAGGCGGCGGTGGGCCAGCCCGATCCCGGCTCCCGGATCGAACCAGATTCCCTCGTCATCCGGGCCTCGATGGGTCAGGGTGCCGGCCATCCGTTTCAGCCTTTCCCCCCAGGCCTCCGGGCCGATTTCAGCTCCCCAGATTCCAGCAATTCCGCACATTCTCAATCCCGAATCGAAACTAATTGATACTTCGACGGCACTCAAACCCCGGGGTTCAGACCGGGGAAGTCGAAGGGTTGATTAAATTTAAAAGTGCCTTTTGCGTTCTTTCCACCAGTTTTTCGATGGTATATTCATCCCGGATTCTTTTCCTCGCCTTTTGTCCCAGTTCCCTTCTTTCACCTTCCGGCAGATCGATTAATTTATCCAGGGCGGAAGCCAGGGCCGCGGAATCCCCGGGGGGTACCGTCTTCCCGGTGTCACCCACCAGCAAGGCCGAATCCCCCACTTCGGTGACCACGCAAGGAATTCCGCAGGCCATGGATTCTCCGATCACGTTGGAAAACCCTTCCGTGAAAGCCGAAGAAACCGATATATCCAGGGCGTTATATACCGCGGGCATATCCCTCCGGCTTCCCGTCCAGCTCAACACCTCATCCAAGCCCAGTTTCTTTCCCAGGCATTTCAGCTCTTCCCGGTATCCGGACGGTCCATCCCCGACGCAAACAAAGCCAAGACTCATCTTTCGGGAATTCAAGCTGGCCGCGGCTTGGAGAAAATTGCCGTGATCTTTCATCGGGTCCAGCCGCCCGATCAATCCGATCAGGATGGTCCGCTCCGGGATTTTCCACTCTTTCCTGACCGCCATTCGCAATTCCGGGGACGGGCGAAAGCAATCGGAGTCTATACCGTTGGGAATCACCATCATTTTCTTTCTCTGATAGCCCCGATCCGCGTGATAGGAAAAACCGCTTCGGGAGTTGGCGATGATCAAATCCGGCAGATTGGACAACCAGCCGCTGATCCGGAAATTCATCCTGGAACCCCAGTCCGGCAGGCTCTGGTCGATATTTGAAGCCCGGATGCCCCAGACCACTTTCATTTTAGGAAAAAATATTTTCATCAGGGCGGCTAAATTGTTGGGTACGGATAAAAAGCTGTAGATGATATCCGGCTTCTCCCGGGAAAGAAACCTGGACAAGGTGGAGACATACTTTAATACCTCCCAGCGCCCCCGGGAAGCCGGATCAGCCGGGGCGGCCCCCGCCGTTTTATTTCCTCCGGGACGGACTTTTTCTGACTGACTGGACCCCTCATCCAGGTTGGCCAACGGTATCCCCGATTTTCTCAGCTCGCTCTCCAGGCCGCCTCTTCCGTAAAAACAGACCGCGGTGACGTCGAATCGGTCCCGGTCCAGGTTCCGCGCCAGGGCGATCAGCTGCCGCTCGCTTCCTCCATATTCCAGTGACAAGGTTAAAAAGTGAATTTTTACTTTCTGGCTCATGGAAAAATCAGCAATCCATCTTTTTCACTCGGGGGGAAAACCCGGAAGGAGCAGTTTGTTAATATTCGCTTCCAATCAACCCCGCGACTTCCCAGAGTTAAAGCCCGGAGCATATTCGGGGTTGAACATTCAGTGTAAACTCCGCGACGCTTGCCCTGTAAGGGAAGCAATCTAATATTTTGATTTGAAGCCAAATCATGTTTTATTTCCAACAAGGCCAGTCATGTGCATAGGCCAATAATTAATATTAAAATTTCCATAATCCATATTGATATTACCAAAATAAGTTTTTTATCGAATTGGAAGAAGCCTTTAATGCCGCAAGTGTGACACTAGATCATTGAATCCAGCATTTGTCTAGTGATACAAAGAATATATTTGGCCGAGAAGTTGATCATAAAGATTGCTATACGAATCAACCATAATATCCAGATTATATTTTCCAATTACACTGAATCTTGCATTTTGACCAATTTGGTTTGCCCATTCGATATTTCTAGCTATTTTAGTCAACGCCTCTGCCAATTTTTCCGGATCTCCCGGTGGTATCAGAATACCGGTTACTTGATGTTCAATAAGCTCTAGCACCCCTCCGACCGCACTGGCAACAATAGGTTTACCCCAAGCCATGGCTTCCATTACCGCATTTGGCATACCTTCGCTCAATGAAGGCAAAACGAATATATCTATCAGCTCATAAATAGGACGCATATCCTCTTGATAGCCCGTAAATTTTAAATTTTGTTTTATTTCAAGCTCTCGCGCCTGATGAACCAAATTTTTCATTAATTTCCCTTCACCCACAATAAGCAAATAAAGTCTTGGGTCTGATTTCAATGCAATCTTCAAAGCATTTAAAAGATAAGTATGGCCTTTTTCTACAGTCAATCTTCCAACTGTTCCAAGGATTATTTTGTCTTTTCCAATCCCAAATTTTTCTCTTTGTTTGAAAATATCCGGTTTTTCAGATGAGGGAGGCAATTCGATCCCGTTGTATATCACCTCAAGCTTTTCTGGTATTATGCCTAATTCATTGATACAAAATTCTTTTGCTAATTTGGTATTAATAGTCACCTTGTCGGATAATCTATTGGTAAGATTTTCCAGCCAGATCTGCCATCCCTTCATTTTCAACCCTTCGACCTGGAACCCGCGCACCGAGGAAACGATTACCGGCGCCTGGGCCAGCCGGCCGAGAATCCTGCCGATCACGTTGGAGTAGAACAGAAATGACTGGATGATTTCGAATTTTTCCCGGAGAATCAGGAGAAATATTTTCACCACTCCGAAAAGGATCAGACTCAACCGGTTATAATCTATTACCTCCATCCCTTTCTTCTTCAAATCCCGGATCAGGATATGGTCCCCCTTGGTCAGGCTGACCACGGTGGGAAGATATCCCCGCTGCTTCAGGCCGACCAGGAGCTGCACCAATACCTTTTGGGTTCCTCCGCCCCGCCTCAAACTATCGATGATGAAGAGAATTTTGATCGTTTTTTTCACTTTTTAACCAAAACAAATTCATTACATCCAGTATGTCCGGAAGTAGGCACGAATCTTTTCGTCCGAAATCCTTCTCCCTCGATCCTCTTAATAACTTCATCGGGGGAAGCATACTCGTAAGGATACCCACCGACCCAGTCAACCACATCGTGAATAAAATCCATTCCTCGCATTTTTTCAAACGGGTTTTTAAAGGAGACTAACGATTCTAAAAAGAATATTCCCGCGAAAAAATATACCAGGATAGTTTTCCCGAATTCAGAAGAACGATTGTACCTTTGCTTTATATTCTTCCAAATTGGCGAAGTAAAATGTTTGTTGTAAATTGACAGCCATAAAATGCCGCCATTTTTAACCAAATCTGCGGAATTCTTTATCGCCTTCCACATATTTCCGGTATGGTGAAGCGAGCCCCAGGCGTAAACCACGTCAAATTTCCCGAGCCGGGAAATACTGTCGTCATTCAGGATTGAAACCCGCATGAATTCTGGCCTGGATTGACCTGGTGAATATCTTTCCGCATTCCGTTTCGATACCTCAATGCAAACCGGATCAACATCAATCCCGACAACCTTTTCGGCTCCCAAAATCGAAGCACAAATCGAGAAGATCCCTGATCCGCAACCCACATCGATGAAACTTTTCCCCTTAATATCATCGGCACCCAAGATATCAACCAAAGATCTTTTTGCCTGTTCCAGCCTTTCCGGAGTTAAGGAATATGAAGAGAAGTCTTTCCAATTCTCACCGAAACTAAAAATCTTTTCGCCCACAATTACTCCCGTTGGTTCTAGAAAAGGGTATATATAAATGGAGCCACCGCCGAAGTCTCCGACAACACTACACTATCAACGCTCCCAAAAGCAGGAGAATAACGATAATCGGCGCGAGCCAGAATTTTTTCCGCGTTTTTAAAAACCCCCAAAAATCCTTCAAGGTTTCCGATTTCGGCATTTCTCGCCTCCTTCCGGATGCATTTGTATTCCGGCGGGTGGGAGCCCTTCGATCCGCGATGGGAATGGCAAAGGCCGAAGGCAAATCTCCCGACCGGTTTGGGCCGGATTTCAATTGAGATTCTGGTTTTTCAAAAAATTCTCATGAAGATAAAGTTCCAACTCCTGGGCGGCCAGGAAATGCCCCCGTTCATTCCAGTGCCCTGCTCCTTTTAGCCGGCCGAATCCATGGGGGTTTTCCCCGGTCCGGCCGGATAGTGAATTGTAACCTCGGAAAAATATTGGCAAAATCAATGCTGTTTCTGCAGACGGTCCGGGTCAAAAGCTGGCTGGGGCCGGGGCTTCCAGTAGGATTCCTTCCGGCTTTTCCATTTCCTTCCCAGCGGATCCCGGCCGGAAATCCTGTTCACCAGGCAGGCGGCGCTGTCATGATAAAACGCGGAGATGCCAAGGATCCTAATCGGCATTTATCTCTTTAATCACAAACTGGAATAAAAGAAACTTGTCTGAAATTGGCAAAATATACTTTGGTAACCATAAGAATTTCCAAATATTTTATCAATTTCTCAAGCCTAAATATTCAACAAACCGGACGGCAATCCGCTCCCAGCTGTATTCCCGCGCTATTTTTCTCCCCTCCATCCCCATCTGCCGGCGAACCCCGGGCTGGGAAACCAGTTTTTCCAGCGCTTGCGCCAGGCCTTTCAAGTCATCTTTATCAACCAGAAAACCGTTTTCGCCATCCCGAACCAATTCCTCGCTCCCCGGAACCCTCGTCGCGACGACCGGAAGCGCCGCCGCCATGGCCTCCAACAATACATTCGGCATGCCTTCATCCCGG
>JAPLJI010000035.1 GCA_026388655.1 Pseudomonadota bacterium
GATATCCCCCCGTCATTGGCCGGGACCTGGCGGTTGATGTAAATGGTGAAACCTGATCCCTCCAAAAGCTCGAAGACCCGATTCAACAAGAAATGGTTCTGAAACACCCCCCCGCTCAAAGCCAGGCTCGAGTGCCCGGTCCTTTCCCGCATCCAACCCGCCACCCGGGCAATCATCCGGGCCACCGAATTGTGGAAGCGGGCGGAAATCAAGGATTTATCCGTCCCTTTCCGGATTTCCTCCACCACCGCCTGGATGACCGGGTCCGGATCAATGATTAAAATCCCCTTGACCTCGCCGAAGCCGAAAAGATATTCCCCGGGTTCATCCGGACGGGCCGCCTGTTCAAGCTCGATGGCTGCCTGGCCTTCATATCTCACCGTGCCCCGCACCCCAATCAGGGCGCTAACCGCGTCGAAAAGCCGGCCCGCGCTCGAACAGGGCGGGGAATTGATTCCCCGCTTGACCGCCGCTTTTAAGACCGACCATTTCTCGAGATCAAGATTCCGGACGAAGGGAATATCCAGTCCTGCCATTTTTTCCCCGGCGATCCGGTCCAGATACACCGCCGCCATCCGCCATGGCTCCTTGATCCCCTGTTCCCCTCCCGGCAGGTGAATGTAACGGATATGCGCGAGCCGCCGGTAACCCTGCAAAAATACCTCGAGAAACTCCCCGCCCCAGATCGTGCCGTCGTCCCCGTAACCGGTCCCGTCCATCGTCACCGCCAGAACCGGCCCGGAAAGCCCGTGCTCGGCCATTACCGAAAGCGCGTGGGCATAGTGATGCTGGACGCCGATGCGGGGCAGATTTATTTCCCGGGCGTGCCGGGTGGAGAGATAATCCGGGTGCAGGTCGCAAGCCACCAGCTCGGGCGCGATCTCGAAAAAGCGCTGAAAATGTTCGATCCCCTCCTTAAAAGCCTGCAGGGTTTCAAAGTTTTCCAGGTCCCCGATATGGTGGCTGACGAAGGCCTGATTTCCCTTGGTCAGGCAGAAGGTGTTTTTCAGCTCGGCACCCAGGGCCAGGACGCTTTTTCCACCGGAGACGAACCGGATCGGGGTGGGAACATACCCTCTCGCCCTCCGGAGGAAGGCGGCCCCGCCCCGGAAGGGCTTAATCACCGAATCGTCACAGCGGGTGTGGATCTCGCGGTTATGGAAGAGGAAATAATCGGCGATCCCCGCGAGCCTTTTCCGGGCCTCCTCGTCCCGGTAGGCGATCGGCTCATCGCTCACGTTTCCGCTGGTCATCACCAGGCAGTCGAGCTCCCGGTCGAAAAGCAGGTGGTGGAGCGGGGTATAAGGCAGCATCATCCCCAGGTTGTTTTGAAAAGGAGCCACGGAAGGGCCGATCCGGGCCCCGGTTTTCCCGGGCAGGATGACAATCGGGGCTTCCCTCGATTCCAACAATTTCTCTGCCTCCTGATCCGGTTCACAGAGCTCCCGGATGACCGCTAAGTCGCGGGCCATCAGGGCGAAGGGCTTGTCCTCCCGGTATTTCCGGCTCCGGAGCCGTCTGACCGCCTCCTCGTTTCGGGCGGAAACCGCGAGGTGAAACCCTCCCATCCCCTTGACCGCCACGATCGCTCCCTCTTTCAAAAGTTTCCTGGCCTCCCCGGCCGGGTCCGGCACGGGAATTTCCTGTCCGGCCGGATCGAAAAGCCGGAGGCCGGGGCCGCAATCCGGGCAGGCATTGGGCTCGGCATGGAAACGGCGGGTTCCCGGATCTCGGTACTCCCGGGCGCAGGCCGGGCACATTTGAAAAACCGCCATCGTGGTTTTTTCCCGGTCGTAGGGCACATCTTTAATGATCGTGAAACGCGGCCCGCAGTTTGTGCAGTTGATAAATGGATAATTAAAGCGGCGGTCTTTCTGATCCGATAATTCCCGGAGGCAGTCACCGCAAATAGCGATGTCGGGCGGGATCAGGGCCGCCTTTTCCAGGCCCCGCTCGCTCTCCCGGATCTCAAAGCCCTTGTAACCGGCGGGGGGAAGATCCCGCAGGGAGATTTTCTCGATCCGGGCCAGGGGCGGAGGGGAATTCAAATCGGAAAGGAATCCCTGGATCTGGTCCCCTTCCCCTTCCACCTCTATCTGAACGCCTTTTTCATCATTCAGGACCCAGCCGGTCAGACCGTGCTTTTGGGCGAGGTTGTATATAAAGGGACGGAATCCCACTCCCTGGACTATTCCCTCAACCTGAATGTGAACGCGGTATTTAATCATTGTCCTAATTCAAACCGGGTGAATCGGCCGGTTATTTGCCCTTTAATTCGTTGAGAACAACCTCGGTAATTTTGGGAAGCTGGGCTTTTACCTCAGGCGTAAGTTCCATTCCCAGACCCATCTCTTTCGGCTCGACGCCGATGATGATCACCTCAGCCCGGAAATCCCCTGCCTGCTTGGCCAGCTGGATCACCTGGAGCGGCCCCATGGCGTGGAGCGAAAGCGCGGCGTCCACCGGCAGGCCCTCCGGGGTCAGGCGGTAGATCGTTCCCGGGGTCTCCCCGGATCGAAGGGCATCAATGATTATGATTTTTTCCGCGGCCTGGATCTGGGGCAGAAAGTCCAGGATGGAGGTCTCCGCCTCGATCACCAGGACCCCCGGGGGGAGCTTTCCCCGCTCCAGTGCGCGGACTGCGTACATCCCCACCCCCTCGTCCTGAAGGATGGTGTTGCCCACGCCAATGATTAATATTTTCGGCTGCGAAATCATTCAGGAATATGCCTCTTCCCCCTCCCCTCCGGTCCCCTCCCGCCAGGGGAGGGGAATAAAAAAAGCAAGGATGAGGTTACCGACGCCGATGATTAAAGTTTTGGGTGTTTCCATGACTTCTTCGATTGATTATAACCGATCAGATCGCCTGGATTCTTTATCAAAAACAATTTAAAAAGCCTGCCACCTCCGGGTGGAGATGGCAGGCCTGGTTATCGTCAAAACGCCGGCGGATCAATTACCGCACGATGAACTTGCGGACCTCGTTGGTCTGGGGATCGATCAGGTGGATCGAGCAGGCCGAGCAGGGGTCGAAGGAGCGGATGATCCGGACCAGGTTGATCGGGTTCTTCGGGTCCTTCACCGGGGCCCCGATCAGGGCCTCCTCGAACTGGCCCCGCACGCCGTTCTCGTCCCGGGGCGAACCGTTCCAGGTGGTCGGGACCACGGCCGAGTAGTTCTCGATCTTCTTGTTCTTGATCGAGATCCAGTGCCCCAGGGCGCCCCGGGGGGCCTCGTAGAACCCGGCGCCCATCCCGTCGGTGGGTTCCCAGTGGTCGGTGTCGTGAATTCTGAAGCCGGGCTTGGTCATCTGGGATTGGAGTTCGTCGCACCATTTATAGCAGGCGTCGAGGACCAGCTTGGTCTCGAGCGCCCGGGCCGCGTGCCGGGCCACCACCCCGGGCTTGGCCCCCTTGGCGACCAGGCCGATAAGATCGGGGTTCTTGGCCACCAGCATCCGCGAAAGCGGTCCCACCTCCATCGGCTTCCCGTCGTAGCGGGGGGCCTTGGAGAAGGAGTAGGCTTCCTTCTTGTCCAGGTTGAAAACCTGCTGACCATCCTTCGGATGGCTGGGCTTGGCTTCCTGGTACCACCCGTACTTGACCGACTCGGTGATCTTGTCCGGGTTGCAGGCCTCGATCTTGATGTTGGCCGGGTCGAGCCCCACGATCACCCCCCCGGGGAAGAGCTGGGTCTTGCCTTCCTGATCCATATCGAACCCGCCGTAGGCCAGGTAATTCAGATGCCCGGCGCCGAGCCCCGCCTTGGCCAGGGGGAAGAGCGGGCCGGTTCCGACCGCGAGCACATCCGCGAGGTAAACCTCGGTAATGAACTTGGCCTGTTCGTCCAGCATCGTCCGGAACCTCGCCACCTGGTTCACATCCGGCAGCTGGGTGAAGCCGCCCGCCACGATGCTCTGGTAATGCGGGGTGCGCCCGCCGAAGATGGCCCCCATGTTCCGGGCCTTGGAGTGCATGATCAGGGCGTCGAGGTAATGTTTGACCAGCGTGGTTACCACCTCGGGATCTTTCACGCAGTATTCGTCCGGCTCGTACCGGGGGGTGAGCGGGAAAGTGTCCTTGGCGTTAACCAGGCCGACGATCTTGTCCTTCACCCCGAGCAGGGCCTTGTCATTGCCCTTGTAATTCGCCACCGCCATGATATCGAGGTAATCCAGGGCGGCCAGTTGATAGAAATGCAGGGGATGGTCATAAAGGAACTGTGCCCCCATCACCAGGTTCCGGAGGAGAACCCCACCGTAGGGAACCTTGGCCCCGACCGCGGACTCGATCGCCCGGGCCGAACAGATCTGGTGCACCGAGTAGCAGACCCCGCAGATGCGGCTGGTCACATAGGGGGCGTCCCGGGGGTCCTTGTCCTTGAGCAGGGCCTCGATGCCGCGGGCCATCGTCCCTGCGACCCAAGCGTCTTTAACCTGGTCTTTATCAAGTTCCACCTCTACCCGATAATGACCCTCCAACCGGGTCACGGGATCAATTACGATTCTCTTCGCCATTTCCTTCTCTCCTTTCTAAAGGATTGAAATCATCCCCTAAACCTTAGCGGGGATCAATCCGGCTTGTTTCCGCGCCCAAATCTTCCGGGAAACCTCTCCCTCCGAGGTATACAAAGGGGTCATCTTGCTGTAGAAGGTCGGATCCGAACAGCCCTGGCACCCCGCCCCGCAGTCGATGCAGAAGTTGAGCCCGTCGTTCCAGCGGCGGATGGGGCAGTCGGAATTGACGTTGGGCCCCTTGCAGCCTTTTTCAAAGAGGCAGTAATCCTTCTGGGCCGGATCGTTCCAGTCCTTTAAAAACATCGAGGCGTCGAAATAACTTCTCCGCCGGCAGTTGTCGTGGACCGAAGGGCCGAAATAAATTTTAGGCCGGCCATTCTCGTCGAGCTCGGGGGCCTTGCCGGTGACCAGGACCTGGAGAATGGTCCCCACCAGGTGATCGGGATGCACCGGGCAGGTGGAGAGGTTGACCACCGTTTTCTCCGGGAGGAGCTTTTTCACTCCCATTCCCCGGCTGGGGGTGGACGCGGGGATTCCGCCGAAGGAGGCGCAGGCTCCCACCGCCACGATCATGCTGGCCTTGGCCGCAGCCTCTTTCACGATTTCCTTGAAGGGGCGCCCGCCGATCATGCAGAACCGGTCGTCCGCCTCGGGGATCGAGCCTTCCACCACCAGGAGATAACCGCCCTTCTTGAGGGCCTCCTTGTATGCTTCTTCCGCAACCTCGCCGGACGCCGCCATGATCGTCTCGTGGTACCGGATCGAGAGTTTGTCCAGGATCAAAGAAGCCACCGGCGGGTTCAGGGAACCGGCCAGCGAGATGGTGCAGCCCGTGCAGTCCTGGCCGTTGAGCCAGACCACCGGGAGCTTCCCGCTCCCGCCCTTTTCCGCGGCCTGCGCGAGGCTCTTGAGAATGGCCGACTCGGAGAGGCCGGTCATCACCCCGAGCATCCCCACGTACTTGAGGAAATCCCGGCGCGAGATGCCTCTGATTTCCAACGCTTTCTCGAGTTTGCTTTGAGACTCATCCATTGATGCCTCCTTAGTTATTATGAGGACTTAAATAATTAAAAATTTGTATACAATTCAAAATACCTGATTAGTTTTATCCGGAATATTTACGTTCGTCAAGACTCAAATAATGCATAAACGCGTCCAAAGTCCGACTGAATTGTTCAGCCGATCCCGGCCTGGCTCAGAATTTCGGGTACCTTCTCCTCCCAGCCGATGGCCATGATATGCACCCCGGGACAGACCCCCTTAAGATCCTTGATCAGCCGGGCGGCGATCTCGATCCCCTTGGCTTCCTTGTTTTCCGCTTTGGTCATTTCCTCTATCAGCCGGTCCGGCACGCTTACCCCTGCCACATTCTCGTTCATGTACTTGGCCATCCCCGGGGATTTCAGGGGAATTACTCCGGCCAGGATGGGAACCTTGAATCCTTCCACCTGCTTCATAAACCGGGCGAACCCCTCCACGTCGTAGACCGCCTGGGTCTGGAAGAACTGGGCCCCGGCCGCGATCTTCTTCTCGAATTTCAGGAGCTGGGGCTCGAGCGGATTGGCGCCCGGGTTGACCGTGGCCCCCACGCAGAATTTCACCGCCCCTTTCAATTCATTTCCGGCCGAATCCTTGCCCGCCTCCATCATTTTCGCGATCTGGATGAGCTGGACCGAATCCAGATCGAAAACCGGCTGGGCGTCCTGGTGATCCCCGGCGGAAAGGTGGTCGCCGGTCAGGCAGAGCAGGTTATGAATCCCGAGCACGTTGGCGCCGAGCAACTCCGATTCCAGGGCCATCCGGTTCCGGTCCCGGCAGGTCTGCTGGAGGATGGCTTCCCCGCCTTTCTCCTGGACCAGGTGGCAGATCGCCAGGGAGGACACCCGCATCACCGAGCTCTGGTTATCGGTCACGTTGATCCCGTCCACCCGGTCCTTCAAGAGGTCGATGGCCGAGAGGAGCCTTTCGATGTTGGTGCCCTTCGGGGGTCCCACCTCGGTGGTAACGACAAATTTCCCCGAGCTCAATGCTTCCTGGAATGTTTTCTTGCTCATGGATACATCCTTCTTTTTATCGCTTTTGCTTTGGTTTTCATTCGTCAATCGTCAATCGACAATCGTCAATTGCTTCAACTTTTTACTTTTCACTTTTCACTTCTTTTTTAAATTCCTCATTCACCTGGCGCTGGGGATAGATCCGGACCCCGTGTTTCTTGGGGGGATGAATCTTGCGCATTTTCTCCAGTTTCCCCCCCTCCTGCAGACGCCGGTAGATCAGGGTCCAGGCGCAGTCCTTGTCCTTATCCACCTCGCACTTGCCGTCCCTGGTCCCTCCGCAGGGACCGTTCAACAGGCTCTTGGCGCAGATGGTGACCGGGCAGATCCCGGCGGTTTCGGAAAGCACGCAGTCCCCGCAGGCCCGGCACCTCTCGCTCCAAACCCCCTCCGCCTCGGCCACCCCGATGAACCGGGTGTTCAGCCCGGGGAGGATCAGCAGGGGCGCGAGGAGCTCCGCCACGAACTGGACCCCGGCGCCGCAGGCGAGGGAAAGAACGGCTTCGTATTCCCCCGCCATTTTCCGGATCGTCTCGATGAATTCCCGGTCGCACTGGCGCTGGATGGTAGCCTCCTTGATTTCGATCTCCCGGTTTTCTTTCTCGAAGGCCATCCTGATCTGGGAGGCCAGGATCTCGACTTCCTTCTCCCCACCGGCCATGCACACGCTCACGCAGGTGCCGCAGCCCAGGATGAGAATTTTCCGGTAACCGGAAAGCATTTCCTTGATCTCGGTAAAAGGCTTTCTTTCGGCGACAATCATCTTTCTCTCCTAATTGCGCAGGCTAAAGCCTGCGGCTACCACTGATCGCATAGGGCAAAGGGCAGAGAGCATAGGGTTCAGAGCGTTAAGAACGTTCATTTGGTTTCTCTGGTGCTCTTGTGCCTGGTGCTCTGGTGCGCTTAGCTCTTTGCTCTATGCTCTTTGCTCTATGCTCTCTGCTTATTCTCAGCGGATTCGGGCCGAGTTTCCGGGCCCTTTCCGTCATCTCGTTGACCGCGGCGGCGAATTTATGGGCATCGGAGGCCCCGAGGTTGAACATCTCGAGCCTTTCCCCTTCCAGTCCCGCTTCCCGCAACAATTTCCGCGCGTACCCGACCCGCCGCTTGGCTTTTATATTTCCTTCCCGGAAATGGCAATCGCCTTCCTCGCAGCCGGCGACCAGGACCGCGTCCGCCCCGGCCTCGAAGGCCTTGAGCAGGTGGGACGCGTCCACCCGGCCGGTACACATGAGTTTCACGATCCTCACGTTCGCGGGATATTCCAGCCGGAGAGAACCCGCCAGGTCCGCCGCGGAGTAAGCGCAGTAATGGCAGCAGAAGGCCACTACCTTGGGCTCAAATTCCGCCATTCATTCTCCTTCTTTAAAGCAAGCTCCAATTACCAAATTCCAATTACCAAACAAATACCAAAATCTAATAACAAGGGTTGTCATTCCCGCGAAAGCGGGAATCCAGGCAAATCCAAGCAAATGAAAAACCCTGGATTCCGCATCAAGTGCGGAATGACGGCAAGAAACAATCGCCCTGCAAAACCACAGTAAAGAAAATATCGATATCGTTTCTGAAAATTGAGTTTTAAAATTTAACTTTTTTCTGGTCATTTTTAATTGTTTGGTAATTGGAATTTGGACATTGGTTTTATCGGTTATTGGTTATTGTTTGATTATTGGAGCTTGGAACTTGGTTATTGTCTTCATAAATTGCCTTCAATTTTGACACCACCTGTTCGTCCTTGTAATTCTGCAAAAAGATCGCCTTGCGCGGGCAGGCGGCGGCGCAGATCCCGCAACCCTGGCAGGCGGCCGCCGCGATCTCGGCCACCCCCTTCTCGCCGATCCGGGGCACCTGGAACGGGCATTCCCGGACGCAGGTGAGGCAGGCCGCGCAGCGCTCCGCGTCCACCACCGAAACGACCCCGCCCACGTTCAGGAAGGGCCGGGAGAGAATCGTGGCCGCCCGGGAAACCGCGCCCTGGGCCTGGGCCAGGCTTTCCCCGATGAACTTGGGGGAGTGGGCCAGGCCGGCGAGGAAAATCCCCTCGTTGATGAAATCCAGGGGCCGGAGCTTCGGATGGGCTTCCATGAAAAAACCATCCGCGTTCAGGGGAAGCTTGAGCCGGGTCGCGAGCTCGTGGGCGTCGGGCCGGGGTCGGACCGCGGCGCTTAAAACCAGGTAGTCCGGGTTTAACCGGACCCACCTTTTCAGGGAAAGATCCAAAACCTCGACCCGCAGACACCCTTTGTCATCCCGGCTCACCCGGGGCTTCTCCTCCGGCTCGTAGCGGAAGAAGAGCACCCCTTTTTCCCGGGCTTTTTTATAGTAAAGTTCCCGGAAGGCATAGGTCCGGATATCCCGGAAGAGAATGGAAACCTGGAGCCCCGGATTGATTTCCTTGAGCTTCAGGGCGTTTTTCACCGCCTGGCTGCAGCAGATCCGGCTGCAGTACATGTGTTTTTCCTCCCGCGAGCCCACGCACTGAATCATCACCACCGAGCGCGCCTCCCGGAGGCCGGCCTCGCCCCGGCCCGCCATCCCCTCCAGCTCCTTCTGGGTGATGACCCGGTCGGATTGCCCGTAAAGGTATTCCGTCGGTTTATATTCCTCCGCCCCGGTCGCCACGATCGCGACGCCGTGCTCGATCTCCTTCTTCTCTTTCCCGACGGCGATGGTGGTGAGGAAATTACCCACGTAACCGGAGAAATCCGCGATCTCGGCGTTTTTATAAACGGTGATCCGGGGATCCTGTTCCACCTGCACGATCAGCTTTTCCAGCCAGGGACCGGGGGCGAAGCCCTCAAGGGTGGATTGGATCCCGGCCAGGTTGCCTCCAAGCTTCCCGGTTTTCTCGACCAGGACCGTCTCAAACCCCTGGGCGGAAAGAGAGAGGCTGGCGCTGATTCCCGAGAGCCCCCCTCCGATCACCAGGGCCCGGTGCTTGATCGCCAGGGGAAATTCCTGCAGGGCTTCCAGGGTCGCGGCCCGGGCCACCGCCATCCGGATTAAATCCCCGGCCTTGTCCGTCGCCGCCCGGGGATCGGAGAAATGCACCCAGGAACACTGGTCGCGGATGTTGGCCATCTCGAAGAGGTACTTGTTCAGCCCGGCCTCCCGGAGGGTATCCTGGAAAAGCGGCTCGTGGGTCCGGGGGGAGCAGGAGGCCACCACCACCCGGTTAATCCCCTTCTCCCGGATCACCCCGGCGATCCGGCGCTGGGTATCGGTGGAACAGCTGTAGAGATTTTCCTCCGCGTGCACCACCCCGGGCAGGCGCAAAACCCCCCGCACCAGCGGGGAGATCTCCACCACCCGGGCAATGTTGGTGCCGCAGCGGCAGACGAAAACCCCGATCCGCGCTTCTTCCCCCTTTACGTCCCTTTCCGGGGGGTAAACCTTTTCGGCGACCAGCGTGCCCCGGACGGAGGCGATCTCCTGGGAAGCCAGGCAGGCGGCGCTCGAGGCCGATATCACCGACTCGGGAATGTCCAGGGGAGCGGAAAAGGCCCCGGCCACGTAAATCCCGGGCCGGGAAGTGACATTGGGGCTGAATTCCTCCGTCAGGCAGAAACCGTAGGGGTTGAGCTTAACCCCCAGCCGCCGGGCCAGTTCCCGGGCCTCCGGGGACGGGTCCAGGCCCACCGAAAGAACCACCAGGTCGAATTCCTCCTCGCGCTTCTCCCGCCCTCCTTCCCCGGAATACTGCAGGACCAGGTTGCAGGTGGATTGCTTCTCCTTGATCGTGGAAATAATACCCCGCTCGTATCTGACCCCGAATTTCGCCCGGGCGGATTCGTAGTATCGCTCAAAGCCCTTGCCGAAAGCCCGGAGATCGTTATGAAAAATCGTGGTTTCCAGGCCGGGCTCGTGCTCCTTGGCCATGATCGCCTCCTTGGTGGCGTACATGCAGCAGACCGAGGAACAGTATTCTCTTCCGCAGAGGGAGTCGCGCGAGCCGACGCACTGAATCCAGGCGACTTTCTGGGGGCGCTTCTTATCGGAAGGACGGAGAACCTGGCCCGCGAACGGCCCCGAAGCCGAGAGAATCCTTTCAAACTCCAGGCTGGTCACGACATTCGGCATCCTCCCGTAGCCGTATTCCCCCTTGATCCGGGCGTCGAAGGGCGCGAACCCCGGGGTCAGGATTATCGACCCCACCTGGAGTTCCACCTCCTCCTTCTTCATCCCGTGATCTATGGCCCGGGCCTGGCAGGCCTCGACGCACTGGTAGCATTCGCTGCAGAGACCGCAGGCCAGGCAGCGGCCGGCCTCCTCCCGGGCTTTCGCCTCGGAGAGGCCGGGCTTGACCTCGGAAAAATCGCGGAGCCTTTCCCGTCCGGCGCGGGCCGGCATTTTCACCCGGGGCCGGGGTTCCACTTCGGTCAGGCCGGGGATCTCCCCGATCCCGGGGAATTCCCGGGGCCGGCCGGTTCGAAGGTCCTCACCCCGGAGGTACCGGTCGATCGAAACCGCCGCCTCTTTCCCGGCGGCGATCGCCTCGATCACGGTCGCCGGGCCGAGGACCATGTCCCCCCCGGCGAACACCCCCTTGACCCCGGTTTCCAGGGTCACCGGGTCCGCCCGCAGATTGGACTGGGAGGTGAGGGAAAATTCCTTTTCGCCGGCGAGCCAGGCGAGATCCGGAACCTGGCCGACCGCGGGGATGACCGTGTCCGCCTCGAGCCGGAACTCCGAGCCCGGCACCGGAACCGGGCTCCTTCTCCCGCTCGCGTCGGGACTCCCGAGCTCCATCCGGAGGCATTCAATGCCTTTAACCTTTCCCCCTGCGCCCAGGATCCGGACGGGGGCCGCCAGGTAATTTATTTTGATCCCTTCCTCTTCCGCTTCCTCGATTTCCTCCCGGTTCGCGGGCATCTCCGCGCGTGAGCGCCGGTAGAGGATAAAGGCCTCCTCCGCCCCCTGGCGCCGGGCCGTGCGCACGGCGTCAATGGCGACATTGCCGCCCCCGATCACCGCCACCTTTTTCCCGACCGGCAGGGGCCGGCCGAGGTTCGCGGCGCGGAGAAAATCCACCCCCGGGATCACTTCCGATAAATCCTCGCCCGGGATCTCCAGGCCCCGGTTCCGGTGGGCGCCCACCGCCAGGAAGAACGCCTGGAAACCCTGGCTCATCAGCTCCGGGAGGCGGTAAGGGGATTTTCCGACCGTGACCCCGGTTTTGATCTCGACCCCCAGCGCTTTCACCCGCCCGATTTCCCGGTTGAGGATCTCGCGCGGCAGGCGGTAAGGCGGGATCCCCACCGCCATCATTCCGCCCGGCACCGGGAGCGACTCGAAGACCGTCACCGGATATCCCGAGAGGGCCAGGTAATAAGCCGCGGTCAGCCCGGCCGGGCCCGAACCGACGATCGCCACCTTCTCGGTTTTCTTTCCCGCCGGAACCGGGAGCGGATCTTCGCCTCCCGCCGCGACCGCGTCGGCCGCGAACCTTTTCAGGTCGCAGATGGCGATGGGTTCCTCCACGTCCTTCCGGATGCATTTTTCCTCGCAGGGGTGGGGGCAGACCCGCCCCAGGACCGCGGGGAAGGGAGCCTCCGCGCGGATCAGTTCCAGGGCTTCCCGGTATTTGCCCTGGGCGATCAGAGCCACGTAACCCTGGACGCTGATGTGGGCCGGGCAGGCCACCTTGCAGGGCGAGGAGCCCCGCTTGTCGATCAGGTAAGCGCTGGGGATGGCCTGGGGATAGCGCTGGTAAATGGCCTTCCGGAGGGCCAGTTTCTCGTCGAACTCGCTGGCCAGGAACACCGGGCATTTCTCCACGCAGTCCCCGCAGGCGTTGCACTTCTCCAGATCGACGAAGCGGGGGCGTTTTTCCACTCTCACCCGGAAATTGCCCGCCTGCCCCTCCACCGCTTTCACCCCGGCGTTGGTGATGATCTCGATGTTCCGATGCTTGTCCACCTCGATGAGCTTGGGCGAGAGCATGCACATGGAGCAGTCGTTGGTGGGAAAGGTCTTGTCCAGCTCGGCCATCCGGCCGCCGATGGCCGAGTTTTCCTCGACCAGGTAGACCTTGAAACCGGAATTGGCGAGATCCAGGGAGGCCTGGATCCCGGCGATCCCGCCGCCGACCACCATCACCGCGCCGACCGGGGCTGATCCTTCGGTTTGAGGGAGCGGACCTTTAATGTCCTGGTTTTCTTTCATTTATTTAAAACTTCGTAATCAAACCCAACTGCACCGTAGATTGCTTTCCTTACCGGGCAGCGTCGCAATCGCTTCCTTCGCTTTTCTCGGGATGTATTCGACCACTACGAAAAATGTAGTTGCCCAATTTATTGGGCGGAAATTGAATTTGCCGATAAATCGGCATACTACAAAAAACCCCATAAAAAGTCTTAAGGGCATAGCAATCTGCAAAAGTTTTTAATCTCTATCCCCTTTCAAATCAGCCCTTTCTCTTTTAAAAATTTCCTCGGATCGGTGAGATGCCGCTTCCACCAGCCTTTGGTGTCCGGATTTTGAAAGGCCAGTCCCATCAGCTCGGTAAAATAAAAAATCGGCAGCTTCGGCTTTTTCCCCGATTCCCGGGCAATCTCGTCCTGCTGGCCGTCCAGGTTGGCCTGGCAGAGGGGGCAGGCGGTGACCACGCAGTTCGCCCCGGCTTCCTCCGCGTTCTCCAGGAGCTTCCCGACCAGCCTCCGGACGATGTCCGGCCGGGCCAGCACCAGGCTGCCTCCGCAGCAGTCGGTCTTATAGGACCAGTTCATCACCTGGGCGCCCAAGATTTTAAGGATGTTATCCATCACTTTAGGGTCTTCCGGGTCGCGGGCCCCGGTCACCCGGGGCGGCCGGACCGTAAGGCAGCCGTAATAGCAGACCGGCTTGAGCCCGGGCAGGGGTTTCCTGACCTTTTCCCGGATTTTCTTCGGCCCGACGTCTTCCCAGAGAAAATCCGCCAGGTGCTTGATCCGGATTTTCCCCTGGTAACCGATCGGGATTTCCTCCTTCTCGGGACCCTCGAGAAGCTTCTTCTCCGCCGTCTTCAGCCTCTGGAAACAGGCGGCGCAGGGCACCACCAGGTCCCGGCCGGCCTTTTCCGCGATCCAGAGATTCCGGGCGGAAAGCAGAACATCCAGGCGTTCGTTGGTGGCGTGGCCGGAGGTGGCCCCGCAGCAGTTCCAGTCCGGGAGTTCGCCGAGTTCCACCTCGAGGTCCCGGGCCACCGCTTCGGTCGATTCGCCGTATTCCCTTCCCGAGCTGTCCAGGGAGCAGCCGGGATAATATGAAACCTTGATCAATTTGCTATTCTTCATTAGCGATTACGTTATGAAAGCTGCCAAGCAGCCAGGCACGCTGGCGCTTCCAAGACAGAAAACTGCTTTTTAGTTGAACCCTCGAATTCTTTTCCCCTCGCGTCTCAGCACTCTTAACCTTTGACCTTTGACCCTTCACCTTTGACCTTCTGTTTCGCCTTGGCAAAGATCGCCCGGAGCTCGCGGGATTCCCCCACCGCCCGGGGAACAATCTTCAACTTCCCTTTTTTAAACATTTTCCAGCCCAGCTTGATCTCGCCGCGGTTCAGGGTCCGGGTCCAGGCCTTCAGGGCCCCGAGCATCCCCGGCTCGTAAAGCCGGCCCAGGAACCGAATCGTCATCATGAAAACCCGGTGAAAGGCCAGGATCTCTTTCTGGGCAGGCGTGATTTTTTCCGCGATGGCCGTTTGCCTCAAAGTATCCATGAGGTGGGCGATATCAATATCGTTCGGGCAGCGGGTGGTGCAGGTCTCGCACGAGGCGCACACCCAGATGGTGGAGCTTTCCAAAACTTCATCCTTCATTCCGAGTTGAACCATCCGGATTGCCTGGTGGGGCATGATATCCATGGCGAAGGTAACCGGACAGCCGCCGGTGCACTTCAGACATTGGAAACAGGATGAAACCCGGGTCCGGCTTTTTTCTTCCACCTCCCGGCCGAATCCCGGATCGGGAATGACGGCCCGGGCAACATGATTAGCGGTTATTTTTTTTGTATCACTCATCCCGGGCAATTCTTTCCGGATGGGAAAAAACCGTGAAAGCGGATTTTCGCAGGTAACCAATCACCGTGAGCCCCAGGTCTTCCGCCTGTTCCAGGGCCAGATCGGTCGGGGAATGGAGCGTGACCAGGACCGAAATACCGGCCCGGGCCGCCTTGAACACCATTTCGGAGGAAATCCGGCCGGTGGTAAAGAGGATTTTCCCGGTAAAATCTACCCCGCGGAGCAGACAGTCGCCGATAACCTTATCCACGGTATTATGCCTGGCGATATCCCGGGCCGCGGCCTGCTTCCCACCCCCGCCCCAGAGAAAAGAATAATGAAGCCCTCGGCCCGGGTCCGTTTGTTCCTCGCCCCGGCTTAAGATTTCCTTCCCCCCCCGCAGAAGCTCCCGGGCCGGAACCCGGAGCTGATCTAAATTTCTATGACTCCGGGCCAGGAAATCCGGGTTGGAAAAGTTTACGCCTCCCCCGCAGCCGCTCCCGATTTCCCGGTTCCAGCCCCGGCGGGTTTCCGGGGTAATCACCGGGGGATTTTTAACCTCCACCTCGATCCGGCCGCCATTTTCCTTAACCTCCACCAGGTCCTCGATCTTCTCAATCAATCCCCCGGAAAACAGGAAACCGACCGCCAGCTCCCTGCGCATCCCCGGCGAAGTCGGGAGGATGACCAGGGGCACCCCGTTCAGGTAGATTTCGATTTTCTCTTCCCGCGGAGGCCGGACCTCCTGGGATTTCACCTCTTTTTCCCGGTATAAAGAGGCAAGCGTTGGTTTATGCAGATTCGAATCAGACATAGTCCTAAAAAATATTCGCCCGGGGGTTTTTCCGGGTCGTTATCAAAAATACTAACGGTCATTTTTGGGGAGGGCAACACCAACCGGCGACAAAACAAATTAAGATTGCGGATTTCGGATTGAACTTGTAATTCCCCTTGGTCTTGACACGGGGTTACCTTACTTCTGTCATTCCGCATCCCCAATCAAGTTGAGGACATGCTTGATAAAACCTGCCCCGGACTTGATCCGGGGGAATCCATCCTCTTCTTCTGGATCCCCGCTCCCCGATTAAATACTTCGAGGACAAGCTTCGCGGGGATGACAAATGGGGATAATGGGTTCCTGCTGGAGTTTATTCCGCACTCTGATGCGGGACAGGAATGACAACAGACGACTTAAGATTCGTTTTAATTAGATGCCCCGCGGTCTTGCCGCGGGGAACTTCATAACTGTTGGTCTGATATAGCCCCGGAAAAATGGACACGTTGCTAAGCACATTTTGCCAGCTGCATGGCCTCATATTCAACCGGTGAAACATAATCGAGCGTAGCATGAATCCGCCTGGCATTGTAAAAAGATTCGATGTACTCGAATAGAA
>JAPLJI010000151.1 GCA_026388655.1 Pseudomonadota bacterium
AACTCTTACCCTAAACCACTCTAAAAAAATCACAAAGCATACGGGGCGGGCTTTCTGGCCATCCTGATCGACCATCTGATCGATTCCTCCCGGAAACAAGCGGGGTAACCACCGGATTGATCTGGTGGCTTCGGTTGCTAGGTAGTTGGGTGGCTAGATATAAATGCCAAATGTCAAAGCTTCCCACGACCCCGAACCGGGTCTCGGGACGAGGACCCCGGAGGGGCAAATGACAAATAAAGCCCAAAACTTAAATGACGAAAATTTTGATATTTGGATTTTGACATATCTGTCCAAATTAAGAATTTCCCCCTCACCTCAATCCTCTCCCCCGAGGGGAGAGGGGAGGGTGAGGGGTTTGATGCAACGATCCTAAAATCGAAGTCTGAAAAGTTTGCATCCGTCGAAGATTATTTGCTAATTTGGACATGAATGAGATTTTGACATTGATTGGAAATTTGGATTTTGAACTTTGGACTTGAGTAAGTATGAAAATCCTTTATTTTGATTGTTTTGCCGGCATTGCCGGGGACATGGCCCAAGGAAAGAAGCTATCCTGAGATCCAGAAAATAATCAGGGGGAGCGCGCTTTCAAAAGGGGTGAAGGAGCTTTCCCTCACCCTGTTCCAGACCCTGGCCGGGGTGGAAGCGCGGATCCACGGGACCAGGACCGAAAAGGTTCACTTTCACGAGATCGGCGCCCTCGATTCAATCGTGGACCTGGTCGGCGTGGCGGTGGCACGGGATTATTTCCGGCCAGATCGGATCCTGGCCTCACCCCTGCCGCTGGGCCAGGGGTTCGTGGATTGCGCCCACGGCCGCTTGCCGCTGCCGGCGCCGGCCACACTGGAGCTTTTGAAGAATATCCCGGTGGTTTCTTTCCCGGCCGACGAGGAGACGGTGACCCCGACCGGGGCCGTGATCATCCGGGTCCTGGCCCAGGGGTTCAACGGGTATCCCTCGATGAAGGTGGACCGGATCGGCTACGGGGCGGGCACCCGGGAGTCCCGCTCGGGGATTCCGAACCTGCTCCGGGTGGTCTGGGGTCAGGATTCCCGGGACTGGCGGGCGGAGAGCGTGTGCCAGATGGAATCCACGGTGGATGATATGAATCCCGAAATTTACGCCGGGCTGCGGGAAGAGCTGGAAGCGGCTGGGGCCCTGGAGGTTTATTTCTCCCCCATCCAGGCCAAGAAAGACCGGCCCGGGGTTTTAATCCGCGTGCTCTGCGAGGGAAAAAACCGGGAGCGGGTGGCGGAGGCCTTTTTCCGCGGTTCCAGCACCTCCGGGGTCAGGTTTCAGCAGATGGAGCGCTACTGCCTGCCCCGTTCCCAGGAGGTGTATCAAACCCCCTGGGGGCCGGTGCGGGTGAAACGGGTGGAGGGAAAGGGCCGGGAACCGTGGCTGCATCCGGAATACGAAGATTTGAAAACCATCGCCAGGAAAGAGAAGGCCACCCTGTTTGCCGCGGAAAAAATGGTGAAGGAATTTTTAAGCCGCGGGGTGAAATAATTCGATGGCCAAGCAGACTATTTCGATCGTCAGTCCCAAGCGTTCCGAGGAGCTTTTGGAACGGGTCGTGAACCTCTCGATTGACGCAATTGTCGCCGCCGACCGCAAGGGAAACGTTTTGATATTTAATGAGTCTGCGGAAAGGGTCTTTGGTTACAAGGCGGAGGAAGTAATCGGCAGGCTGAATATCGAAAAAATCTATCCCGCGGGAATCGCCCGGGAAGTGATGCGGATGATGCGAAGCCCGATGTGGGGAGGGACCGGCCGGGTTCAGGGGGTGCAATTGGAGGTTTTGAGCAAGGAGGGGAAGAACGTCCCGATCAGCCTTTACGGGGCCATTGTTTATGAGGAAGGCCAGGAGGTGGCTACGATCGGTTACTTCATGGACATGCGGGAAAAACTCCGGCTCCAGAAGCAGATGGAGGAAATCGACCAGAAACTCGCGGAGAGGGAGAAGGAGGCGGCCCTGGCCGAGCTGGCCGGGGCCCTGGCCCACGAGCTGAACCAGCCGTTGACGACGATTAACTCCTGGATTTATCTCCTGAACAAGAAAATTGAGAATGATAATCCCATGAAAGCCGATTTCAAGATCCTTCAGGAGGAAGTGGATAAGATGGCCCAGATTGTCAGGAGAATCGGGTTGGTGACCCGCTACGAAACCCGGAGCTACGCCGGGCGGGCTCAGATTATCGACATCGAGGGAGCCGGGCGCGAGAAGAAAGATAACCCGGAGGACAAGAAAGGGAAGCCCCGATGATGGCGGAAAGGCTGGAGAAGAGCAGCGCCCGGATTACCCGCTCGCTGATTGAGTATGCCCGCCGGGTGGGGAAAAATCCCGCCGAGCTGGTCGCCGGGCTGGGGGTGACCGTCCCGGAACTCGAGGAGATCAAGAACTGGTTCCCGCTCGAACTGAGCAGGGAAATGTCCTGGCGTCTGCGGCAGATCACCGGGGATCCCGAGGCGGTTTACCAAGCCGGGAAATTCGCCGTCGAGATCTGGTCTTCCTTCGGGGTAATGGAACAGGCCATTTCGGTCCTGGCCCGCATCGGCCGCCTGGAAACCCTTTACCGCCGGGTTCCCCAGATTGCGAACTTCGTGACCCGGGCTTACCGCTACCGGGTTCTCTACATCGAGCCCGGGCAGGCCACGATCGAGCAGTTTGCCATCCCCCCCCATCCGATCTTTCGTGATTCCTGCAATTTTTTCCGCGGCTTGCTGGAGGCCATCCCGACCCTGGGAGGGCGGAAGGCGGCGGTTGTCCGGGAGGAACGGTGCTCGGTCCCGATTGAGAAGCTGGAGCGGTTTGACGGCAAGGCCTTTGAGGTCAAGGACGGCCGGGTTTATGAGCGGGAGATCCGCAGCTGGGAGCGAAGGGAAATCGGCCAGCTGAACCAGGATGGAACCTTTTCTGGAACGGAACCGTATTTGGCTCGGAAGCCTGTGTTTTCAATATTTCCTGGAAAGAACCGCTGAACTGGGTCCAGCGCTTCCGCCGTTATTTCTTCCAGAATCCCCAGGAATACCGGGACCTGATTAACGCCCTGGAAAAATCCAACCTTCTCCTGGAAGAGAGCCACCAGGACCTCGACCGGACCGCCCGGGAGCTGTTTGAATCGAAAGCCGATCTGGAAAAAAGCCTGGGCGAGGTGGAGTATCTGCGCTCCTACCTGGAATCGATCCTGGAGAGCACCAATGCCTCGATCATCGTGATCAATCAGGAGGGCAAGGTGGAGGCGGTGAACCGGGAGACGGAAAGGGCCACCGGATATTCCCGGGGGGAGATGCTGGGAAAGGACGTCTCGGATTTTGTCCGGCTGTTCCTGATTTCCGAAGGCGAACCGACCATCCGGCATTATCTCTTGGGGCTTTTCGAAGGCCGGGAAAAGGACAGCTTCGAACTGCAGTTCCGAACCAAGACCGGGGAAGTCCGCCACGGGCTTTTTAATACCGCCTGGGTGGAGAAAGGCGGAAATCGGGGCCGGAGCCTGATTCTGGTGGCTATGGATATCACCCAGATGAAGGCTTTGGAGCAGCAGGTGATCCACGCGGAAAAACTGGCTTCGCTGGGAACCCTGGCGGCGGGTATCGCCCACGACCTGAACAATCCCCTGACCATTATTTCCGCGGACGCCCAGCTTTTGAAGTCCAGGGTGGGGGATAAGGACATGGAGAAAGTCAACCGGATCCTGGAAGGGGCGGAAAGGATCCGGGTTTTGGTCCGGGATCTGACGACCTATGCCCGTTTTGACGTGGCGGGCAAGGAGTGGGTGGATTTCAATCAGCTGATCGAGAGATCCTTGCTCCTGCTCCACTATGAAATCCGGAAGGGAGATTTTGATCTGGTGCTCGAGCTCTCGCCCGATAATCTCCGGGTGCACGGAAATATGAGCTCCCTGGAACAGGTAGTGGTCAATCTGATCCTGAACTCGATTCAGGCCATGACCGGGCGGACCGGAAAGATCCTGGTTAAAACCTGCCTGCGCCCGGACGGACGGGTGGAATTCCGGGTCGAGGATCAGGGCGCGGGGATTTCCGAGGAGAACCTGGCCCGGATTTTCGAACCGTTTTTTTCCACCAAGAAAGGCGGGACCGGTCTCGGGTTATCGAACGTTCTCCGGATTACTAACGAACACCGCGGGAAGGTCAAAGTGGAGAGCAAGGTGGGGGTCGGGACCATCTTCATCGTGGTTTTCCCGGGAGAGGAAGACATTAAAAAATCCGAATGGTAATATGGCTTTTACATGTTTAGATTAATCCGCCGGTTGGCCCTGTTTTTTTCCGTTTTTTTTCTTCAGTTTGAAATCCCGGATCTTCCCTTTTGGTTTTGCCCGGTTTTGCCTCCCCCGCTGGCCGCCTCTAGTCAGGGGATAAGCGGGGGTGGTCTCCCCTCCGCCTGGGCCGGAAGTCAGGACCGTCCCCAGGATTTGAGCCAGGTGGAGATCGAAGGCTACCCGCTTTACCTTGAGGACCTGGAAGTCGCCTCGCCCCTCTCCGATTTCGGCAGCCACGCCGGCCTGAAAGCCTCGGTTCTGGATGACGGCAGCGACCCCTCCACCCGGATCGATCACAACAATTTCATGAACATGGCTCATTATGCGGCCTGGACCGATTTTGCCGATCAGCTGGACCAATCGTTTTTTTTCTTCACCCAAGGTGGAACCGCGCCGGTTCTCCTGGCCCCGGCCGACTGGAGAAAAATCAAGTTTTACCCCTGGGGTTGGGAGGAAACGGCCTGCGCCGGTTCCCGGCCGGCAGGGAATTTGTCCTGCGACGTCCTGGCCGAGGGCAGCGTGGTTACCCTGGATACCGATGTTTTTTTGGTCCAGCTCCGTCTCCATAACCTTTCGGCGCAGAACCTTTCTCTTGCCCCCGGGCTTACCCTGCAAAGGGATTCCGATCAGTTCTCGGAGGCTTCCATCCCCCTGCGGGACCAGAGCGCCGCCGCGGTGGCCAGTTTTGACGGGCAGGATCTGGTCATTTCCCGCCACAGTACCCGCGGTTCGGTGTTTCGGGTAATCCGGTCCAGCTTCGGCAGACAACTGGCATCGGACCCCGGGATCTATCGCTTCCAGTTGCGCGGGATCAATTTTCTCCTGCCCGCCGGCATCAGGGGAACCGCCTGGGTGGAAGGCAACCCGGTCGCGATTCCGGGGGTGGAGATGAGGGAGTTCTACTGGGTGGTCGGGTTCGGCCTGGCCGAGGCCGAGGCCAGGGATGCGGCGGATCGGGGATGGGACATGGTCGCGGAAAACCCGCGCCGGGCCCAGACGGAAAAAATCCAGGAATGGGAAGAAAGACTTTCCGAAATAAGGAATCCGCATACCGAAAACGGTCGTTTTCTGCAGATCTACCGGCTGGCGGCCACGGCCTTGCGCATGAACCTGTACTCCCCGCGGGCCAACATGCCGGCCTGGGGATCGGTCCCCGGGAAGGTTCACTTTAACCATTTTTTCGGCTGGGATACCCCTCTGCAGGCCCTGGGCCAGGGAGAACTCAACTGGGAAGAAGCGCGGGATAACCTGTTGCTCCAGTTCGCCGGCCTGGGCCAGGATGGGCAGGTCCCTACCATGATGACGGATAAAATGGAGAGCAACCTGAGCTTCGGCAGTTCCCAGCCCCCGGTGCAGGGTTTCGTAATTTCCGAATCATTCCCGGACCTGCGGGCGGAGGGGAAGGAAAGCCGGACCCTCCGCAAGCTTTATGAAGGGAGCAAACCTTACCTCGATTTCTGGCGGAAACGCGATCAGGATGGGGATGGATTGCCCGAATACAAGGATGCCCTGGAAACCGGGTGGGACGATACCCCCCGCTATGAATGTCCGCTTCTCGGGACCAACCTCTGCTACCAGGCCAGGCGAGACATTGACGCGGTGGATCTGGCTTCCTGGATATACCGTTATTACCTGGCGATGGCGGAAATAGCAGGTATTTTCGGGGAAGAAAAAGAAGCCGGGGTTTACCAGGCGGAAGCCCGGGACCTGGCCGGGCGGATTGAAAACCTGATGTGGGATCCCTCCCGGTCTGGTTATTTTGATCTCCAGGACGAGGGAAACGGCACGCATGGCTTTGGCCGCGCCCTGACCCCGGCCCTGGCCTGGCCGCTGTTCTTGGGGGTGACCCGGGATCCGGACCGCGCGCGGGAGGTGATCGAGACCCATCTTCTGAACCCGGAAGAATTCTGGGGCGACCCGGCCCGATCCCGATTTCCCGTTCCCTCGGTGGCTTTCAATGATTCGACTTACTATGACCTGGTCCAGGATGGTTACTACTGGCAGGGCCAGATCTGGATGATCCCGGTTTACGTGGTGATGACCTCGCTTTTCCGTTATGGATATGCCGAGGAGGCCGAGCTTTTGAAAACCCGGGTCCTGGAGATGATGTTCAACGCCGACCCGGGGGGCATTCACGAGACTTACAACGCCCGAACCGGAAAGGTGGGGTGGGGGTCGTCCGGACCGGGTGAACCGAGCGTTTTCCAGTTTGGCTGGTCGAGCGCCTTAAGCCTTGAAATCCTGCTTGACCGCTACCAGCGGGAGCGTTTCATCCGTCCCGGGGAGAGCGAGATTTCCGGGTATATCGGGGAGGCGACCCTGATCCCGGAAAACCAGGTGATCCTTTCGATTTACACCGGGCAGAGGGATCTGCCCCGGATCGACTTCCGGGAGGAAACCGGCCGGGATCTGGCTTCGGGCTGGTATTTTACCCTCACCCTGGAGGATCCCTATGGGAATCTGACCGGGAACTGGATCCTGGTCAGACTCCCGAACTTCCCGGCCCGGGTCTGGGCTGACCATTACGATGGAACCAGCGAGGCAATCGGGGTGATTCCCGGGGAAAAGGGAGCGGCGTTTTTTCCCCGGCTGACCACCCCGGATACCGGGGTAATACGTTACCGGATCCAGAAGATCAATTACGCGGGATCGGCTACCGGCTGCCGGCAATTTCCGGCCGACCGGGGGGCGAGCCTGGAAATGTTGCTGGTTGTATTGATTTTGTTTATGTTTAGGATAACGGCGAGGAAGAAAGCTCAGCCCAGAAAAACCCGGTAGATTGAAAAAAACGAAGAAAATAAAAAAACCAAAGAAAGCAGGGGGCACGATGGGCAAATTGTTTTTAAAAATCCTGATCTTGATTGCGGCCGTCGTGGCCTTTCTTTATTTCTTTGATATCAGTTTCAAAAATCGCGGGGTGGAAATCAAATACCGGAAGGGGGGGGAGCTCAAGCAGATCAAGGACGAGGTGGGAGAGTGGGGTGAGAAGGTGGAAAAGAAGGTGGACAAGATAGAAAAAAAGGTGGAAAAGGGAATGGGTAAGGTCGGGGACAAGGTGGATGATGTTAAAGATAAGGCCGCAGACACCATCAAAGACGCCAAGGAAAAGACCGGTGACGTCACCGACGCGGATCGTAAAAAGCTGGAGGACATCCTGGATAAAAAGAAGTGATAAAATCAATTTGTTTATTAATACTGAAGCAATTGGGTATTAATCGTCATTCCCGCCCTTCGACTACGCTCAGGAAAAACTTCAGCGGGAATCCAGTCCCCTTTTGTCATCCCCGTCCCGCATCAGAGTGCGGGATAAACTCCAGCGGGGATCCAGACGCTGTCCCTGCGAAAGCAGGGAACCATTCAATTGGAACTGGATTCCCCCGGATCAAGTCCGGGGCAGGCTGAATCAAGTGCGGAATGACG
>JAPLJI010000157.1 GCA_026388655.1 Pseudomonadota bacterium
GGACGGGAGAGCCCGGAAATTTATCCCAATGGGATTTCCACCAGTCTCCCGGAGGATGTGCAGGCCGAAATCGTTCACTCCATCCCGGGACTGGAAGTCGCCCGCCTCGCCCGGCCCGGCTACGGGATTGAACACGATTACGTCCAGCCTACCGAACTTTTTTCCAGCCTGGAAACTAAAAAAATCCCCGGCCTCTTCCTCGCCGGGCAGATCAACGGCACCACCGGATACGAGGAGGCCGCCGGGCAGGGGCTGATCGCCGGGATCAACGCCGCCCGCCAGGCCCGAAGCGAAGAGCCCCTGATCCTCGGCCGCGATCAGGCTTATCTCGGGGTGATGATCGACGATCTTGTCACCAAGGGCACCGATGAACCCTATCGAATCTTCACTTCCCGGGCCGAGTACCGCCTCATCCTCCGGGAGGACAATGCCGCCGACCGGCTCCGGGAGATCGGGTTCCGGTTCGGGCTCGTATCGAAAGCGGACTTTGAAATCTTCGTGGAGAAAAGGAAAACCCGGGACCGGATCGTCTCCCGCCTCCGGGAAAACCGTCTCCGCCCCACGGCGGAGGTCAACCAATTCCTCGCGGACAACCGGATCGCCCCTCTCAAAAACCCGCAGAGCCTGGCCGACCTGCTCCGGCGTCCGGAGGTTTCCCTCGCTCACCTGACCCGCTTCGAACCGGAGCTGGGCGGGCTCGACCCCCGGTTAAAAGAAACGATCGAGATTGAATTGAAATACACGGGGTACATTGAGCGACAAAAGTTGGAAGTGGCGCAGTTTACCCGGGCCGAATCCTTGCGCATCCCCCGGGCCCTGGATTATTCCCGGATCGCGGGGCTTTCCCTGGAGGTGGTGGAAAAACTTTCCCGGCTCCGGCCCGGGTCCCTGGGACAGGCCTCCCGCATCCCGGGGATTACACCCGCCGCCTTGACCATTTTAAGAATTTTTTTAGAAAAACCGGGTCAAGCTTGATCGCAATCTTTAATTCTCTTATGATTACATCCCGATTTTCACAGGAGAGGTCGCCCGGGGTAATCTTTCGGCGGGGGGATTTTTTTGGGAGGGCCCCCCATATAACGAGGCAGCTATAAAAAGGTGACTAACGACGCTTTTTTTTGGCTGGCTTTTTTGCTTTTTTCTTTGCGGCTTTTTTCTTTGTTGCCATCTTTACCTCCTTCATTCAGTAAATAGAAAAATGAGGTAACCTTTGATTACCCCGGGCGACCAACTATGGGAAAATATTTCTCATTGCTTGAATTCTATATTTAGTTGTTGATAATTATATTTCAACAATAAGTTGTATGTCAAACGATTTTTCAATTTCGACCAATTAACCGGAACCGGATCAAATGACAAATAAAACCGTCCAGTCGGTCCGTGGATTTGTTGATATCCTCCCTGAAGACGTCTGGAAATGGCGTTTTATCGAGACAACCGCACGGGAAGTATTTCAACTTTATGGCTTTGAAGAAATTAGGACCCCGGTGTTGGAAAAAACCGACCTCTTTTCCCGCTCGGTGGGCGAGGCCACTGACATCGTGGGCAAGGAAATGTATACATTCACCGACCGCAGCGGGGATTCGTTATCGTTGAGGCCTGAAGGCACCGTCGCGGTGGCCCGGGCTTATCTCGAGCACGGCTTTGCCAAAAACCGGCCGGAATCGAGTTTTTATTACCTCGCGCCGATGTTCCGGCATGAGAGACCCCAGCATGGAAGACTCCGCCAGTTTCACCAGATCGGCGCCGAGCTCTTCGGCATCCCGGGTCCCGAAGCCGATGCGGAGGTCATCGCTCTGCAGGCGGATCTCCTCTCCCGGCTGGGATTAAAGGATTTCTCTCTCGTTCTCAATTCACTGGGATGCCGGGTCTGCCAGCCTCAATATCACCAGCGGCTGGTCAATTTTCTCGAGCCCCTGGCGCCCCAGCTTTGCCCCGACTGCCGGCGACGAATCCAGAGCAACCCTCTCCGGGTCCTGGATTGCAAAGAAGCGGAATGCCAGTCCCTGCTCCGGTCCCAATCAGTGCCCCGAATTTCCGAGTCTCTTTGCCTGGTTTGCCAGGATCATTTCTCCGAGCTACAAGCCATTCTGAAAACCCTGGAACTGGAATTTATCCTCGACCCTTTCCTCGTGCGCGGGCTGGATTACTACACCCGGACCGCTTTTGAAATCTATCCCGGGAGAGCCGGGGGCCGCTCCCGCACCGACGCCATATCCGCCGGAGGAAGATACGACGAGCTGATTTCCGAACTGGGGGGTCCTTCCCTCCCGGCGGTTGGTTTCGCCCTGGGAATCGAGAGGATCATCCTGCAACTCCCGGAACTGCCGCCCCCGGCGACAAAACCCGCCCTGGCCCTCCTGGCGGTGGGCTCCTCCGCCCGGAGACTGATCCAGAAACTGGCCCGGGAACTCAAGGCTAACGGTTTTCCCGCGCGGGCCGATCTTAAGGGGGGAAGCCTCAAGGCCCAGTTTCACCGCGCCGACCGCGGCGGGGCCGAGCTGGTCATCATCATCGGGGAGGATGAAATCAAGGACCAGACCGTCATGGTGAGGGATCTCAAGAAAAGCGAGCAGGAAAAGGTGCCCGCGAAAGATATCGTTTCCTATCTCTCAAACCGTTTGAAATAAAGAAGCTTCCGAGCTCTGCGAGCCCGACGTAGCTCCCATCCTTCGCCCGGAGTAATAACTGGCTTCGGAGGGCAGGTTAGCGAAGTCTGGGCAGCGTCCTTTACCCTGAGCTTGTCGAAGGGCAGCCTCCCAGCTTTCTAGCGCCGGAGGCGGTAAATGTATCCCCGATGGCTGACGGCGCTCCGCCGGGGGGGATACTTGATTACGAACTTGATCAGGAGCATTCCGAAAACGAACCCGCCCACATGGGCGAAAAAAGCCACGCCCCCGTGCTGGTTCCCGAGGGAAAGAACCCCGCTGAAGAACTGTAGGACAAACCAGAAGCCCAGCACGAAATATGCCGGGAGCACCACCACCTGCAGGAAAAAACCGATCGGGAGCAGGGTGTAAACCCGGGCCCGAGGAAAGATGATGAGGTACGCCCCCAGAACCCCGGAAATGGCCCCGCTGGCGCCGATGGTGGGGATGGTGGAGGCGGGGCTGGTTATCCCCTGCGCCAGGGTGGCCGCCACCCCGCCAGCCAGGTAGAAAAGAATGAAACGGAAATGCCCGAGGATATCCTCGATGTTATTCCCGAAGATCCAGAGATAAAGCATGTTGCCGATCAGGTGCATCCAGCCCCCGTGCAAAAAAAGCGAGGTGAGCAGGGTAACCGGGACCGGCAGCGCCGGCGGGACGGCTAGGTCCGTCCCGGAAAAGATCCCCTCCGGGACCGCGCCGAACTCGTTGATGAACCCTTCCAGGCGCGGGCCCAGGCTCAACTCGTAGAAAAATACCAGCACGTTGAGAACGATCAGCGCGACGGTGACGACCGGCCAGCGCTCGGTAGGATTGTCATCCTTATAGGGGATCATGCTTTTTTCTATAATGGATTGGTGTAATAATATTAACTTCGAAGACTATGGAAATTCAAACCGATTTTCTGGTAATTGGCAGCGGCATCGCGGGCCTGAGCTCGGCCCTGAAAGCCGCCCGCCTGGGCCAGGTGGTTCTCATCACCAAGCGCGGCCTGACCGACTGCAGCACCAACAACGCTCAGGGCGGAATCGCCGCCGTTCTCGATCCGGGGGATAGTTTCTCCTCCCACATTCAGGACACCTTGACCGCCGGGGCGGGCATCTGTCATCCCGATATCGTCGAGGTGGTGGTGAAGGAAGGACCTGACCGGATCCGGGAACTCCTGGACTGGGGAGTACGCTTCTCCCGCCGGAAGGTGCAGATGGACGGCGGGTTCGAATACGACCTGACCCTCGAAGGAGCCCACTCCCACCGCCGGATCATCCACGCCGAGGACCTGACCGGCGCCGAGATCGAGCGCGTCCTTCTGGAGCGGGCTCGCGACAATCCCAAAATCAGCCTGGAGGAAAGACACATCGCCATCAATCTGATCCGGGAAAGCCAGAAATCCAAAGGCCATCTCTGCCTGGGGGCCTACGTTCTCGATATCTCCTCCGGCGAGATTCATACCTTCCGGGCCCGGGTCACCATCATGGCTACCGGCGGAGCGGGTAAGGTTTACCTCTACACCTCGAACCCCGACGTCGCCACCGGCGACGGGATCGCCCTCGCCTATCGGGCCGGCTGCCGGGTGGCCAACCTCGAATTCATCCAGTTTCACCCCACCTGCTTGTTCCATCCCCGGGCCAAATCCTTCCTGATCTCCGAGTCCGTCCGGGGCGAGGGCGGCATCCTGCGTCTGAAAAACGGCGAGTCCTTTATGAAGCGCTACCATCCGCGAGTCGAGCTCGCGCCCCGGGACATCGTCGCCCGCGCCATCGACTCCGAACTCAAGCGCTCGGGGGATGACTGCGTCTTCCTGGACATCACCCACAAAAAACCCAAATTCATCAAGGAACGGTTCCCGAACATTTTCCGCACCTGCCTCTCCCTGGGAATCGATATTACCCACGAACCCATCCCGGTCGTCCCCGCCGCCCATTACACCTGCGGCGGGGTTCAGACCGACTCCTGGGGAAGAACCGATCTCGCCAATCTTTATGCCCTGGGTGAGGTCGCCTGCACCGGCCTCCACGGCGCCAACCGCCTGGCCTCCAACTCCCTCCTCGAAGCCATGGTCTTTTCCGAGCGGGCCTTCCGGGATATTTCCTCCCGCCCCCTTCCAGGAATTCCCCGACAGAAAATCCCCCCCTGGAACCCCGGCAAGGCCGTGGATTCGGACGAGGCGGTGGTCATCACCCAGAACTGGGACGAGATCCGCCACCTGATGTGGAATTACGTCGGGATCGTCCGCTCCAACAAGCGCCTCCTCCGCGCCCGCCGGCGGATCGAGATCCTCCAGGAGGAGATCGCCGAATACTACTGGAACTTCCTGATCACCAGCGACCTCCTCGAGCTTCGCAATATGGCCACCGTGGCCGAGCTGGTGATCGCCTCCGCCCTTTCCCGCAAGGAAAGCCGTGGCCTCCACTACAACCTCGACTACCCCAAAAACGACGATAAAAACTGGAAACACGACACCATTCTCACCCCGTAAGAATAGAAATAAATACGCTGGAAAGCTGGAAGGCTAGGCAGCTGGACAGCAAAGAACCAAGATTATTTCCAAAGTTGCTTTAGCTTATGGGAATATCTCCAGTTTCAGCCGGAGCATGTTTTCAAAACCTGGATGATGCGCTCGGCGGAGTGGCCGTCGCCGTAGATCGAGCCGGGGGCTTTCCAGGGACGGGGCAGGTGGTTTACCTCCCTTAAGGCCTTCTCCCGGTCATACCCGACCAGAACATTCGCACCCGCTTCCAGGGTCTCCACCCACTCGGTCTCATTCCGGATGGTCAGGCAGGGAACCCGGAGCCAGTAGGCCTCCTTCTGCACCCCGCCCGAGTCGGTCAGGATGAAGCGGGCGTGTTGCTCGAGCCGGAGCATGTCAAGATACGGCACCGGATCGAGCAGGGAAAACCCCGAGCAATGAGCCCGGAGCGACGAGTTCTTTTGGATTATCTTCCGGGTCCGGGGATGGACGGGAAAAACCACCTGGATCCCCTGCTTCGCGATCTCTTTCAAAATCAAGATAATCGCTTTCAGGTTTCTCAAATTATCCGTGCTTTCGGCCCGGTGCACCGTAGCCAGGCAATAGGAAGAGTGCAGATCCAGGGTTTCAATAATCCGGGATCTCTTCTCCGCGAGCCCGAGATAGAAAAGAATCGAATCGTACATAATATCCCCGACGTTCACTACTAAAGGTGAAAGGTGAGAAGCTGGCCCTGCCTTACCCGCTGGTCCTGAGCGCAGCCGAGGGGAGAAAGGGCGAAGGGCCTGCCCTGAGGGAAATCGAAGGGTAAAAAGTGAAAGGTGAACTTCTTTTAATAAACGTCCTTGGTTAACGATATTTTTGAATCCTTCTTTCCCCAGGTTTTTCACCGCGGTTTGGGTCGGGCAGAAAAGAATATCGGACACCCGATCCGCCGCCACCCGGTTGATCTCTTCCGGCATCCCCTGGTTGAAACTCCGGAGCCCCGCTTCGATATGACCGATCGGGATTCGGAGCTTGGCGGCGGCCAGGGCCCCGGCTAGGGTGGAATTGGTATCCCCGTAAACCAGGACCCAGTCCGGTTTTGCCTCCCGGAGAATCTTTTCAATCCCAACCATCATCTTCCCGGTCTGGCGGGCATGGCTCCCCGAACCGACCCCGAGGTCATAATCCGGCCTAGGAATCCCCAGCTCATCGAAAAAAACCCGGGACATTTTGTCATCGTAGTGTTGCCCGGTATGGAGAATCAGGTGCTTCAGGGACCGGCCCGGACCCCGCCCGGATGCGGCGGCGCGGGCCAGGGGGGAAAGCTTGATAAACTGCGGCCGGGCCCCAACGATGGAAAGCAGTTTAATCGCCTTCAACTTTCGATCCGCTCCGGGACTAATTTGATGTAACGTTTGGTTTTTTACGGGATGGCATCTTCCGTATAGAAAAATGACCAATTCCTAATTTCTAATGACAAAAGAAATCCCAATTACCAATGACTAATTCTGGAACCTGGAAATTCAAAATTAGAAATTCGACATTGGTTCTTGATTAGAAATTCGTCATTAGAAATTAGAAATTCGCAAAATTTTACCTTTTTTTCGGCCTGGTTCCGGCGGCCAGCGGTTTAAGCTTGGTTCCCGACTTCTGGTACCTGAGACCGCAGGCCCGGCATTCGGAGCGGTTGCCCTTGAGCTCAAGTTTCTCCCCGCAGCGGCAGACCCAGCCCATAACCCGGGCCGGGTTTCCGTAGACCAGCGCATAATCCGGGACATCCCGGGTCACCACCGCCCCCGCTCCCACGAAAGCGTAAGCTCCCAGGCTGGTCCCGCAGACCACCGTGGAGTTGGCGCCCAGGGTTGCCCCTTTCCCCACCCGGGTCGGCTTGAATTCATGCTTCCGAGAAACCTCGCTCCGGGGATTGATCACGTTGGTGAAGACCATCGAGGGGCCGCAGAAAACATTGTCCTCAAGGGTCACCCCTTCGTAAACGGAGACGTTGTTTTGAATCTTCACATTGTTGCCGACCTGGACATTGCGGCCGATGAAAACATTCTGCCCGATCGAACAGCCCCGCCCGATCCGGGCCCCCTCCACCAGGTGGGAATAATGCCAGATCCGGGTCGACGGTCCGACCGAGCAACCCGGATCGATGACCGCGGAGGGGTGAACGAAGTAACTCTTCTCCGGATGCACTTCCAACTCGATGGCGCGGCTTCGGTCCTGGAGCGACTGGGAACAGGCCGAAAGAACCTTGAGCACCCGCAGGCCTTCTTCCCCGTCCGTGCGGGGCGTGGCCCGGTTTTGCAGACAGTCCAGGAAATGCCGGCACTCCCGGCGCAGGGGCTCTTCGTTGGAAATCGGAACCGCCTGGGCTTCCCCCTTCCGGGGAACCGGAGACCGCTCCACCCAATCCATCCCGTGCGGGTAAATCACCAGCTTGTCCTGGGCCATGTCGTCGAAAACCGCCATTTTCTTTTCCCCCACCACTACCAGGCGCTGTTCCTTGTAAGGATGGAGCCAGCTCACGAAAATATGAGCCCGGACCCCGCTCGGAAACCTGAGGGCGGTGATGGTGACGTCGGCGATACTCGCATGCAGGTAGTTTCCCCCCGAGGCGATCACCTCGACAGGCATTTCCTGGAGCAGGGAGAGGATGGTGGAGATGTCGTGGGGAGCGAAACTCCAGAGAATATTCTCTTCGGTCCGGATCTTCCCCAGGTTCAGGCGATTGGAATAGACATACTGGATCCGGCCCAGATCACCCTGGCCGATCAGTTCTTTCAGACGAACCACGGCCGGATGATAAGCCAGGATATGTCCGATCATCAGGATTTTTTTCTTTTCGCGGGAAAGCTCGACTAATTTCTCCCCATCTTCCACCCGGAGAGAAAGGGGTTTTTCTACGAAAACATCTTTCCCGGAGATGATAACCTCCCGGGCCAGCTCAAAATGCAGCTCGGCCGGGACCGCGATTACCACCCCCTGGATCTCCGGGTCCTGGACGACCTGGGCCAAGCTCTGGCTGGTCAAAACCCCGGGATATTTCTGCCGATATTCTTGGAGCTTGGCCGGGTCGGAGTCACAAATAACTTTTAATACCCCGAGTTCGAAAAAATTCCGGATCAGGTTCTTTCCCCAGTAACCTCCCCCCACCACCGCGACCTTCGGGGTCTCCTTGGTCGACATTCCTCCTCCTTATATTAAGTCAAATCATTATGTCATCTTGGATAACGTGTATTTATTCTTATTCGTCATTCCCGCGCAGGCGGGAATCCAGAAGTTTAAAAAGGTTCTTAATATTTTCTCCCTTTAAAGCAATTGTAACTTATATGCTGGAATTATTTTGTATATTTTAACTTCCTTCATTTGTGAAGAACCCTGGATTCCTGCTTTCGCAGGAATGACACCTAACCAACACCCATTCGTCATGGGTTATTAAATTAACGCCGGTTTTTGATAAAACTCCCGGACGGACTTGATGACGAATGTTTGTTGTTCTTCCGTCAGTTCCGGATAAAGCGGCAGGGCCAGCACCTCCCGGGAAGCCCGCTCGGATTCGGGCATCTCGCCTTCTTTATACCCGAGACCGGCGAAACAGGGCTGGAGATGCAGGGGCAAGGGATAGTAAACCCCCGTCCCGATCCCCCGGGTGCCCAGAAATTTTTCGAGCCCATCCCGCTTGGAGGCCCGAATCACGTACAGGTGATAAACCGGTTCCACCCCCTTTTGCGGGGCCGGAGGCAAAACCAGCCCGGGAAGATCTCCCAAAGCTTGGTCGTAAGCTGCGGCTTTCTTTCTCCTGGCTTCATTCCAGCGGTCCAAGTAAGGAAGCTTGGCGGAAAGCACAGCCGCCTGGAGGGCGTCCAGCCGGCTGTTGATCCCCATCTCGACATGATGGTATTTGCGGTCACTTCCGTGAACCCGAAGCCTCCGGAGCTTCTGCGCCAGGCCGGGGTCACCGGTTACCGCCAGGCCCCCATCCCCAAAACCACCCAGGTTCTTGGAAGGGAAAAAACTGAAACAGCCGAACTCGCTCAGGGTTCCCACCTTTTGACCCTGGTAATGGGCCCCAATCGCCTGGCAGGCGTCCTCGACTACCGTCAGCCCGTGGGTGCGGGCGAGTTTTTGGATTGCCCCCATTTCCGCGGGCTGGCCAAAGATATGAACCGGCATGATCGCTTTGAGCTGTGCCCGGGGATTTCTGCGATTGGCCTCGATCAATTCCGCGATTTTCCCGGGATCAAGGTTATAGTTGCGGGGATCGATATCCACGAAAAGCGGCCGGGCCCCCGTTCTGACGATCGACCCCCCGGTGGCGAAAAAAGTGAAGGGAGTGGTGATAACCCCGTCACCGGGACCCACCCCCAAGGCCACGAGCGCGAGATAGAGCGCGTCGGAGCCCGATGCCACCCCCACCGCGTGGGGAACACCCAGGTACGAGGCAACCTGTTTCTCAAACTGATCCACCTCGGGCCCGAGGATAAAATTCTGGGAATCGAGGACTCGATTCAAAGCCGACCGGATGTCACCCTGGATGGTGTTAAATTGCGCCTTCAGGTCTAAAAACGGGATTTTCATTTTTCTCAATCATTCCTCTTGGAATTAGACACAAAAAATTGGGGAAACATTATTAACCTCTGGTCTTTAGTCTCTAGTCTCGAGTTTCTGGGTTCAAGTGTAGTTTCTCAGAGAAATCCTTACAATGAACATTTCTTCCGTAGGGGAGCCATTCCACTGGCTCCCTCCTCGGGCGGCATCGGCCTGCCCGAACCGGGCAAAACCGGCCAGAGAAACCCGCCCCTATCACTATTAAAATCTTAGGCTGCTTGTTTTGGACAATTTGAGCTTTGAACCTTGACATTAACAGCAAGGCTAAAGCCTTGCCCTACATTCTGGTTAATCTGGTTATTTTGTTTTCTTCAGTTTATTTGGTCTAACTCGCAACTCGAAACTCGGAACTCGAAACTGGTTAGATTGCTTCCATCAGTTCTTTCCGGCTGACCACGGCCGTGCCGAATTTGCCCACCACTAACCCCGCCGCCACATTGGCGATCTGAGCCGCCTCTAGCGGAGTCGCCCCGGCGATCAGGGCCAGGGTAAAAGTGGCGATGACCGTGTCACCCGCCCCGGAGACATCAAAAACCTCACGGGCGGCGGTGGGAATATGGGTAACGGAGGGCCGCCTTTCCTTTACGCTTTGTTTTTGGCTCTCTGTTCTCTGCTCAAAAAGGGTCATGCCCTTTTCCCCCCGGGTGATCAGAAGATATCGGCAACCGGACTCCTGGATGATTTCCTGCCCCGCTTTTTCCACCTCCTTATCGGTCTCCGCGGGGAAACCTGCGATCTCGCCCGCTTCGATATGATTGGGGGTCAGGAAACTTACGCCCCGATAAAAAGAAAAATTCCCCGGCTTGGGGTCGACCCCGACCGGGATCTTCCGTTTGTCGGCCAGTTTGAGCAGGCCTTCCATGAGCCCGAGGGAAATCATTCCTTTCCCGTAATCGGAGACGATCACTGCGTCCACCCGGCTGATTACTCCCTCCAGTTGACCGAGAATCTTTCTCCGAATCTCCCCGGAGGCCGGGTTGGCATTTTCCTGATCGATCCGGACCACCTGATGATGCTGGGGAACCGCCACCACCCGGGTTTTAACCGGAGTTATCCGGCCGGGATCCGGGACGACTGCCAGCGGCGAGATCCCGGGGCGTTTAAGAATGGCGGTCAGCCTTTCCCCCGCCTTGTCCTTGCCCACCACCCCCGCCACCCAGACCTTCCCATTCAGACCCGCTACGTTCATTACCGCGTTTCCGGCCCCGCCGGGGCGGTCCTCCCCCCTTTCCAGCTCGACCACCGGAACCGGGGCCTCGGGGGAAATCCTCCTGACCCGGCCGAAGAGATAACGGTCGAGAATCAAGTCCCCGAGCACCAGGACCCGTGAATCCGGAAATCGGCGGGTGATCTGCTGTAAACGAGATTTCGAGAGTTTAACGGTCATCTTTTTTCTCCCGTCCTAACACTGATTTTTTACCCCTCACCCCCGCCTGCGCCAAGGCTTTGGCGGGCACGCTTCCCTCTCCTATAACTCCCCTCCCCTGGTAGGAGGGGATGAAGGCCTGCCCTTCGGAGCTTTAGCGAAGGAGGGGGAGGGGGATAAACAAACCTTCACCTGATTATAAACCTCTTCAGGTTTAATCATCTCCAGACATTCCCGGGTCGGCCGCGAGCAGGCCCGCTCCCCCCGCAAGCTGCAGGGACGGCAGGAAAGCTCGCACTCGGCAATAAAATCCCCGGGTCCATAAGCCGGGAAGAATTCCGGGCTAGTGGGTCCGAAGATCACTCCCACCGGAATCCCGACCGCCCGCCCGACATGGGCCGGTCCGGAATCGTTGGCCACCAGAAGATTAACCCGGGAAAGGAGAGCGCTTAAACGGTCCAGGCTTAAACCCAGGAGCGGGTGAGCGCGATCGGACCCGATGCCACTGATTACCTGCCGGACCAGTCCCGCCTCGGATTCCGCTCCCAGCACCAGGACCCGGGCCTGGAGCTCCGCGATCGCTTTTTTTCCCACTTCCGCGAATCGGTCCGGCGGCCAGCAGCGGATTTCCTTTTTGGCCCCCGGCGAAAGCGCGAGAACCGGTTCTCCCGGTTTTGCTCCCCAGGCCTGGAACAGCTTTTCCACCTCCGCCTGCGCTTCCCGGGCGGGGATAAGCCGGGGTAGGAATTTTTCTCTCCCCAGACCGGCTTTCTCGATCGTTTCCAGGTAAGCGTCGAGCAGGGGGCGGAGTCGGCCCTTCCGGCGGTAGCCGAACCATACATACAGCCTTCGTTCCAGGCTTCTTTTGTCGCAGCCGATCAAGCGGAAGTAGCGGAGAAACGGATAAAGCCGGTAACTCCGGGTCACCCGGTGAAGATCAAGAACCAGGTCATATTTCTCCCGGCGCAGCTCGCGAAGATAATCAAACTGCCCCTGCCCTTTTTCCCAAACGAAAAGATTGCGGATCCGGGGGTCTCCCCGGAAAAGATCGGCGTATTCCTCCCGGACGGCGAAATCAATCTCGACCCCGGGAACATTGCGGAAGATGGTCTCGACCACCGCCGTGGCCAGGACCACATCCCCCAGGGAGGAAAAACGAATGATTAATAACTGCATAATTTTAAAAGCTTAAGGAAAAACCTCGTATATACGCTGAAAATATCCAGATAACTATCAAGAATCAAGATGATATCAAACGTTTTCGTAGTTGCCCGATTTATTTATCCCGATTTCAGAGGGACCTGTCCCGACCAAGGAGGGATCGGGCCGAGAAAATATCTTCCCTTAAAGAGCCTCATAAATGAGGCAACTACAAAATCAACCCTTCGACTGCCCCGGTCTAAAGCCCGGGGTATGCTCAGGGTTGATACTGAACGGCGCCTCTTTACCCGCCCTCAAGGGCAGGGTTTGGACGCCGTCGAAGTATCAATTATATACTTGCTAATCGTTTCCGATACAGTAGTTTTGTAATACTTTATAGGAGATAAATAGCAATTCGTTCATTTAACTACTTGCTATTTATCTCCGTAATAGATATTATGTACTCACATTGTGGAGATAAACGGCAATAACCATGAAACCAACTGATTATTTCGCTACCCACCCCGTTTTCCGGTTCGAGGAGTTTGCGTCCGCCCACCGGGAAGGAGATGCGCGCAAGCCCGAGGCGAGCCAGGCGGTTCTCAAACAGCATGTGCGTGCCGGGAACCTTCTCCGTATCCGTCGCGGCCTATACGCTGTTGTCCCGCGGGGAACCTCTCCGGATAATCTTCAACTCGATCCGTACCCCTTGGCGAGTCATCTCGCTCCAGATGCGGTGGTTGCTTACCACGCTGCCCTTCAGTTCCACGGGAAGGCCCACTCGGTCTTCCGCCGGTTCACTTTCCTGACCCGCACGCGAGCCAAGCCATTCACGTTCCGCGGCTCCGAGTTCGTACCGGTTCCCGTTCCGCCCCCGCTCCGCGACCTGCCCGACCTTGGCGGCGGGATCCTGGAGCAGCGGCACGCCGGCGGCTTAGTCCGCGTGACCACGCTCGAACGCGTGCTTGTGGACGTCCTTGACGCTCCCCGCCACGGGGGAGGGTGGGAGGAAATCTGGCGGTCGCTCGAGTCAGTGGAGTTTTTCGACCTCGACGCGGTGATCGAGTACGCGCGCAAGCTGGGCTCGGCCGTCGCCTGCGCGCGCATCGGCTTCTTTCTGGAGCAGCACCGCGAACGGCTCATGGTGGAGGATGCGCATCTAAATAGGTTGAGGGAATTCGCTCCCCGGGGGCCGCGTTACCTCGACTCTTCGCGCCGTCCCGGAAAACTCGTGCCCGGCTGGAACCTGGTCGTCCCGGACCAGGTGCTCAACCGGTTGTGGGAGGAGGTACCGTGACTCTGATCCCGGCCGATCTCTTCCGCGAGGCGGCCGCGACCGGCTTCCAGGCCGAGCCGCTGGAAAAGGCGATCCGCCTCCTCGAATTGCTCGAGGCATTGCGAAGCCATCCTTTTTTAAAGACCAGAATCGCCTTAAAGGGCGGCACCGCTCTCAACCTGTTCCACTTCGACGTGCCGCGTCTTTCGGTGGATATCGATCTCAATTACATCGGCGCGGCCGACCGTGAGACGATGCTGACGGAGCGTCCGAAGATAGAACAAGCTGTGCAAGCGGTTTGCGGACGTCTCGGCATCCAAATCAAGCACTCACCTTCAGACCACGCCGGCGGGAAGTGGAGGCTGTCGTACACCACCGCCCAGGGGCGTCCGGGTGCGCTGGAGCTTGATTTGAATTTCATGCTGCGCACACCGCTGTGGCCGATCATGGTGATGGACTCGCGCCCAGTCGGATCCTTTAGCGCGGCCCAGATTCCGGTGCTCGACTTCCACGAGCTGGCGGCCGGTAAAGTGGCGGCCTCACTCGCGCGGACCGCGAGCCGCGACCTCTTCGACGTGCGTGCGGTCCTCAGTCAAAAAAGCCTCGACCGCACCAAGCTGCGCTTGGGTTTCGTCGTCTACGGTGGGATCAACCGCAAGGACTGGCGCCGGGTTTCCCTTGAGGAGCTTCAAATCGATTCCGGCGAAGTTGACCGAACCCTCCTGCCTCTCCTCCGCGCGGATTTGGCTCCGCCTCGGTCTCGGATCGCGGATTGGACCCGCCAGCTGGTCGCCGATTGCCGCGACCTGTTCTCGGTGGTGCTCCCACTCACTGCAAAAGAGCGGGAGTTTATCGAACGACTCAACGAACGCGGTGAGATCGTTCCCGAGCTGCTGACCGACGAACCGGCTTTGCGGGAAATCATCCGGGAACATCCGGGATTGAAATGGAAGGCTCAGAATGTTCGCGAACATCGGGGCTTGGTTGGGGCAATGCCCCCATAGTTGACTAAATATGCATACTTGACAGAACGGTCAAAATACCTTATTTAATCAAATATGATTATTCGAACCGAACATGAACGCCTTACGGTTAAAGTTCCCGAGACGCTCGCCAGGTTGTTGGGAGTCAACCCAAATGAAGTAAAAGTGCGCACGGATGACCCCTCCGAAGTTGACTTTGTAATCCAAGCCGCGGGAAAAACCTTTTTGGTGGAGTTCAAGAAGACGACGAGCGCCGCCCCGATGGCTGCCGCGGTAAAGGAAATTCAAGCGCAGGCGGAACGATTTCGGCGGCAGGTGGTACCGCTCATAGCAGTGCCGTTTATGGGCGAAGTCGGGCGACGCGCCTGCGAAGAGAACGGGGTAAGCTGGCTCGACTTAAGCGGCAACGCCCACATCGTTTCGGGCGGCCTCAGGATTCACATTGAAGGTCGGTCCAACCGGTTCTTGTCCGCGGGGCGCCCTCTCAACCTATTCGCCCCCAAGAGCTCTCGGGTGGTGCGCTGGCTTCTTATCAATCCCGATAAGCCGTTCACCCAGCACGAGATCGCCCGGGCCACGAAAATGGACGAGGGTTTGGTCAGCCGCGTGGTGAAGCGGCTTCTGGCCGAGGGCTTGGTGGTCCGGGATAGTAATTATGCCGTTAAACCACGGGATCCATCGTTGCTTCTCAAAAGCTGGCTCGAGCGTTACCAATTCTGGAGGCACACCGTTTATCAGGGACATGCCGCAGCGCGCTCCGGGGACGCATTGCTTAATTTCGTTTCCGATACCCTCACGGCGGAGGGCATCGGACATGCGGCGACCGGTCTTGCCGCCGCGTGGGTTTTCACCCGCTTCGCCGCTTTCCGGGTGGTTACGATATATCTTGAGAACGAACCTTCACCCGATCTGAAGGAACGACTCGATTTCCGGGAAGAGTCGCGCGGCTCCAATCTCTGGCTGGTCGTCCCGAACGACGAGGGGGTTTTCCACGGCGCGATGGAGAAAGACGGCATCCGCTGCGCGCACCCCGTGCAGGTATGCCTTGACCTAAAGGAGCATCCCGAACGTTCAGCCGAAGCCGCGGATAAATTGCGGGGCGAACTTTTTAGACGGGGATTATCCGGAAAAATCCCGGCAGCATCCGCCATCGGCGATCCCGCGCTTAGGATTTCGGAGAAGCTCGGGCGACCGCTCCGTGTTATCGATATGGGTAAGAACAAGTAGTCGAGGGAAGTGATGACTGACAAGCCTAAGCGCGCGTCTGAATACAAGAGCGAACAATTGGAACTCGTGCGATCCACCTGCCTCTATGTTGCCTCGAAGCTCGGAGATCTAATGGATGAGGTCGTGATTGTCGGAGGGTTGGTCCCATCGCTGCTCATCAACCAGACCAATCTGCCCGAGGGAACATCGGCGCACGTGGGCACCATTGACCTTGATATTGGTCTCACGTTGGCGCTGCTCGAAGAAGGCCGATACCAGAGCTTCACGGAGCGGCTCCGCCGGGCCGGCTTTGAGCCGGACCGGAGCGAGGAAGGCCGGCAAACCCGGCAGCGGTGGCGAATTACCGACTCCGACGCGGTAAATATTGACTTTCTCATCCCGCCGTCGAGCGATGCGGACCAGGGCGGTAAGCTCCGCGACATCGAGAAGGATTTTGCCGCCGTTATCACTCCGGGGCTTAAACTCGCCTTCCAGGACCGGCGCGGCGTGCGTCTCGAAGGCATGACTATCTTCGGTGAACGGGCCGCGCGCGACGTCTGGGTTTGTGGACCCGGGGCGTTCGTGGTGCTCAAGGCGCTGGCGTTTGACGGCCGCGGGGACGCTAAGGATGCTTATGATCTTTATTACTTGGTCCGCAACTTTGGGGCGGGAGTTGAGGAGGTGGCTGCCGGGCTCCGCACGCTTCTCAAAGACCGGGAAGCGCAAAAGGCGCTCACGGTTCTTGAGCGCGACTTTCATGAACATGACGGTCTCGGACCTCTTCGGGTCGCTGAGTTTCTTCAGGGCGGCCCGGACGATGAGATCCAAGCCGACGTGGTCGGCTTCATCCGCCGGCTGCTTACCCGGTGTGCAGGATAAGGGCTTTTTAAAGCGTTTCTCCGAAGTGCCAGGAAAGCAAATATGAACAGGATACCTCCAATTAAAAAGATGTACGGAGCTTGGCTGAGGCAGAGCCACTCCGGGTTGACTAAAAGTAACTATTTGATACCATCAGACCATTAAGTTAAAAAAGGGTATTTTGCGGGTAACCCATTTCCTGATTTGTCATGAATCTCCAGGTTTTAGGTCCATTCAGAATTCATTCTAATGACGGTGAGGATATCTTTCATAACCCCATTGCGAAGGAATCCGGTATATATGTTTATGCGGTGCCTTATGAAAAAGGCGGATTTCTGGCAGAGTATGTAGGCGAGACTGGCGCCTCATTTTTAAAGCGGATTAAGGAACATACAATTAATACCATGGGCGGTTACAACCGGATTTATGATCCGGTTGCCTTGGAAAAAGGGGAAAAAGAATTGCTTTGGGATGGTTTGTGGAAATCTACCAGGCAGGGGTATTTCAACGAATTCATAGAGCGATATCGTGAAATTGCCCCCTCAATTTACGATTTTCTTACGATGTTCAGTGTCTTCTTGTTGCCTCTAGAATCTGAACCGCGATTACGAAGGAGGATTGAATCCGCAATCGCAAAGCATCTTTACCAACAACCAGAACCCGTCGGCACTTTTATGGCCTCCGATATTCGATATATTAAGCATTTACAAAAAGATGAAAAACCAATCCAAATTGAAATTTCTGGTGGCAGCGAAATCATTGGTTTTCCTAAAAGGGTTGTCGCCTAACATTTTTTATATCAAGGGTTAGATGAAACAAGAAAGTGTGAGGGATTAATCATGGCAATTCCAGATTACCAATCGTGCATGCTTCCATTACTGAAGTTCTATGCGGATGGAAAAGATCACAGCTTCCATGAAACCGTTGAAGCACTCGCCAAGGAGGTCAAATTAACGGAGCTAGAAAGGCGAGAGTTGCTACCGAGCGGTAAACAGGAAATATTTGCCAACCGGGTCGGCTGGTCAAGAACCTATTTGAAAAAAGCAGGATTGATTGAGGCTCCCATGAGAGGTATAAATCGAATTACCCAGCGGGGGCTCGACGTTCTTAAACAGAAACCCCAGAAGATTGATGTCAATTTCCTTCTACAGTTCAAGGAGTTCCAGGAATTTCGAGCATTGCGGCATTTAAAAAGTGAGGAAGCTTCAGAACCGGAAGCAAACGACAAAACTCCCGAAGAATCCCTCGAGATAGCTTATCAAAGGATTCGCGATGATCTTGCCGCAGAACTTCTTCAACGCCTCAAAACCTGTTCGCCGGCGTTCTTCGAACGTCTAGTGGTTGAGGTCATTGTCAAAATGGGTTACGGAGGCAACCGACAAGATGCAGGGAAAGCTGTCGGCAAAAGCGGCGATGGCGGAATCGATGGGATTATCAAGGAAGACAAACTCGGTCTTGATGCCATCTATATTCAGGCAAAACGGTGGGATAACACCGTCGGACGGCCTGAGATCCAGAAGTTTGTCGGGGCTCTCACCGGTCAGCGCGCGAAGAAAGGGCTTTTCATCACTACATCTGAATTCTCGGCTGATGCGGAGGACTATGTTTCCCGGATCGATGCCAAGGTTGTGCTCATTGATGGCGAGACCTTGGCCCAACTAATGATCGAACACAACGTGGGAGTCTCCACTGTAAACACCTACGAAGTGAAAAAAGTAGATTCAGACTATTTCTCCGAAGACTAAAAATGCTCAACAAACAGAAAAACCCCATGACGATATCTCAGTGGCTTAATCGTTTACTGTTTGTGTTGTTGGAAAAACAAACGGATTTATCAAAATTGGATAAATTTAATTTTTCCAAACAGGAAGAAATAAAAGTTGTTCGAAATCATTTAAAAGAAGCCTTTTTAGTTTTTAAAAAGAATGCGATAGAAGACGGAAATCCGGTGATGTGCAAAATCCATGATTCATTTAGGACCCGTGAGATGGTTGATCATAATTGCTTAGGTTGCAATTTTGCAGACAGCACTTGGTTGATTCACAACTTCCTGCGAACATACAGACATCAGCGAGAGATTAAACACGCTTATTCTACACTCATCATTTTGGCCTACTTTTTGGTTGAACGTATTGATGAATTCTTCAAAATTATCAAATTGGAAGAACCCTATCGAAGAGAAAACTTCAAAATCCTAGTGGAAATTAGAAGATGGGCAAATTTTCTCAAACATCCTAAAGCCTTTCTTTTAACCCACCATCCCGTATTTTCTTTTGAAAATTCCTCAAAAAACGAGGAATTAGTAAAAAACGCAAATG
>JAPLJI010000161.1 GCA_026388655.1 Pseudomonadota bacterium
TTATTGAGGGTGACCAGTTCCTGGTAGTCTTCTTCCGGAACCTCAATCCCATGCCGTTTGCGCAGTTCCATCACGATGTCGAGAAAATCCATGGAATCGAGTTCAAGCTGTTCCCGGAGGGGAACATCGGGGGCCACGTTGTTCAGGTCTTCATCGGGGGCGATTTCGGCGATGATTTCAAAAATAAGCTTGATGATTTCTTCCCGGGTCATGTTTTGTCCTCTCCTCTATAAAATCCCAATTACCAATAACCAAATAAATCCCAATTCGAAAACCAAATATTTCAAATCTGAAACTTCTATTTACTTTGTTTTCATTCGTCAATCATCATTCGTTAATCGTAAATTTTTATTAACCCGAAACTTTCTTCGGTGTCAGTGTCGGTGTCGGTTAACCTTGAACCTTGAACCTTGAACCTTGAACCCTATTAGGGAACATACCGTTTCACGATCAGGGTACTATTCAGCCCCAGCATCCCAAAGGAGTTGTTGAGAATGTAATCGACCTTGTCTTTTTCCCGGGGTTTCCCGATCAGGAGGTTGGGGAGGTTGCATTCGGGATCCAGCTCTTCAATGTTTATGGTCGGGTGAACGATGCGGTCGGTAAAAGACGGGAGATTCCCCGCCAGTTCGAGCGCGCCGGCCGCCCCCATGGTGTGGCCGATGAAGCTCTTGGTGTTATTGATGAAAACGCCGGTTTTTTCCCCGAAGACTTTATGAATCGCCTTGCATTCGACAATGTCTCCTCCCCGGGTCCCGGTGGCGTGGGTATTGATGATATCAATGCTTTCCGGTTGGATCCCGGCCTTGCGGATGGCCTTTTCCATGCATTCCGCCTGCCGCTCGGCATTGGGCAGGACGTAATCGCTCGCGTCGGAGTTGATGCAGTAGCCGGCCAGCTCGGCGTAAATCCGGGCATTTCGTTTCCGCGCCTGATCGAGGCGCTCCAGGACCAACACACCTCCCCCGTTGGAGACGACCACGCCGGTGCGGTGTAGGTCAAACGGGCGGGAGGCCTTGGCCGGGTCTTCATGCTCGGCCAATTCCCCCTCGGCCTTGAAGCCGGCGAAAACCCCAAACTCCACGGCGCATTCGGAGACTCCCCCGGAGAGGGCGATGTCCACCTCATCTTGAAGCAGCATCTGCATCCCGTGGATTATCCCGATGTTTCCCGCCGCGCAGGCGCCTCCCAGGGTGTAATGGGGCCCGGTAATTTTCAGATTCAGGGTAACTTCGCCGGCCGGGTTGTTGGCGATGGACCGCGGGTTCTGGTGGTGTGACCAGAAGCGAATTTCATCGTTGTGTTCCCGGAGACTCTGGATTTCGGTGAAGGTCTCCAGGGTTCCATGTTCCGTAATCCCGATGTAGACCCCGACGCGGGAGCGATCGATATTTTCCAGGCTGATCCCGGCATTCTGCAGGGCTTCCCCCGAGCAAAAAGTGGCAATCGAACCGGCCACCGTCCCACGGCGACGGGCCTTTTTGGTCTGATGGCGAAACTCGTCAAAGGCACAAATCCCGGCGCAAACCTTTCCCAGGTGCCGGACCTCGATATGCCGGATTCCGCTGATCCCGGCCAGGAGGCGGGAACGGTACTCTTCCAGACCGTTCCCGATGGGCGAGGCCAGACCTATACCGCTGATGACAACCCGATCATTTATTCCGATGATGTTTTCCCCCTTAATAACCCTGAGCAGGTTATATATTCAGATTTAATAATGGAGTATGCCAGGGAAGTCAAGTAATTATCTTCCCCGGCTGGCCCGTCTCTCCCGTCCATAGCCGGGCCACCTCCGCGAACCGCGGATTTTTCAGAAGGGGGAGATATTAGGGGAAAGGGGGGAGAAAAGACGAAGACAACCACTCGCGGAGCGGCTCGATGTTGTGAAGATCAATAATGAGGTCAAAGGATTTGAGGGCGATGGATCCGGTTAGGATCATGAAAGTGATTTGCACGGGAACAAGAATGAAAGGCAGAACCGGACTCCGGGATGCCTGCTTATAAAATTTGGTAAACCGTCTTCGGAGAATCCGCTTGATGACCAATTCCGCCGCCACGGCGAGACCTTGAAGAGCGAAAAATAACAACAGGTACCCCGTGATCTTATTGGAACTGACATCGAACTGGTATTCATGGATTAACCCGCTGAAAAGAAAAGTGGCGAGGACCCCGGCCACGGCCCCCATCCGGTTGGCCAGCGGCAGGAATAAGTATTTAAACAGGGACTGTCCCACATAAAGATTGACCCGATTGGACCAGAAATCCCAGGGCGAGGTGGCCAGGATCGGTTCCCGGTAAATGGGGGTGATTTTTTGACCCGCCAACAGGCAAAAACCGTAATAAAAATCGGTCAGTCCGACCGCGATGATATAAAAATAAATCACCTTGGAAGCCACGCTGACCCAATAACCCCACTCCGGGGTACGAAAGTAGGTGTTGGCCAGAATGAGAACAAAGGTGAAGAGGAATTTCACCAGGCCAAAATGGAGGTAGCGAAGCCCAGTCTTTACCCTTTTATCCCGGTCGGTTTTTTCCGACGCGTCATGGTTTTCCCCCCCGAAACCGGAAGCAATATTGGAAAAATAATCGCGGAAGGAGAGGGTGGAGATCCGGCCTTGGGCGATGCAATCGGCCTGGTTCAGGTTTTGAATTACTAGGTTGAACAATGGTATGAAGAGAAAGAAACGGATCAGCTTGTGCTCGGGGGAAATCAGGAAAGGCAGGGCGAGAATGAGCAGATGAAGCGGGAGGAGGGTCAGGAAAGCGGATTTAAATTTTTTCGTATGGGCAAGGACAAAGTATCCGGGCAGGAAGGCCAGAAAATAGAGGGAGAAAAAAACGCTGAGGGATTGAGCCAGATTCATTAAAGGTTTCCCATTCCAAGATTCAGCCGGGGTGACTTCACTGGGTTCAAACCGCAAGCTCTCCGGGGCCGGAATATTTTTCGCTAAATCGGGAAGGGTGGAAGGGGGAGGGAGGCCAGGAAGTGTTGGACAAACCCCAACTGGTGCAGATCCACGATCTTGTCGAAGGACATGAAACCGATCGCCCCGGTAAAGAGCTGCCAGAGGCAATGGATGGGCACGAAGACAAAAGGCATGGCTGGGCTCTCGGAGGCCTTTTGATAGAAGGCTTTGTGGTTCCGGCGGAAGTAACGCTTGAGCTTCTGCTCGGTCATCACCGCCAGGCCGTGCATGTTGAAATATAGAAATACCCACCCGAATCCGGCCGGGTCCATGGAAGCGGTATCGAACTGGTATTCGTGGATCATCCCGCTGACCAGGAAGGTCGCCATGATCCCGATCCCGGGCCGCTTCGGCCCGCCGATCGGAAGGTAGACAAACCGCAGGAGATAGCCGCGGATGTAAAGATTAAGCCGGTTGGACCAGAAGTCCTCGGGTGAAATCGAGCGGATCGGGGCGTGATAAATGGCCGAGACTTCTTTCCCGGTGAAACGACAGTAGCTGAAATTCAAATTAGCCATCCCCGAGGCAAAAAAGTACATATACCCCACCTTGCTGATCACGCTGGAAGGGTAATTCCACTCCTCGGTCCGGAGGTAGGTATTGAGAAGAATTAAAAAGCACCCACAGCCGATGTCCCAGAGGGCTCCGAGGAGATAGGTAAACCCTTCTTTAAAATCCGGCCGGCGTTTTTCCTGGGGGGAGTCCTGGGTTCCGAATCCGGTGCTTAAAAAATTTATATAATATTTGAAAGTAATCGGTTCGTCGGGCGAGTTTTTCCGCTGGATGGCCAGGTCGATATTCCGGAGGACAAAATTAAACAAGGGCAGGAAAATAAAAAAACGAAGGAGTTTGTTGAAAATGGCTCCCTCCGTATTTGGGATTAAGAGGGGAAGGAACATGACAAAAGCGAAAAGCGGGATGAAGCAGAAAGTGATAACCCGGGTGGATCTGGCCCGGGATTGAACCAGGTAAGCGGGCAGGAAAGCAAAAAGATACCCCAAAACGAAAAGGCCTATCCCGGAATATAATGAAATCGAGCTGAACATTTAGGTAAAATTTAGAATCGGCTACAAATTTCTATCATAAAACCAATCCGGTGAAAGTCAATTACGAGATCCACGGCCCGGAAGAAGAGCTGGCCGGTCAGGACGAAGAAAACAAGATTGGCGGCGATTTGCAGGGCCTCGGCCGGTTTTCCTTTCCACCAGAAACGGTAGATTTCCGGGAATCCCCTCCGGACCGGGCGCTTGATCGCCCGGATGAACATGACGGTAACCCCATGGATCATGAAAAAAGCGAGCATATAGCCTTTGATTCCGCCGATGGCAATGTCGAACCCGAATTCATGAAGCAGGCCGCTGGCCAGGAAGGTTAAAAAAGTGGCCCGGTAGGGATGGTGGAGCGCGTCCAGGGGAAGAAAAATATAGCGTTGAATAAGGTCAATTATCGGCAGGTTCCACCGGTTAAACCAGAAATCGGCCGGGGAACGGGAAAGGACCGGTTCCCGGAGGTTCACCCGGCCGGCGATTCCAACCATTCGGCCGATCCCATAGTAAATGTCCATGAACCCCACGAACATTAAGTACCATTCGGACATTTTGGAGATGAGGTTGAGCCAATAAAAAGTTATCGGGGTTTGAAAACAGGTATTGCCGGCCATTAAGAAAAAAACAAAACCGAACATTACGGTCCCGCGGAAGATTTGGAAGATGCCGGAGAAATCGCGCGGAAGAGGTTTCCCGTTGGGACCAGGGTATTGCAGGGCCAGGGCGAAAAAGGTGTAGAAGAAAAATTTGTAAAATGGCGGTCTTTCCGGAAAAGGTGGCTTGGCCGACATAAAATCCAGGCTCCGGGCGGTGAGAAAACCCGAGCCCAGAACGATCAGGAGGCGAAACAGGCGGTAATCAAAAGGAATAACCAAGGGCAGGGCCAGGAGGGGCAGCCAGTTGATCCCCAGGAGGAGATTGCGGACCTTTTTATTTGAGATTTTGAAAATGATAATATAGGTAATAAAACAACTGGCCGAAAGGCAAAGCAGACTGGAGCAGAGTCGAAAAATAAAAATGCCGAAATCTAGAGGCATTATTATATGAGAGTAGCATTTTTACCAAATCTATCCAACCAAAATAACCCTCTCCTTCAGGACGAGAGCCCTTTCCCTCGACCCCGAAAGGGGTCTCGGGACGAGAACCCCAGAGGGGCAGGACGAGTCCCTCGATGGGAGAGGGCCTGGGTGAGGGTGACAAATCAAATCTGGAAATTCAGGCAAATCGCGGTGATTTTGATTATCGGGTTGATGTTTTTCTCTCCCCAAGCCCGGGCCGAAGCCACCTTTCCTGTCCCCGTAACCACTGAAGTCAGGACCCTGAAGCGGTTGATCGATCCGATCGTGATCAGGATGGGAAAGTTTCCCGGTTTTCCGGGTGAGAAAATCGGCCCGCTCCGATGGATGGCGGTCAGGAACGGGGCCTGGGAGGTAATCCCCTTCCAGGTTGATGAAGTTGATAAGAATGGGGAATACATCTTCCCGATCGTGTATAAAAATGGAAGTTTTCAGGCGGCCGGGGCCGGGAAAGGGCAGGGAATCGTCAGTTCCCGGGACGAGCTGGTTTTTATCTCCCGGGACCTGGGGGACCGCGCGAAGGGGAACCAGTGGCCGGCGAGCCCGGGGATGGAGATCGAGGTCCGGGATCCTCTTGAAGGGGGGAGAGGCTATGCCTACTTTTTCCGTTTCCCGGAGACCCCGCCGCTGTCCCCGCGCGATTACGTGAATATCAGCCCGGATGGCAAACTGATCCTGACCGAGGAATATGTTTTCGGGTTTACCGATCCCGTGCACCCGGCTGTTTTCAACCTGGCGGCGTTTTTCGCCCGGGGGGCAAGCCGGAATATCGAAGAGTCCCGCCGGCGGAATATCCTCGACCGCCTGAAAATCCGGGCCACCATCCGGTTTCTGGGGGGAAAGATCAGGATGAGCTGGGACGAGACCGACCCGAAATCGGAGTTGATTGCTTACCTGGACGGTCCGGTGAGGGTGATCCAGAAATACCGTTACTGGGTGGACCTGGTTCTCGGGATTCCTTCGCCTTCAATTGGCCGGCTCGTGTATAGTTACCCCAATCGCACCGTCTTGCCTAACGATATGTATCTGCCCTTCAACCCGGACGCATTTGTCACCGACGGAGCAATCTCGGTCGCCCTGGATTTTACCCGCCACGCCGTGGGCTCCTATCTTTACAATCCGATCCTGGAAAAACCCGTCCTCATTGACGGGAAGATGTCACCCGAAGAGAAAATGGTTTCGGATTTCACGATCGCACTTTCAGAGAAACTGGCTCCCTGGGTGCTTTTCTATAACCCCGAGGGAGCGGTCCTGGGGCGGCTTTTACTGAGCGACAAGATCTGGAATGAGTTTCACCGGCTCGAACCCCGGGGCACTTTTCGTTATTCGTTTTTCTATACCGATGACGCCGCCGCCTCGGATGACCCCGGGCTGGAGCCGGGTAAATTCGGGGAGTTTGGTTTCCAGGGCAAAGGCAAAGCGGATGTGCAGCAGGGACATTATTACGCCAGCATCATTTTCTTCGGGAAAAGAGGGTTCACGTTTGGGGAGCAGGGTGAATTTCTGCAGGTGGACGATAATCCGCTTGAGGTCACGATCAGATAAACAAAATTGTTAGCCGTCAGTTTTCAGCTATCAGCCATCAGCAATCAGCGGTCAGCTATCGATTTCCTCTCCCGATCAAGAAATTCCAGAATCTCCCGCCGGTAGCGGTTGAATTCCGTCGAGGTTCGTTCCTTGGGATAATCGAGCTCGATGGAAAAGTCGGCCTTGATTTTCCCGGGACGCTGGGAGAGCCCGAGCACGGTCTGGCTCAAGAAAACGGCCTCGTCAATATTGTGGGTGACGAAAAGGATGGCGGGACGTTCATCCCGGAAAAGCTTGAGCAGAAATTCCTGCATGGAATTGCGGGTCTGGGAATCCAGGGCCCCAAAGGGTTCGTCCATCAGGATCACCCGGGGATGGGTGGCCAGGGTCCGGGCGATGGCCACCCTTTGCTGCATTCCTTCGGATAACTGGCGGGGGAAGTGGTTTTCGAATCCGGAAAGCCCGGTCTTCCGCAGAAGTTCCCGCGCCTGTTTTCTTCGCTCGGGAGGTTTTATCCCCTGGATTTCCAGACCGAATTCGATGTTCTTGAGGATGTTTCTCCAGGGGAAGAGGGCGAATTCCTGGAAGACCAGCCCGATTTTCGGGGTGGGGGCGGAGATTTCCTCCCCGTCCAGAAGAACCCGGCCGGCGGTGGGCCTGGAGAGACCGGCCGCGATCTTGAGGAGGGTGGTTTTCCCGCACCCGGATGGGCCGATCACCGTGGTGAACCGGCCGTTTTCGAGTTCCAGGTTTATCCCGGCCAGGGCCGGGGTGGGGATTTCCCCCGGGCCGGGGTATTCCTTGGAAATGTTTTCCAGAACCAGGCTCATAAGTTAAATAAATCTATTAAAGTTGCAGCAGTGTCAATAGATTGGTAATATCCCCCTCACCTCTCCGAGCCGTAGGCTCCTACCCTCCGGCCTGTAAGCCCTACGGGCTGGAAGCGGAGCCGGAGGCCTGCCCTCTCCCGCGAGGGGAGAGGGATAGAACAAGAAGATTCTCATCCATGATAATTCCCCTCCCTTGAAGGGACTCGTCCTGCCCCTCTGGGGTTTTCGTCCCGAGACCCCTTTCGGGGTCGAGGGAAAGGGCTCTCGTCCTGAAGGAGGGGAAGAAGGGGAGGGTGATATTTGAAATAAGCAGCGGTTGTGATATTTTCAATCTAATTTTTAAGTTTAATCCCACTTTATCAAAAGGGGGACTGAGGGGGATTTTTAAGATATTTTTAGGGTGACGAATATCAAGGAGGGAAAGTGGCAAAGAAGATTCAGATACTAGGCGCCGGGCTTTCCGGGATGATCGCGGCGATCGATCTCTCCCGCCATGATTACGAGGTGACCATCCTCGAGGGCGCTCCCGGGATCGGCGGGCTGGGAAACTTTCATCCTTCCACCCACGGGACCCCGATTGACGGCCCGGCCGCCTGGAAATACATCGGGCTGGATCTTTCCTCCTGCTTCGTGCCGCCGAAGGCGTTTCGCTGCTATTTAGGGAAGCGCGGATTCGACCTGGATCCGGAAGGCCTTTTCCTGGTCGAGCGGGGGCCGCGGGAATCCTCCATCGATCATCTTCTTTACCGCGAAGCCCAGAAGGTGGGGGTAAAGTTCGAGTTTTCCCACCTTGTCCGGAAGCACCGGGACCTACCCCCGGGGAGCATCATCGCCACCGGGCTTTTCCCGGAGCTCTACGAAGAGCTCGGGGTGCCCAAACTTCAGGCTTTCGGTTGGGCTACACGCATGGAAATGCAGCGGCCGCCCGAGCTGGTGGCCTATTTTGATAATTATATCGGGGATTATTATTACAGCGCCGTCGTCAACGGCATTTTCTTCGGCATGCTGTTCCAGAGAAGCCCGGTTCCCCGGGAGATTATGGAGCGCTGCCGGGCCTTTCTCCGCGAGCGGGAGGGGCTCGAATCCCCGGATTGGTTTTACGCCACCAATTATGTTCCGGTGATTGACCCTGATAATCCACGGCTTTTTGCCGGTGACAAGATTTTGGCCGGGACGATCGCCGGGATGATGGATCCGGTATTTCTTTTTGGAATCAACGGGGCAGTGCTCTCCGGACGGATCGCCGCCCGCGCCGTTTACGAGCGCGACGAGGCCATCAAGGATTTCAAACATTACACCCGCAACTTCCGCCTGAATCACCGGGCCCGGAAGTGGGGGGAGAAGATGCCTCCCCAGCTCCGGATGTTGTGGGGACGACTTTTCCTGGCCCTGCCCGAGTTTATCCGCCGGGCCCTGGTGCCGACCAGCAAGATCGGCATCCCGGGGATAAAGGAATTTCCTTCCTGCCGGGTGATAAAAAAAATATAAAAATGTTTACGAAGGATTTTCCGACAATGTAGTTTGCCGATTTATCGGCGGTTTTATCACAGAAGGGCGTAGAAGCAGGGGCAAATCCACGCCCGTGTGGGAGGGCACGAGGCCCTCCCCTACATTTTGGATTTTTTATCCTTACCGGTTTATTTTTCTCGGTGAATATTTGATTCGATCAGTAGGATTCCCCGGTCCATCAGGTAGCCGACCAGGCCGATGGCGGCCATGCCGGCGAGAATGGCGTCCACCCTCCCCAAGTCCCGGGCGGTCATAATCATAAATCCCAGGCCATAACCAGATCTGACCCCGGTCAGTTCGGCGGCGACCAGAGTCATCCAGCCCACGCCCAGGCCGATCCGGATGCCGGTCAGGACCATCGGCAGGGCCGCGGGGATGAGCACCCTGGTAATCAGGTGAAATTCCCCGGCCCCGAGGGTGCGGGCGGCGTCAAGAAATACCGGGTTCACTCCCCGGACCCCGGAGATGGTATTCAGGAGAACGGGAAAGAAAATTCCCAGGGCGATTAGAAAAGACGACGATTTCAACCCGATTCCGAACCAGACGATCGCAATCGGGATCCAGGCCAGAGGCGGGATCGGCCGGATGAGGTTGACGATCGGGTTCAGGGCTCGGTTGATTTTGGGAGACCAGCCGGCGATGAATCCCAGGGGCAGGGCCAGGGAAAGGGCAATCGCGAAACCGAGGAAAACCCGGAAGAGGCTGAAGAGGGCATGAAGGTGAAGGCCATGACCGGGGGGAAGACCCCGGACCAGGAGTTCGATGACGGTTTTGCCCACCGTTGAAGGCGGGGGAAAGATAGCGGGAGAGACCAGGAATAGATCGGCGGCTAACTCCCAGATCAACAGAATAATAAGAAGGGGAACAAATCTGAATTTGAAGCTTTTCCGAGGCTTTTCCATAAACAATTTTAAAATACTACTTCCTGATACTTAAAGGTAGATCGGGGGTTGGAAATTAAGTAGAATGAGAGAGAAAGAAAGCTCAAAGGTCAAAGCTCAAAGTTCAAATCAAGCTCAAATCTCCAAACTTGACATTTTGGTATTTGGATTTTGAACTTTGAACTTAACTGTCGCTACTATTTATCCTTCTCCCTTGGTGGGAGAGGGGAGGCCTCCGGCTCCGCTTCCAGCCCGTAGGGCTTACAGGCCGGCTTCCAGCCCGTAAGGGCCTCCAGCCCGGAGGGAGGGTAGGAGCCTACGGCTCGGAGAGGTGAGGGGGAACAGTATAAAATCCAAAGTCCAAAATTCAAAATTTTTTAACCCACCAAAGGATAAATTATGAAAAAACTTAAAGCCCTAAAAATCATCAACCTGCTTCTCTTGATAGTTTTTTTTATCCAGGCTTCGACCGGGATGGGCCATAATTTTATTGACGGGGAATGGTTTGCCGTCATCCACCGGACCGGAGGGATCCTGCTCCTGATTTTCGCCGTTTCTCATTTGATTTTGAATTGGGGATGGGTCAAAGCGAACTTTCTGAAAGCAAAAGGTGAAGGGTCAAAGGTCAAAGGTGAAAGGACAGAATAGAGAAAGAAGGTGGCCCCAGACTTCGCCAAGGCTACGTCGGGCTCGCAGAGCTCGGTAGCCGCAGGCTTCAGCCTGCGCGGTTGTTTGGTGGCCGGGTAATTGGGTGGCTAGGTGGTTAGATAAATCAGAAAAACCAGGAAATATTTTTAACGCTATGCCACTTGCCCCTTGCTCCATGCCATTCGTAGACCAGATAGACTAAATAGACTAGATGGACCAGATAGACTGAATGGAGGAGGATAAAATGCCGATCGTGACCGTGAAAATGGCGAAAGGCCGCCCGGTGGAAAAGAAAAGAAGTCTGGTTAAGGCAATTACCAATACAGTCGCCAAGGAATTGGACTTAAAGCCCGAGTGGGTGACGGTTCTGATCGAGGAATACGATCAAAAGAACTGGGCGACGGGAGGAAAATTACATAGCGATAAATTTGGAAGCGGATTTGGAAAAAAGGGAGTCTTGAAAAGTCCAGGGGCCAGGAAATGAACGGAGCCGGCAGGTTCAATTATTGGGATACTTTTAAACTGGCCGGAAGCATAATCATCTGCCAGCTGGCCGGCCTGGCCGGGTCGATTTTTACCCGGCCCGCGATTTCCACCTGGTATGCCGGCCTGGTTAAACCGTCATTCAACCCTCCCAACTGGGTTTTCGCCCCGGTCTGGATAACCCTTTATATCCTGATGGGAATCTCCCTTTACCTGGTGATCCGGAAAGGTTGGAACAGCCCCGGGGTTAAAAAGGCCTCGATGATTTTTGTCGTCCAGCTGATTTTTAACACCCTCTGGTCGTTTGTGTTTTTTGGCCTGCATTCACCCGGGGCGGGAATGCTGGTGATTGTGATTCTCTGGGCGGCGATTCTGCTAAGCTTGATTAATTTCATCCGGGTCCGGAAAATCGCCGGTTACTTGCTTCTTCCTTATCTGCTCTGGGTTAGTTTCGCGGCGGTTCTGAATTTGTGGATTTTTCTCCTGAATTAGCGAGATTGAACGGATTGCCTAAGGAGGTTGACGAAATGGAACTTAGCGAGTATTTCGAAAAAACCCAGGGCCGAGGAGTCCTGGCCACCGCCGATGAGAAAGGGAAAGTGAATGTGGCCGTTTATTCCCGCCCTCATTTTATTAACGAGAAAACCCTGGCTTTCATCATGGCCGACCGATTAACCCATAAAAACATCCTCGGCAATCCCGCCGCGGCCTACCTTTTTATGGAAGACGGGACCGGATATTCAGGAAAGAGATTATATTTAAAGTGGATCGGAGAAGGAAAAGACAGCTCGCTGATTGAGAAATTGCGCCGCCGAAAGTATTATCAGGGAAAAGAAGCCAGCGGCTCCAGGTATTTGGTTTATTTCCGGGTGGAAAAAGTATTGCCGTTGATCGGCGATAAAAAATAGAAAAAATGGTTCAGGCTTTATTATTAATCGTGGGTGTGATCGTCGGCGGGGCGATTGCCTGGTTTCTTTCGCGGTCGCAGAGAGAGATTCTAGAAAACACCGCGGAAGAATTGCGCGGTCAGGTGCGAGCCCGGGAAGCCACGATCACCCAGCTCCAGGCGAACCTTGATACGGAAAGGACCGGCCGGGTGACCGCCGAAACCCGGCTGGCGGAAGCGTTTAAAAATATTGAGGATCAGAAAAAACTCCTGGAGGAAGCCACCCGGCGGCTGACCGACACTTTCAACGCCCTTTCGGCGGACGCCCTGAAAAGCAATAACCAGCTTTTCCTCGAACTATCCAAGAATACCCTGGAAAAGGTTCTGGCCGACGCGAAAGGAGACCTGGGGAAGCGCCAGGAAGCAATTGACGGGATGATCAAACCCCTGAAGGAAACCCTGACCCGGTATGAAACCCAGATCCGCGAGCTCGAAAACGCCCGCCAGCAGGCCTACGGCGGCCTGAAAAAACAGCTGGAGGATATCGGTAAAACCAACGAGCAGCTCCAGAAGGAAACCGGCGCCCTGGTCACGGCCCTGAAAACACCCCAGGTGCGGGGCCGCTGGGGGGAGATCACCCTGAAAAGGGTGGTGGAAGTGGCGGGGATGTCGCAGTACTGTGATTTTGTCGAACAACCTTCGGTGGATACCGAGGAAGGACGCAAGCGCCCAGACCTGATCGTGAAGCTTCCCGGGGAAAGAACCGTGGTGGTGGACGCCAAGGTTCCCCTCAAGGCTTACCTGGAAGCCATGGAAGCTGACAGCGAGGAAAAAAGGAAAGCCCAGATCGCCCGCCATTCCCAGGCGGTGCGGGAACATATGAAGGCCCTGGGTTCCAAGGCCTACTGGAACCAGTTCAATCCCACCCCCGATTTCGTGGTTTTATTCCTGCCCGGGGAATCTTATTTCAGCGCGGCCCTGGAGCAGGACCGCGCCCTGATCGAGGATGGGATCGCCAGCCGGGTGATCCTGGCCACTCCCACCACGCTGATCTCGCTTTTACGGACGGTGGCTTTGACCTGGCAGCAGCAGCAGGTAGCCGAGAATTCCCGGAAGATCTGGGAGGCCGGGGTGGATCTTTTTGACCGGGTGGTGAAGTTTGCCGAGCACTTGGATGGCATCCGTGATGGGCTCGGCAAGGCGATGAAATCTTATAATGCCGCCCTGGGATCCTGGGAAAGCAGGGTGGTCCCCGGGGCCCGGAGGCTGAAGGAACTGGGGGCTGCCGCCCCGGAGAAAGAGCTCAAGGAAATTGAACCGCTGGAATCCTCCCTCCGCGAACTTCCGGATCCCGGCAAAAAGGAATGACCGGTCGGGAATTTTCTTGATCGAATAACAATAATAAGATACTCTCAGTTTGATGAATCGTTTCACAAAAATCATTATTACCCTCGGTCCAAAGTCGAATTCCCCGGAGGTTCTGACCCAGATTGTGGAGGCGGGCGCGGACGCGATCCGGGTCAACCTGGCCCACGGAACCCGGGAATCCCAGGCGGAAATGGTCAGGCTCGCCCGGGAAACCGCGGAAAAGGTGGGAAGGCCGATCGCGGTGTTCGGAGATATCTCCGGACCCAAGTTCCGGGTAGGCGAGATCGAGGGCAAGACCATAAATCTGGTCCCGGGAGCGGAAATTATTATGACCCGGCAACCCCGGTCCGCCTCCCCGCGGGAAATCCCTGTCCGCGATTCCCGCTTTTTCGATTCCTTGAACCCGGATGATCCCATTTTGCTGGCCGACGGAATGATTGCGCTGAAGGTTAAAGAAGCCAACTCCGAGAGGGTAATTTGCCAGGTCACCGTGGGGGGAATTCTTTCCTCGGGCAAGGGGATCAACCTGCCTGGTTCCGCCTTGCAGATTGACCCCCTGGAAGGCCGGGGCCGGGAAGACCTCGACTTCGGCGTGAAAGCCGGCCTGGATTATTTCGCCCTTTCCTTTGTCCGGGGCCCGGACGACGTTTCCGAGGCCAAGCGGATCATGCGGGAGATAGGGGCGGATATTCCCGTGATCGCCAAGATCGAGAGGCCCGAGGCGGTGGGGCGGATCAGGTGGATCTTGAATGCCGCCGACGGATTGATGGTGGCCCGGGGCGATCTGGGGGTGGAGATCCCGCTCGAGGAGGTTCCCATCGTCCAGAAGAGCCTGATTGCCCAGTCCCGCCAAGCCGGCAAACCGGTGATCACGGCCACCCAGATGCTCCGTTCGATGGTGGAGAATCCCCGCCCGACCCGGGCCGAGGTTTCCGACGTGGCCAACGCTATCCTCGACGGGACCGACGCGGTCATGCTTTCGGATGAAACCACTGTCGGTAACTATCCGGTTGAGGCGGTAAAAACCATGGTGCGGATCGCCGAATCCATCGAGCGGTCATTGCAAGGCCGCTCGGACCGGGGGAAGGAATTGTTCAGCTGGGCCTTGGCCCGCCCGGGGTATGTTCCGGGTGAGGGAGGATGGGAGGATTCCGCGCTCTCGACGGAGAATTCCATCCCGGAATCTGTGAGTCATGCGGCGGCGGTAATGGCGCAGGATCTGGGGGCCCGGCTTTTCGTGGTTCCGACCCGATCAGGAAGAACCCCGCGTTTGATCTCCCGGTTTCGGACCTTTATGCCGATTCTGGCCTTGAGCCGCAATGAGCAGACTATTCGTCAGATGGCGATTAGCTTTGGGGTGATACCGGTTTTGGTCAATGAAGCAAATCTCACCGGCAACATTGTCGAAATCGCCCGGAGGGTGGTGCTGGAACTCGGCCTCGCCAAACCCGGCAGCCGGATCGTGATTACCGCCGGGGATCCGAACCACCCCGGCTCCACGGAGATGATCAAGGCGGCCGTAATCTGAGTGAAAAGTGAAAAGTTATAGCCGCAGGCTTCAGACTGCGCTTTTGGTTGCTGAATTGATAAAAAATATAAATTTGAGAAAATAGCAGAAGAAGGAGAGAAAACAGTTGCCCGATTCAAAAGTAAATGCCGGGGGAATACCCCTTAAAACCCTGATTCCTGTCGGGGCTCTGGTGTTTTTCCTGAGCACCTTTTTTTCCTATTCTCTTTTTCACCACAAAGAAGTCGCCGGGCCGGCGAAAACTCCTTCGGTTCAAACCGCTGAGATTTTCGAAGATGCCACTCAACCCCCCGAAGCTGCCGCGACGGCGCCAACCCCGTCCGGGATCGCCTCCGAACCGGCCGTAGCAACGGAACCATCGCCCCTCCAGGCGTTGCCTCAGGGATCCACCCCGGCGGCCAAGCCGGTTGCCCCGGCTCAAACCGCCAAGCCCCAAACCCAGGTCGAGACCGCGGTTTCCCAGGTCAAGGCTTCACCGGAAAAATCCCCGGTGGCAGCTGCGGCCCCGTCCCCGAAGCCGGAAACGGCCAAAGCCGCGCCGGTAAAAGCCGAGGCGGAAACCGAGGACACCCCCGTTTTGACTCAACCGAAAAAAGAGGAAGTGGCCAAAGCCCCGGCGGGGAAGAATCAGGGCCAGCTCAAGCTTCAGATCGGCACGTATCCTGATTTAAAAACAATGCTTCAGGATCTGAACCGGGTTAAGGAGCTGGGATTCGAGGCCGCTTTCGAAGAAAAGGAAACGGAAGGGGGAGGAAAGGATTATTTCCTGATTTTAGACAAGGTATTTAACGAAGGGGAAGCCAAGGCAGACTCCCTGAAGCTGAAAGTGGTTCATAAACTCGAAAACACCATCAAACCACAGCCGGGCGGTACAGATCAGGTTTGGATCGGGCCCTTCGAAAAATTGACCGAAGCGGTAAAAACCACTAAAATGCTGAAAGATAAAGGCTACGAAACACGGGTGCAAATAAAGAAGAAACCCGGGAAGAAGATGTTTTTATTTGCCGGGCCGTTTGCCAGCAAAGTGGATATGATCAAGGCCAAGGCGGTTTTGAAGAAAAACGGGTTCTCGCCTGAGGCCCCCGCCCTTCCATAAAGGTAATGCTCTTGCGTTTATTCCGCTTTTTTCTCCGCTAATAATATTTTTCGAATGATCACCAGAATTTAATTTTTTCCATAGTTTTAATCTCGCGTTTATGAAGGCCGCGCTGGTCAGGTCCGGGGAAAATTTTGAAATAGTCGAGCTTCCCCTGCCCGCGCCCGGTCCAGGGGAGGTGCTGATCAAGGTGGCCTACTGCGGGATCTGCGGTTCGGATATCCACCTTCTCCAGACCGGTCTGCTTCCTTCCGATTGCATTATCGGCCATGAGATTTCCGGCTGGGTTTACGCCTGCGGGGAAGGAGTGGAGGGGTGGGAAAAGGGAACCCCGGTGGTAATCCTCCCGATGGATTCCTGTTACCAGTGCCGCTCCTGCAAAGCCGGGCATCCGCAGATCTGCAGTAACGGCATTCACCGAAGCTACGGACTGGGAGTGAACCCCGGGGGATTCAGCGAGTATATGCTGGCCAAGACCTCCATGTTGTTCCGGATTCCCGAGAACCTGGATCTCAAAACCGCCGCCCTGGCCGAGCCCCTGGCCGTCGCGATTCACGGGGTCGATATGCTCGGCGCGAAAAGCGGGGACCTGGCCCTGGTAATCGGAGCCGGTCCCATCGGGATTTTCAGCACCTACGCCTTGAAGGCCAAGGGGGTTTCCGACTTGTATGTTTCTGAACCGGATCGGTATCGGGCCGGGAAAGCCGGGGCCGTGGGAGTAAAAGCGGTGATCGATCCGGCGGAAAGCATGCCCGGCTCGATTATCCCGGAGCGCTCCGGACGTCACCCGGATTTTGTTCTAGATTGCGCCGGGACGGAATCTTCCATCAGCGAGTCCGCCTCGGTGGTTGGGCACCGCGGCCTGGTGCTTGTCCTGGGGGTGATGATGGGACAGGCTTACCTAATGCCGTTGATCTGCTTCGCCAAGGAGGTCAGGATTTATTTCAGTTTTGGCTATACCCGGAAGGATTATGATGAGGGACTCAATCTGCTGATGAAAAAATTTGTCGATCCCCGGGTGGCGATCAGCGACGTTTTACCTTTGCAAGAAATCGGGAAGGCGTTTCAGATGCTGCACGGGCCGGGGCACATGAAGGTTTTGATTGACTGCCAGGCCGGTTAATATTGGGCTCGGAAGGAGGTGATGAAAAAAATGAACTGAATTGGATTTTTGGCGTTGGCTTTGATCAGTAAACACGGTGGAATAATTTTAAGGAGGTTTTTTCAATGCAGGGAAGTAAACTTTATGTCGGCAATCTGAAGTATTCCGTCGCCAATAAACAGCTGGAAGAATTGTTTTCCAAGCACGGTCAGGTCAAGGAAGTAAACGTTATCTCCGGCAAGGGTTTCGGGTTTATCGAGATGGCCACCCCGGAAGAAGCCCAGAAAGCCATGGACGCCCTAAACGGCACCGATTTCGACGGCCGGACCCTCCGGATCGGGGAAGCCCACCCCCCGAAAGCCAAGGAAGGCGAACGCCGGGATTTTGACGGCCGGAGCGGGGGTGGAGGCGGCGACCGCCGGGGCGGTGGAGGTTTTAATAGGTTCTAAGCGGTCTTTTCGTTCATTTCCGAACCTGATTTTTTTACTGGGCGAGGCACCCCGGCCCGGGGATTGCTTTTCTGATACATTCTCATCAATTCCTGCCCGGGATGATCGTTTCCTGATTTCCTGATGAAAAACCGTTCTTTTATCTCGAAATATCCGGGAATAACCGGGGCATTGTTGATCTTCCTGTTTTCTGGAGGCTGCGCGGGTTTGTCCTCCCAGCTGAAAGTCAAGACGGTGGAATCTGATCTGGGGAATCACCGGGGAGTGGCGCTGGTGAGCGGGATGAAAGGATGCGAGAACCTCTACCTCGACCAAAATTCCCTCAGGCTATACGTTACGGACCTGCACGGTTATATCCACCTGATCAACGGTCCCTCGCGGAGCGATCTCAAGCTGGTGAAATCGAAAATGGTCGCGGGTGAATTTGCCCTGGGGGTGGGCGCCGGTCCGGACGGCTACCTGTATGTGGCCGCGAGCGAGAGAGACTGGATGAAGCAGGGCGGATCCGTTTACCGGGTGGATCGGGACCTGGAGAAGACGGAAAAATTGACCGGGAACCTCCCCGGGATCAACGGCCTGGCCTTTGACCAATCCGGCAACCTGTATGTGGCCGCGAGCAACATGAGTTTCTGGCGTCCCCGGGGCGCGATTTACCTGATGAAGATCGGTCCGGACGGGAAATTCACCCCTCCCGAGGTGTGGACCGGCGGAAGGAAGATCGTGAACGGGATGTATTTTTCCGGAAAGGACAATCGTTTGTATTTTTCCGAAACCCTTTCGGGGGTATACCAGCTTTTGCCGGGGCGGGGACAGGTGGAAAAAGTTTTTGCCAAAGCTAAAACCATGGATTTTTTCGACGATCTTTGCCAGGATCAGGCCGGAAATTTATGGGTCGCGGATCCCGGCAGCGGTTCACTAAAGGAATATATCCCCGGGAGCGGGGAAGTGATCCGATTCAAGATCAGGGGCATCGGCCAGGTTTCTTCCTGCCGGATCCGGATCGAGAATGGCGAGGAAATTATTTACCTGACCGAGCTGAAGCAGAATCCGAATAAAATGCTTTCTGGGCCCTTTGACGGCCGGGGAGTTTTCAGCATGCCGCTGGCTGAATTGGAGAAGAATAATAAATAAAATTATTTTATTTCTGTCCAGATGATATTTTCACCCTCACCCTTTCCCTCCCCCCTCGAGGGGGAGGGTGGGGCCTCCGGCTCCGCTTCCAGCCCGTAGGGCTTACAGGCCGGCTTCCAGCCCGTAAGGGCCTCCAGCCCGGAGGGAGGGTAGGAGCCTACGGCTCGGAGAGGAGAGGGGGGCATATCAATGGTTTTCAATTCCGGGATGATGGATTCCGCATATCAAAAACTCGATCAGATTTTCCACCCCCGTTCGATCGCGGTGATCGGGGCCAGCAACCGTACGGGCAATACCGCCGGGATGTTCCTGGAGGCCCACCGGGTTCTGAATTTTAACGGCCCGATTTACGCGGTCGCCCCCACGGGCGACGAGATCCCGGATTTTCCCTCATTCCGGAGCCTCAACGATATTCCCGGGCCGGTGGACCACGTGATCATCGCGGTTCCGGCGATGTACCTGCCGGGGGTGATCTCCGATTGCGTCCAAAAAAGGGTCCGCTCGGTGGCGATCTTTACTTCCGGTTTCTCCGAGACCGGCGAACCGGAAGGGATGGAACTGGAGAAAATGATCCGGGAAAAAGCCCGGGAAAGCGGGATGAGGGTGATCGGGCCGAATTGCATGGGTATTTACTATCCCCAGAACGGCATGAGCTTCCGCGCGGATCTTCCCCCGGGGGAGGGGCCGGGGGAGGTCAGTTATCTTTCCCAGAGCGGCGGGATGGCCTTCGGCGCTATCTTTCTGGGTAACCGTTTCGGGCTTAAATATCACAAGGTGGTGAGCTACGGGAATGAAGTGGACCTCTGCAGCCCGGAGCTTCTCGATTATTTTACCGAGGACCCGGAAACCAAAATCATTCTAACCTACATTGAAGGCACCCGGGATGGCCGGGCCCTGGCCCCGGCCTTGATCCGGGCGGGGGCGAAGAAACCCGTAGTGGTGCTGAAGGGCGGATTGAGCGAGACCGGGGTCAGGGCCGCGGCTTCGCACACCGGGGCCATGGGGGGATCCCAGGCGACCTGGGAGGCGGTTTTCCGGCAGGCGGGAGCCATCCAGGTTGACAACCTGGATGAGATGATCGGGGTCACGCTGGTGCTCCGGCGCCTGCCGAAATTTACCGGCCGGAAAATGATCATTATCAGCATCAGCGGGGGGCTTTCGGTCAACTTTACGGACCGGGCGGAATTCTGGGGTTTCGAGGTGCCCGAGCTTTCCGCAGAAACCAACCAGAAGCTGAAGCGGTTCTTTGACCTGCCCGGGACCAGCGTGAAAAATCCGATCGATATGGCCGCCGCGTTCATGATCTTCCCGATCTACCAGGATGTCTTCCGGACCCTGGATGAGGATGCCGGGAGCGACCTGATCCTCCTGGTCATTAATATCGAGTTTTACGCCTACGTGGAAAATTTCGCGCCGGGGATAACGGATAACTCCCTCCACGCCTTTCTGGAGGCGATCAAGGGAATGAAGAAGCCGCTGGCGGTGGTGCTTCCCTCGGTGATCACCGAGGAAAAGCGGCTGGCTTTTGAGCAACTGTTCGTGCAGGCCGGTTTTCCGGTCTTCGAAAGCGTTGACCGGGCTTTAAAGGTGTTGAATCTCGCCCGCCGGTATCATCAGAGAAAATCCGCCGGCGGAAGGTAACGGGTTCCTTTCTCCAGATCCTTCTTTTATTGTGTTTTGGTAAAACGGTTGCGGTTGCGCGGCTCGTATCGGTTGGGTTTTGCGGTCGCGGTTTCTGTAAAACCGAAAAATGCGATTGAATCCGTTCCTCCGTACTTCTTGGGCGGATTTTTTTGTAGTCTGCCGATTCATCGGCGGTTTTCAAAAGCGCCCGATCCCTCCCGTATCGGGATAAATCCCTCTGAAGTCGGGACAAGTCCCTCTAAAATCGGGATAAATAAATCGGGCAACTACGAAGCATTAGGAAATAACAACTGCATTTTTCGGGATAAAACCGATGCACGTTGCCCGTAATACGAGACAAGCGGCGTAACCCAACGACGTAAGCCGGTGATGGAAATTCGACAATAGATATTAGGAATTTACAAATTTTGGGAGGCCGTTGAAGGGGTGATGAAGGGGTATTATGATTTGTCAAGTTTTAGAATAAAGGAGGGGGATGAAAAACCATGGAAAATAAACGTCCGGGAGGGCCTACGGGGCCCGCGGAGAATTACAAACCCGGGATGGCGCCCGGACCCGTGAATTCGGGGAATGGGGGAGACGAATCCATCGATTCGGTTCCGCTTTTCCGGAAAAAGCGGGTGGTCGTTCCGCTGCTGATTTTCACCGTCGTGATCATCGTGGCGGCGGCCTACTGGTACGTCAAACTGCGCCGGTTTGTCTCAACTGACAACGCTTATATCGATGGGAACCGGGTTTCCATCAGTTCGAAGATACTGGGGCGCATCGCCCAGCTGACCGTGGAGGAAGGCGACGGGGTCAAGCCGGGGCAAGTCCTGGTTCACCTGGATGACTCCGACCTCAAGGCCCAGGAAGCGCAATCCCTGGCCGGGCTGGAGCAGGCGGAGAAGAACGTGGCCCTGGCCAAAATTAATTGGGAAAGGGCCCAGGAGGACTTCGAACGGGCGAAGACCCTTTTGAAAGGCGGCAGCGCGACCAAGGAACAGTTTGACCACGCCCAGAAAGGCCTGGAAATTTCCCGGGCCCAGTACAATATCGCCCTGGCCCAGGTGGGGGTATCCAAGGCCCAGCTGGGAGTAATCAGGACGCAACTGCAGAATACCATTATCTCCTCACCGCTCGAGGGCGTGGTCGCCAAGAAATGGGTTATGCCGGGGGACGTGGTTCAGCCCGCCCAGCCGATTTATTCGGTCAATGATGGCGAGCACGTCTGGATCACCGCCAATTTCGAAGAAACCAAGCTGGCGGTAATAAGGATCGGCGACCCCGTGGAAATTTCCATCGACACTTATTCCCAACGGGCTTTTGCCGGTAAGGTGATCCAGATCGGTTCCAATACCGCTTCCAAGTTTTCCCTGATTCCCCCCGATAACGCCTCCGGGAACTTCACCAAGGTGACCCAGCGGGTTCCGATCAAGATTTCGGTGGAGGCCCCGGGTTCTCCGGGCGATCCCAATTCTCCCCGGCTTCTGCCCGGGATGTCGGTCGAGGTCAAGATCAAGGTGAAATAAGCATACCTGAAGCGAGAAAGGCGAGAAACGCGGGAAATGTAGGACAGGACAGTAATGAACGTATTCATCCTTTCTCGCCTTTCCCGCTTGTCCAACCTTTCTCGCTTTAAACCCGAGAAAAGCATTTGAACCCGTCTCATCGTCTTTCACGACCTGATCTTTTTGTAGTATGCCGATTCATCGGCGTTTTTTTTAAAAAGCGCCCGATAAATCGGGCAACTACAGGATTGTTTGCGAATACCAACAGCATTTTTCGGGTTAAAGACTGAGATGGCGGCTTCACCGGCACAGGATTTCCGAAAAAGCCTGACCCGCCAGGTGGGATCGCTCCACCACGAGCACGATTTATACCGCTGGTGGGTCCTGGCCAACATCATGATCGGCACCTTCATGGCGGTTCTGGACGCGACCATTGTGAATGTGGCCCTGCCCAAGATCATGGCGACTTTCGGGGTGAGCGTGGACAAGGCCGAATGGGTAATCACCGCCTACATGCTGGTTTTCGCGGTGATGCTACCCACCTCGGGCTGGCTCGCCGACCACTTTGGCTATAAACGCACCTACTTCTGGGCCCTTTTTTTATTTACCTTCGGATCATTGCTTTGCGGGCTTTCCTGGAACGAGAGCGCGCTAATATTTTTCCGGGTCATCCAGGGGATCGGCGCCGGCCTGATGATGCCGGTCGGGATGGCGATCGTAACCCGGGAGTTCCCCGTGGAAAAGCGGGGAATGGCGATGGGCTTCTGGTCGATTGCCGCAGCTACTTCGGTTTCTTTCGGCCCTATGATCGGCGGGTGGCTGATCGACAATTTCAGGTGGCACGCCATTTTCGACGTCAACGTGCCCGTGGGGATCCTGGGAATGCTCGCCACCTGGATCGTCCAGCGGGAGTACAAGACCGAAAAGATCGTCTCCTTCGATCTAATCGGGTTTGTCTCCCTGACCGTGTTCCTGGTTTCTCTTTTGCTGGCCATGGCGGAAGGGAATGCCGCCTGGAACACCGGCGGCTGGACCTCGAGATTCATCCTCTCCTGTTTCGCCATTTCCCTGGTCGGGCTGGTGGTGTTTTTGATTGACGAGTTTACCGTTCCGGATCCACTCATAGACCTCTCTCTTTTTAAAAGCTTCAATTTCACGATCATTAATCTAATCCTCTTTATTTTCGGGCTCGGGATGTTCGGCAGTACCTTTCTGCTTCCCTTATATTTGCAGGGGTCGCTCGGGTATACTGCCTTGCAGGCCGGGATGGTATTTCTTCCGGTGGGCATATTGCAGGGAGTGACGGCCCCCATCTCCGGGATTATGGCCGATCGGGCCAATCCCAAGATTCCGATCGTAATCGGGATTGCCGCTTTGGCCTTAAGCTTGTATCTAAACAGTTTTCTTTCCCTTTATTCCGAGCATTACCAGATCATGCGCCCTCTTTATATCCGGGGAGCGGCCATGGGATTGATGTTTGCTCCTTTATCCACGGTCGCGCTTTCCGCCGTTCCGCGAAACAAGATCGCCCAAGCTTCTGGGATAATTAATGTGATCCGCCAGATCGGGGGAAGTTTTGGCATCGCGGTTCTCGGTACCCTCTTAATCCGCCGGGGGATTTTCCATGCCGCCGTTTACGGGCAGGCCCTGAACCAATACGATCCCACCTTCAAGCATATTGCCGCCTCCCTGGCCCATTTCGTCCAGCAATCGGTCGGGGGCACGCTGGCCGAGGCGACGACCAAGGCCACCGTCCTGATCGGTTCGCTGGTGGGGAAACAGGCCCTGGTCCAGGCGATCAACGATGATTTTTTATTTGCCTCGATAATTATTGCTCTCGCGGTGATCCCGATTCTTTTAATCCGGAACAGCAAGCCGGGCCCGGGAAAACCGGGGAGTTAGAGCGCCCAAAAGCCAGCGGCCAGAACATTGGGACGTTGGAAGGCTTGAAGGCTGAGAAGTTGGAAAGCCGGATCACCAGAACAATAGCTTACCAACTTTCTAACTCACCAACTTTTAACCTTTCCAACTCACTGCTTGAGGGAGGGTTCGCAAATCCATAAAAAAAGGATAAAATCTTTCCGTCCAATCATTTGCTTCTGGAGGAGGTTAAGAAAAGATGTCCGATCTGGAACGCGGCAAACTCGAGACTTACCTGGCCGGGAAGCTTGGAACCGACCGGCTGGCTATCACGAGCTTATGGAAAAACCTCGAGGGCTGGTCCATGCAGACCTACAGCATCGGGGTTTCCTATCAACGGGACGGACGGGCGGTTGAACAAAAACTGATTCTTCGAAAAGAGCCGGAATCAGGCCTGGTCGAGCCCTATGACGCTTCCAAGGAATACCGGGTCATAACCGCCCTGGCCCAGACCGGGGTGGCGGTTCCCAAAACCTATTGGCATGAGCCTGACCCCGCCATTCTGGGCAAGCCCTTTTACGTGATGGAAATGGTGGAAGGGGTCGTGCACCAGTGGTCGCTTTCTAAAACCATTTTTGACCCGGATTTTCGCCTGATCCCCGACGATCGGGAGCGGGAATCCCTGGGGCGGGATTTCGTCAAGAATATCGCCCTGATTCACCGCGCCGACTGGCGGAAACTGGGGCTCTCGTTCCTGGGCGATCCCGGCCCGGGCCAAGGCTCGGCCCAATCCCAGGTCCTTTACTGGGAAGACGTGATTAGCCGGGCGGGGTTCCGGAATCATCCCGTGGTGGCCTACGCCACGAACTGGCTCAAGGACAATCTGGTCAGCAACGACCGGGTTACCGTTATCCACGGTGATTACCGCACCGGCAATTACATCGCCCGGGACAGCCGGATCGCGGCGGTGATCGATTGGGAGATGGTTCATCTCGGCGACCCGATTGAGGATATCTCCTACATTATCGGCGGCGCCTGGAAATCGGCCCGGCCGCTTTCCTGGATCAGCCATTTAATGACCCAGGAGGAATTCTTCGCCCGTTACGAAGAAGAAAGCGGGAACAAGATCGACGAGGATAAGGTCAGGTATTACCACGTATTCACCGACTACAAATCCATCGGAATCGGGGTCACCGCCGCCAATGCCTTTATCAACAAGGCGAACCCCGATCTCCGGGTCGGGATTTTCGGGTTGACCCGTTATCTTACGTGTTTCAACGTCCTGAAGAACCTGAGCATGTACCAGGAAGCTAACGCAAATGTCATTCTGAGCGAAAAGCGAAGAATCTGAATTTGTTAATTTCAAAGGTCAAAGCTTCCCTCGACCCCGAATGGGGTCTCGGGACGAGGACCCCGGAGGGGCAAAGTCCAAATAAAGTTCAAAAATCAAAATGACTAAAAAAGGGAGGAAAAATTAAACATGTTCGCGCCGATCGAAACCTATTTGGAAAGGATTTTCGCCACCCTCGAGAACGTGGTGGCGCCGGAGATTGAATCCGATTATGCCCGGATCCAGCTTTTTGCCGCGATCGGTTTGCTCCAGTCCCTGGGGAAAAAGGTCGAGTACCGGCATGAGCTCATCGACGAAAGGATCCGCCTGTATTCCGAGGTTGTTTCCCGGGTCTTCGCCGCGGTGGAAAAAAGCGGGGGGGAGCCCGCCGGCGAACTCCGCGATTTCGTCCGGGAATTTGAGGCCCACGGCCCGGGCAGCGGGGTGAGTTATTTAGAGAAGCTGGAAGAGAAGTTCAGCCGGACCATTGATTTCTTTTATGCCAATCGGAAGAAACTCGGACAGGAAAAAGCGCAAGAAATGGATCAGGAGATCATGGAGGTACTCAGCCGGGTCTGCCTGGGAGAACTGAACTTTCTCGCTACCGATAACATCGATAAGGCTAAGAAATCTAAGGGAAAAGGAGAAAATAATGGAACCACAGGATGAATTCGTGCATGAATACCCCAAACCGCTGGACACTCCCTGGAAAGAGAACTGGTACTTTAACTTCATCGACCGGAAAAACCAGGCTTGGGGGATAAACCATATTTCCCTGACCCGCCACGAAGGCAAGGGCCGTTTTACCGCCTTTCACGTGGTCGATGATCAGATCCTGATGTATTCAAACCTGATCGCGGTGGAGGATCATCCGAAAGAGCTCACCGATGGCCGGCTCAAGTTCGAGTTCCTCGAGCCGGAGCGAAAATTCCGGGTGACCTTCAACGGCCCCCAGCATAAGGTTGAGCTCAATTGCCAGGCCCGTTTCCCGGTTTTCGATTATGCCACCGGCAAGTCGGGAAAACCCCGAAAAAAGGGCGCCATGTCCATCAATCATTACGAACAGGCCCTGACCGTGAAAGGCACCCTGGAGCTCGAAGGAAAATCGCGGCCGGTGGAATGCCTGGGGCACCGGGACCACTCCTGGGGATACCGCGATGAATCCAAGGTCACGGGTTGGAACTGGATCGCGGTCCAGATGTCCGACAAGACTATTAACATGTCCCGGGTAGTTGTCGGCGAGGCGTTTATGGGCTCGGGCTTTGTTTCCCGGGCAGAGGGGAATCTCCGGATCGTGAGCGTGCGGATTGAGGAGACGAAATTCGATAACGGCGTCCCGCGGTCATCGGTTTTCATCGGGGAGGACGAGCAGGGCAAAATCTGGAGACTGAAATCGGAGAAATTTTCCGGACTTTATCTGCCGATGCGGGAGAAGGGCGACAGCGTGGCCATTCATGAGAATTTCGCGGAATACACCAACCTCGATACCGGCGAACAGGGCGTGGGGATTGACGAGTACCTGATCAATACCGGGATTTAGTGAAGACGCTAGTGTAGTGTCTCGGCAACGGCTTTACAGTGATCAAGATCCTTGGTTTTGATTATGCAGGGGCGGCTTTCTATTTATCCTGAGCGAAGTCGAAGGACAGCCGTCTATTATATCCCTCCCCCTACTTCGCTAATCCTACGACGCTGAAGCTTCGAAGGACGGGAGCTACGAAGGGCAGGCTCTCAGTCCCCTCCCATCCCCGCCTTTGGCGGGGCACGCCAAGGGAGGGGAAGGTTTAGGCGACAAGCCAGTCCCTCGATGTTACTCGGGATAAATGGAATGGTTTATCCTGAAGGGACTCATCCTGAAGGGCTCCCCTACGAAAAAGATGTTTATTGTAAAGGCTTTTCTGAAACATAACACTAGAAAGCTGGAAGGCTGGAAAGTGGGACTAGCTTCGGAGATTTAAAACCCCGTCCTGGACGAGTTTTCGGGACAGGCCGGCTCCGGTTTCGGCCGGACTTTCCCCTTCGATTACCTGGCAATGGCGTTCCCGCTTCGGGGCTTCGAGCCGGGTTAACTCAACGGACCGGCCGGGAAGCTTGCCGATTTCCAGATCGGCCAGCGTCCAGGAATGGGTCGGCTTGGTTTTGGCCTTGCGGACATTGATTATGTTCGGCATCCGAAGCGCCCCCGCTTCGTGGCTCACGGTGACCAGGGCCGGGAGGGTTCCCGCAAGGATCTCGCAGCCTTCGGGGACCACTCTTTCCACCCGGAGGAGTTTTTCTTCCAGCTCGATCTTGCGCGCCCACGAGACTGCGGGGATATCGAGAAGCCCGGCCAGGGCCAGGCCCACCCCGCCCGCGTTGGTGTCGGCGGCCTGCCGTCCGGCCAGGATCAGGTCGAACCCGATCTTCCGCGCCGCTGCTGCCAGGATATGGGCGGTGATCATCCCATCCGCTTCGACTGAAGGATCCTCGATCAGGTAAAGCTCGTCGGCCCCGACCGCGAGCGATTTCATCAGCACGGCCCGGGCCAGTTTGGCCCCGAAGGCCACGGCGGAGAGCCGAACATCTGGATTGGCTTCTTTCAGGCGCACCGCCAGTTCCAGGGCGCTTTCGTCGTAGGGGTTGATCACCGGCGGCACCCCCTCGGCGGTGATGGTCTTGGTTTCCGAATGGATCCGGAAGCTCGAGGCTGGCGCCTCCGGGTCGGGCACTTGTTTTATACACACCAGTATGCGGATCGTTTCACTCATAACTCACTTTTTATTTTTTCGAGGGTTTCGATCATCGCGGGGAGAATTTGCCGGCAATCCCCCACCGCGCCGTAGTCGGCCGTCTTGAAAATGTTGGCATCGGGGTCCTTGTTAATGGCCACGATTTTCTTGGCGTCGCCCATCCCGGACAGGTGCTGGCTGGCGCCGGAGATGGCCACGGCGATATAAACCTGCGGGCTGATGACCTTGCCGGTGATCCCGACCTGCTGGGAGGAGGGGATCCAGCCCGAGTCGCAGGGGGGCCGGCTCGCTCCCACCGCCGCCCCGATGAGTCCGGCCAGTTCGCGTAAAAGCTCGAAGCCCTCCGGCCCGCCCAGACCCCGGCCGCCGCTGACCACCACCTGGGCTTCCTCGAGCTTGATCTCCGCCGACTTTTCCTCGATCCGGTTGACGAGTTCCCAATGCGGTTTCCCGCCACCTTCCGGGAGCTTGACCTCCACCGTTTCCGTTGACCGTCCCGGCTCTTTCGGCGGGATTTTTCCCAACCGTGACCTCAAGGTGATGATCTGGGGCGTGGAATTCAAGGAATAGGTGGCGAGTGCTACCCCGCCATAGACCGCCTTGGTGACCAGGAGTTTTTTCCCCTCCGCCCGGATCCCGGCGGCGTCGGTTACCAGGCCGGTGCCGAGCTTTTGTGCCAGGCGGGGAGCCAGGTCCTGCCCCAGGGGGGTATGGGCGAAGAGGACCGCCTCCGGTTCGGTCAGGCGGGCGGCCTCCCCGAGGAAGGAGGCGTACCATTCGGGAAAATAGCCGGTGGGGGCGGAGGAGGGGGCGATATAAATGCAGCTCGGACCGCATTCCGCTACTTCCCCGGAGATTTCCCGGGGGGCAGCCGCGGCCACTTCGAGCTTCATCGGGCCGGAGAGCTCCCGGGCCAATCCCAGGACCTCGAGGGAAGCGGGCGCTACGGCGCCCCGGTCACCGATTTCGCAAAAGACAAGGAGATATTTGCCCATCGTGGTTTTACCTTTCCGCGGGAGGATATTACCACGAATCTCCGATTTTTTCAGGAGCCGAACAAACGGCCGGAGATGTTAAAAAAATTCTATTAATTTTTATAAAATAGGATAAAATAAAAACAATTCAGGTCATCAGATTCATTAACGATGATTCTAAATGATAAGAGGCGCTTTATTTAGCTTGTTCCGGGAGAGCGGAATGGACACCAGGAAAATCAAGTCGTATGGCACGATGGCGTTTCTTTTCAGCCGGGTTATCTATCGGGTTACGCGGGACCAGCTCACCGAAGGCTCCCTGGGGCCGATGATCCGGGAAACCATTAAACGGCGGAGCCTGGCCATCCCGGAGGACATCTCGTTTTCCGATCTCCTGGAAAAGCAGGCGGAAAAGAACGGCGACCACCCGTTTCTCCATTACCAGGATCAGGTAATCAGTTTCCGGCACTTGAATGAACGGTCCAACCGGGTCGCCCACGCCCTCAAGGAGCGGGGGGCGCGGCCGGGAGAGGGCGTTGGAATCATGATGTCCAACTGCCCCGAGTTTCTCTACGCCTTCTATGCCCTGCAGAAGCTGGGGATGTACGCGATCCCCATCAACACCCAGCTCAAGGGCGACGGTCTCGCCTACATCATCAACCACTCCGAAATCAAATATGTCTTTTTCGATCAAACCGTGTCCGAAGAAATCCAAAAGATCCGAGACAAGACCTCCCAGGTCCGGGAGTTCATCTGTTTCCGCGGGGAGGCCCCCCCGGATTTTCTGCTTCCTCCCGGCAGCCGGGATTACCGGGAACTTCTGGACCCGAAATATCCGGCCACCAACCCGGGGATCTCCTACGATCGGAACAATATGTGCATCATCATGTACACCTCGGGAACCACCGGACTGCCCAAGGGGGTGGTTTACCGTTACATTCATTCCGGGGTCAGGCGCCTGGGAATGGGGGCCCGGCTCCTCTACAGTAAAAACGACATCCTTTTCACCTGCCTCCCGCTTTTCCACGCCAACGCCCTCTGGATTACGGTTACCCAGGCGATGTGGGCCAATGCGCAGGTGGCTTTGAACAAGCGTTTCTCCGCCCGGCGTTTCTGGGACGAGATTCGGCATTCCCGGGCCACCACCTTTAACTCCCTGGGGGCGATGGCTGCCATCCTGCTCAAACAGCCCCCCGACCCGAGGGACAAGGAGCATAATGTCCGCTTCATCCTGAGCTCGGCCTGTCCCCCGGAAGCGGCTGAGCCCTTCGAAAAGCGCTTCGGGGTTCAACTCTGGGAAACCTACGGGGCGGTGGATGGGGGCGGAATGGTCACCTTCAACGTCGGAAACGCCCCTTACGGATCGATCGGCAAGCCGATGATGGGCAACAAGTATCGCCTGGTGGACGAGGAGATGAAGGACGTGCCGGTGGGTGAGCCGGGGGAACTGGTTTTCTGGGTGGGTGAGAACCGGGAGAGCTCGGTCGAATATTTAAAGGATCAGAAAGCCACCAGCCAGAAAATGCGTGACGGCTGGCTGCATACCGGCGACCTGATTTCGCGGGATGAGGAAGGGTATCTTTATTTCCGGGGCCGGGGCTCGGACTACATGCGCCGCCGGGGCGAGAACGTCTCCGCCTACGAGGTGGAATCGCAGGTGATCAATCACCCCGCGGTCCTGGAGTGCGCGGTTTACGGAGTGCCTTCAGAACTCGGCGAGGATGACATCATGGTTACGGTGGTCCCGCGCGAGGAGCAGAAGGTCGACCCCGCCGACCTGATTAAGTTCCTCGAAGAAAAATTGCCCCGCTTTGCCGTGCCTCGCTACGTGAACGTGGTGGACAAGTTGCCGAAGACCGAGACCCACCGGGTGCAGAAAAATATCCTGAAGGCCCAGAGGGTGACTCCCTCCACCTGGGACCGGGAGAAATATGAAGAGGAGAAAAAATAAATAATCTGAAGCAAAGTTTTTTAGTTGAAATGTTTTTGAGTTTTGTTTTGACCGGCTCTGAGATTGCCACGCCCTTCGGGCTCGCAATGACATCTTCTTTTGTCATTGCGAGGAGCACATTCACTCCGTTCAGTGTAAACTCTGCGACGAAGCAATCTATTTTTGAAATGAATTTACTGCTCAACGATTGGGTACAGTTATGACAGAGGAGAAGAAATGAACGAGGTTAAGGAAGATCTGGAACAGGGGACGAAAAGCAAAATCATCCCCCCGGAGTCGGGTGCGCCCTTCAACGCGGTGGAGGAGGTGATCTACCGCCGCCGGAGCGTGCGCTATTATCAAGACAAGCAGGTGCCGGATTACCTGATCCGGCGGATCCTCGAGACCGGCCGGTTCGCGCCTTCCTCCGGCAACACCCAGCCCTGGAAGTTCATGGTCATCCAGAACCAGGAGTTGATCAAGGAGATGAGCCGGGACGTGGTCAAGATGATGCGCCTCCTGATGAAATTCGCGGACTACATCGAAAAGGGAACCTGGTGGAAGGAGTGGATCAGCAAGCTGTTCCAGCGGTTCAGCAATAATATGTTCCACCCCGTTCCCGCCGCGGCGATGAAATTGATCGCGGAGGAAAAGCTCGGGGTCTGGCACGGCGCCCCCACCGTGATCTTCCTCCTGATGGACCGGCGCTCCGCGGGCGATCCCATGGTTGATGTCGGCATCTCCGGGCAGAACATGGTGCTCACCGCCCACAGCTTCGGGCTCGGGACCTGCTGGGTCAGTTTCTGCAAACCGATCGGGATGATGCCCAAGTGGAAGAAGCGCCTGGGGATCAAGTTTCCTTATAAACTGGTCACGACCGTTGCTCTGGGTTATCCGCGCGGGGTTCCGGATGGCCAAGTGCCCCGCGAGACCCAGGCGATTGACTGGTATGAAGAAGACGGAAGCTTCAAAGTAATATATTAAAAGGATGTCTATCGGTCTCTTGGGTAAGTAATTTTGTAGTTGCCTCATTTATGAGGCTCTTTATGGAAAAAATATCTTATCGGCCCGATAAATCGGGCAACTACACTAACCATTATAGAGGTGTTATATGCCGGAATATTTAAAATGCAAGGATTGGTGGAAAATCGAAAGCTTTCGCAAACTCGGGAAGGATATCATCCTGGGCACGGTGGAGATCGACCGGGCGAAATGCAAGGGATGCGGACTCTGTGCCGGGGCTTGCGCGGCGAGCGCCCTTGAATTGAAGGATAAGAAGGTCAAGATGATCGATGTGCTCCCGGCCTGCATGTCCTGCGGCGACTGCGTGGCGATCTGCCCGAGGGGGGCGATCCAGCTCAAGGGATATTTTCAATTGAAGCGGTATTTCCGATATCTCGACCGGGGAGAACCCTCGTTGCCGAGAAAGTTTTAATCAAAATGACCCATTTCCAAACTAGAAACTAGAAACCCGAAACCCGAAACGAAAGAAGGAGATAAATAAATGAGGGATGTTTACGTGATCGGCGTGCACATGACCAAGTTCGGGAAATACCTGGATAATAAGATCCCCGAACTCGCCGCCTGGGCGGTGGAGGGAGTGCTTAAGGATGCCGGGGTGGGGAAAAAGGATATCCAGTCGGCCTGGTTCGCCAATTCCGGCTGGGGGATCCGGAACTTCCAGCACTGCATCCGGGGCCAGGTGGCCCTCCGGCCCCTCGGGATTGACGGCATCCCGATCACGAACGTGGAGAACGCCTGCGCCGGCGGGTCGACCGCCTTTCACGGGGCCTGGAAAGACGTGGCCCTCGGATTGACCGATATTTCCCTGGCCCTGGGCGCCGAGAAGATATATGACCGGAACAAGTTCGGGGTTTTCGCCGGCTTCATCTCGGGGATGGACGCGGACGCGCTTTCCCAGACGGTCGACCGCCTGAAGGAGTTCGCCCCCGATCCCGCCGAGATCCCTCCCGCGCAGGTCACGGCCGCCCGGAAAACCAGGAAAGAGCGGAAATCGAAGTCTCTACGGGATCGGCTCCAGGATTATTGGTATCAGTTCTACACCTTCGTTTTGTTAGGCGAGACCCTGGGCTATGACACGGTGAAAAAGGTGGTTCGGGTCGGGATGAAGGGTGACCGCTCTCCCTTCATGGATGTCTATGCCTACGCGGCCCGCCGGCACATGAAAACCTACGGCACCACCCAGCGGCAGATCGCCGCCGTCGCCGCCAAGAACCATTGGCATTCCACCATGAACCCGAACGCCCAGTACACCTTCGACATTTCCATCGAGGATATTCTCAAAGACCGCCTGGTTTCCTACCCGCTGACCCGGAGCATGTGCGCGCCGATCGGTGACGGGGCGGCCGCGGCCATCCTGGTTTCCGAGGAAGTCGTCAAGCGGCTCGGGGTTTCCTCCCGGGCAATCAAAATCCGGGCTTCGGTTCTGGCCTCCGGGCGGGAGCGGGAATGGGATGATATCGATATCGCCGTGCGGGCTTCTCAAATCGCTTATAAGCAGGCCGGCCTCGGCCCCCGGGACATCAACGTCTGCGAGGTGCACGACGCTACCGCCTTCGGCGAGCTCGCCCAGACCGAAAACCTGGGATTTTTCCCCAAGGGGGAGGGCGGGGTAAACGCCGAGCGGGGAGAAACGAAGATCGGGGGCAAGATCCCGGTCAATCCATCCGGGGGTCTTTTGTCGCGCGGCCATCCCATCGGGGCTTCCGGACTGGCGCAGATTCATGAACTGACAACCCAGTTGCGGGGGGAGGCCGGTAAAAGGCAGGTGGCGGGGGCACGAATCGCACTCGCCGAGAACGGCGGCGGCGTCATCGGCAACGAGGAAGCGGCGATGTGCGTCCACATTCTGAGTAAATAGCAGGGAGCACGGGGCAAGGAGCAAGGTGCAAAAAGATGCAGGTAGCCGCAGGCTTCAGCCTGCGTTAAGAAAAGCATGAATGAAGCGAAGGGGGCGAAAGCATGACCTATAAACTTAACTTCGACCAGGACGAGCGTTTCGATTTTGACGGCAACTTTCCCAGTCTCGCGGTCCTCGCCAAGTATAAACCCGCGATGGTGAAGAGGGTCCGGAAGTCATGGGAGGATGAGCGGAATTTTCTCCGCGAGCACCTGTCCCCCCTGGTTCTTTCCGAGGACCTTAAACACGCGCAAAACCCGGATCACATCAGCTGGGAGATGCTCCGGGTCGCCGGCCGGCACGGCCGTCTGTCCCAATACATACCCGGATTCATGGGCGGACTGGGTAACTCCCTGGGTTTGTCCATGATGGTAAACCTGGAAGAGCAGGCCGCGCTCGATTGCGCCTTCTGCGGGATGATGGGGGGGCACGGCCTGGGCCTCGCGGCCGTGTTCATGACCTTTAACATGAGAATCCTCCAGCGGGTGGCGGACCAGATCGCCGCGCATCAAAACGATGAAAAGCCCTACGTGATCGATTGCGCCATCACCGAGCCCACCGCCGGCACGGACGTGGAGGAGGTCGAGCTTTATCCCAAGGCCCGGCTCATGTGCCAGGCCAAACGCGTCTCCGGCGGGGCGGTTCTCAACGGCCGCAAGGTTTTCATCAGCACCGGCCACATGGCTACCGATCATGTCGTGATCATGCCCTTCGACCAGAGGGACGCCGTCAATACCATGGGGTGTTTCCTGGTCTCCAACGGTACCCCGGGGTTTTCGCTCGGCCGGATGGAAAGAAAGATGGGACAGAAGGCCGGCTCCGCGAGCGAGCTGATCTTCGAGGACTGCCTGGTCCCGGAGGAGAGCATCCTGCTCGCCCAGGACCAGTTCCCGGAGGAAAAATTCCAGGAACAGTTCCGGATGCTTTTGCACGGGGTTCTCGGGATTACCCGGACCGCGGTCGGGGCCTGGTCTACCGGCACGGCCCGGGGGGCCTTCGACCGGGCGCTTTACCTAGCCAAGCGCATCAAGCACAAGGGCCGGACCCTGATTCACCAGCAGTGGGCCCAGGCTCTTCTCACCAACATGCACATCAACGTGATGATGGCCCGCGGAGCCTATCTCGAATCGCAGTTCGCCCTGATGCGGGGTTTCGAGAAAATTCCCCTCGTCACCGGATTTCCGCCATGGATAAGTGATTCCTCCATTCTCGCCTGGCTCTTCCGGCAAAACTGGTACCGGAAATTCCTGCACTCGCGTTGGATGCACCGACAAATCCTGGATTATGCCAGGTCCTCGATCTCGGAGGATCAGGACGCGCGCGTCCAGTTTATGTCCTCCCTGGCCAAGGTGGTGGGCTCGGATATGGCGATGGAAAACTGCCAGCTCGCGACCGAATTTTTGGGGCAGGCCGGCCTCCGCCACGACCAGGGGGTGGAGAAGATTTTCCGCGACGCCAAGCTCCTCCAGATCTTCGAAGGCACTAACCAGCTCAATCGCCTGAATATTTTCACGCATTACCTCGCCCGGCATCTTTCCGGGGTGGAGGTTTTTTAGCGGAATATATTTCCTTATTAATTCCCTCCCCCTTCGCTTGCCCCGTCAAGGGCGGGGATGGGGGAGGGTTAGGGAGAGGGTGAAAAAAGATTTCAAAAAAATCTGATGAATCCGGTTTATTTCGATGCCCTGCGTTTTTCGGGCTGGGCAGTTCATTTGAATAACTAAAAAGGGGGTAATCATGGGTTCCGCCGATCAAGCCAGTCTGGCCGCTTTCCGGGAAACCGCGCAAAGGTTCGCCCAGAAGGAACTGAAAACCCGGGCGATCGACTTTGACCGATATCCCTACGCGGAATTCAATGCCGGGGCGGTCCAGGCGGCCCGGGAGGTGGGGCTTTTGCAGGTTCTCCTGCCCGAAGCCAGGGGCGGTACCGGCCAGGGGATAGAGGTTTTCAGTGAGATTCTTTTTTTCCTGGCCCAGGCCGATGCCAGCATCGCCGCGATTCTTCTAATCAATGCCCTGGCGCAATCGGCGCTCCTCAAGTGGGGGAAGCCTTCCCTCCAGGAGAAATACCTGTCGGCCAAACTCCTGGCTTTTCCCGTTTATGATTCACCCGCGAACCTGCCGCGGGGCGTGGAGGCGGAGAAAAAGGGGGGTGGCTATGTGCTTAAGGGAAAGTTGGAATACCTGGCCCTCGCCCCGGTAGCCGAGGCCGCAGTGATTCCCGCCGTCCTGAAGGGGACGGAAAAGGTTGCTTTTTTCCTGGTAGATCTTACGACTCCGGGGATATCCTTGAGCGCGCCGATCCTGAGCCTCGGTCTCCGGGGCGCCCCGGTTGCGGATCTGGAAATCGGGGGATCAGAGGTTTCGGCCGATTATCTCCTCTGCCCGGATGCCGGATCGGAATATCCCGGTTTCACGATGAGATTTCGTCCGGCCGCCGCGGCCCTGGCCGTGGGGGTGGCCGCCGGCTCCTACGAGACGGCCAAGGCCTACGCCCAGGAGCGTTACCAGGCCGGCAAGATTATCATCGAACACGAACTGATCCGGCTTCTGCTTTCCAACGTGGCTGTGATCGCGGAGTCCGGGCGCGCCCTTTTCGGGGCCATGGCCCGGGCCGTGGACGAGGGACGGGAAGAACTCTTGGCGGAAACCGGCCTGATCCTTTCCACCGAGCTGGCCAGCCGGGCCGTCTCCGACGGGGTGCAGGTGCTCGGGGGTTACGGCTACATCGAGGATTACGGGCAGGAAAAAAGGATGCGCGACGCCAAGCAGATCGAATCATTTTTCGGGCCCGCCCCGGTGAAGCGCCTGGAACTCCTGGAGGGGATCCTCCGCCGCGAAAAATAAAAAAGAGACTATTGCAAAAAGCTTTTTCTGTCATTCTGAGCCCCTTTAGTAACGGGGCGAAGAATCTCGCTTCCGTCGGAGAAATCCGAAAATCCAGATCCTTCGCTTTGCTCAGGATGACAAAGAGTGAAGGGCTCAGGCGCCGTCCTGAATGAAATGAAGGAATGACATATCGGGGGTTTTGCAACGGTTTCATAAAGTTTTAAAAGGGGATTAAGAAATGATTTTGTCATTCCGAGCCGATGGCGAAGAATCAAAAAGGAAATATTATCGAGAAGGAGGTTATTATGAAAACCAAAAAATGGTTTGAATATGAGATCACCAGGCATCCACTCAAGGAATTCCGGGACCTGGCCTTTTTTTGCTCGGAAACCGGGGAATGCAAGTTGGAAGAAGTCGATCGGGACCAGTTTCGGAGGCTCAAGGAGATTTTGAACCTCAGGGGTAAAAAAGGCTTGGAACTGGTCCAGATTTTCTTCGGCCAGGACGGGGCGGTAGCGATCTGGAAGCGGAAGATAAAGAAGGAAGGAAAATAACAATATTAATCCCCTTATATTTTCCCTCTCCCCGGTTAGCCCCCGAGTTTTACTCGGGGGGAGAGGGTTTACCCTGAGCGAAGACGAAGGGGAGGGTAAGGGGGAAAACAGGAAACAAGTGATGATCAATGCCAAAGAAAGAAACGGTCTCAAACTCCTGACCTATGGGGTCTATTTCCTGGGATGCCGGGCAGGTGACGGCGTCAACGGGATGATCGCTTCCTGGGTCACGCAGGTGTCGTTTCAACCCCGGCTCGTGGCCGTGGGGGTAAAGAAGGAACGCCGCTCCCACGATCTGATCAAAGAAGGCGGGGTGTTTTCTCTCTGCGTATTGGATAAAAACCAGTCCAACCAGATGGGATTATTCAAGGGTGAAAAAAGGATAGATGATAAAACCATCGAAGGTGTTTCCTATGAGAAGCTCAAGACCGGGGCCCCGGTCTTGAAGGAATGTGTCGGATTCGTGGAATGCCGGCTGGTCCAATCAGTCGAAACCGGCGACCATACCGTTTTTATCGGCGAGGTCGTGAACGAAGGAGTCAGGGGAGGGGATCCCCTGACGGTCTGGGACCTCGGGGGACATTATTATGGAGGTTAATAAAGTATTTAAGAAAAATAATTCGCATTTCTATTTGGTGTTGTTACCCGGAACCGTTCTGCTCGCTGGGTTACAGCTTGGTTGTTCTAATAGCTCCGGCTTAAACCCTGCTCAAGTACCCATAGGCATTGAACGCTTGACCCGCCTGGATCAAATCTACCGGGTTCCCGTAAACGTCCAGGTGGTCGGGGAATCGTCTTATGATCGGACCGGGGGGAATGACGACGGTTTCTCCGGGGCTTATTCCTATCTCTACCGGGATGAGAAAGGATATGTAATCTTCGACCGGCAGGGACCCGGCTGTGTTTACCAAATGTGGTTTACCAGCATGCTGATGTCCTTCGGCCTTCCCTATGATCTTTCTTTTTATCCGGATGGTGCTTCCCCGGCGGTCCTGACGATTCCCTCCGGGACGGGTTTCTCCGGAGAAACACCGGGGTTGCCTTTTCCCCTGGTGGGCTCGTTTACCCGGTCCAGCGGGGGATTATTTTCCTACTTGCCGATTTGTTTCCAGGAGCGTCTGGTCATTGCCGCTTCAACCCTTCCCACCTTTTACCAGGTGATCGCCCACCTTTATCCACCCGGTACGGAAGTGCCCGTCTTCAATGGGGAAGAGAAAGTTCAAGAAGCGGCGGAAAACCTCGGACGGGTGGGATCGGATTTCCTCCCGGAGGAGAAGAAAGAAATAGAGAAATCTCAGGTAACGGTTTCTGTCGGAGAAAAGAAACAGCTCTTCGAGCTAACCGGCCATGGAATTATTTACGGCCTGAAATTCACCCTGGAGGATTATTCGGAAGAATCCCTGAATTCGTTATACCTTTCCGTCTTTTTTGATGATGCAGTTACCGCCCAGGTTCTATCGCCGATGGGAATATTATTCGGGTCGGGGTTTGGACCGGCAGAGATCAGGTCACGACCGATCGTGATGGACCCCGGGGCGCGGACACTTTCCTGCTTTTTTCTAATGCCGTTTTTGAAAAAGGCCTGGATTGAGCTGGAAAACCGGGGAATCTCACCGATATCAATCTCTTCCGAGGTTTCCTGGGTTAAAGACAAGCCGGCCCCGGATTTTGGCTACTTTCACGCTCAATATCGGGAAGAAAAACCGACTTCACCGGGCGCGGATTATTTAATCCTGGATGAAAAAGGGCAAGGCCAGTTGGTTGGGGTTACTCTCGCCATGGCCGAATTGCGGGACTCCCATCGCAATTACCTGGAAGGGGACCATCATATTTACCTGGAAGGAAGCACCTCGCCCGTGCTTAACGGCACCGGGACGGAGGATTATTTCGAAGGGGGCTGGTATTTCCTGAACGGGACATTCTCGCTTCCCACCCACGGGAACCCGGTTCATCGTTCCCTTTCCAACGGGGGAGACGCCACCGGGGCTTACCGTTTTCATCTTTCCGATACTATTCCGTTCCAGTCCTCGATCCGCTTCTCGATCGAGCACGGCCCCGCCAACGATGTCGAAGCCGAATACGCCAGCGTGGTGTATTATTATTTGCGTTCCAAATAATATTTTATCGATCTAGAAAAGAGGGAATGAAATATGAGTAAAGTCAAGAAAATATCGATTGCGTTGATCGCTATTATTCTTTGCGTGGTGGGCTTGCTGGCCGGCGGGATTATTTACACGGTAGTACCGACGCGAGGCGAGAAGATTGATAAATATTCAAATCCGCAAAAGGCCTTGTTGGTAATTGATATTCAGGAGGACTATACAGGTACGGCGGCGAAACCTCCCTTTCCTTTTAGGGATTCGGAAAAATTGATCGCTGTCGTTAATAAAATCATTGCCGAGGCGCCCCGAAAGAATATCGTAATCGTATATATCAAACAGGAATTTGCAGGTTTTTGGGGAACGATCTTCTCCAGGGTTTTTGCCAAGGGCACGGCCATCAAAGGAAATCCGGGAGCCGAAATCGATAAGCGCATCTCCCTGTCCTCCGACCATATATTCTCCAAACCGAAGGGAGACGCGTTTGCCAATCCGGAATTGGGATCATTTTTAATAAAGAATCAGGTTAATGATCTTTATCTCGTCGGTTTGGACGCCGAATATTGCGTTTATGCAACCGCCCAGGGGGCTTTAAACAGAGGATATACCGTGAATATTATTACCGACAGCGTTCTCTGGGACGGCCATATTCTGCAAACGGATGAAAAACGGGACAAGCTGATCGAAAAATACAAAAAAAGCGGCATAATCCTGAAATCGAGCGGAGAATTTTTACCAGGAAATCCATGAAGAATTAGGGGATTGCCTTGTTCTCGTCATTCCGCACTTGATGCGGAATCCAGGATTTCATGTTTTTAAAGAATCTTTAGTCCATTGCTTTTAAGAAGACGGTGCCTGGATTCCTGCTTTCGCAGGAATGACGATAAACGATGTAAAAGCCTTTTTGACATTGAATGCAGTAAAGACCGCCAAGAAGAGAATTAAAAATGAAAGAGGTTAAGGCCGGATCAGATCTTCAATCGGTTCCTAGTGTCGGCCCAAGTATTGAGAAGGATTTGATCAGTATTGGAATAAATAGCGTTAAGGATTTAAAAGGGAAAAATCCCGAATTGCTGTACCGGCGATTATGTGAAATTAATAAAAAACAGATTGACAGATGCGTTTTGTATTCTTTCAGATGCGCGGTTTATTTTGCGGGAAATCCAAACCCCAAGCCAAAACTTTTAAAATGGTGGAATTGGAAGGACGACTCAGAAACTGCCGGAATCCGCTTCAACGAAGAACTGACCAATCGCTTGCGAAAAGGTTCCCGCGACGCCAAGAGGAAAAAGGGAAAGATGATTGGTTAATTTTCCAGGTAGGGGATGATCTGTAATAATATATATAAACAAAATGGACATAATTAAGGACATTTGTCTAGACAAATGTCTTGACATTTTTAAAATATATTATATAATTCAACTAATTAGATAAAAATAAAAGTGGACACAGATGCGGAAATTTGAAGAGACACATTCTTGGATATCTTTCGGGTTTAACCTGGGTAATGCTCCCCCGGAGCTATGGATCAACCTTGGCGAAGCTGCATCGAAGTGCGAACACCTATCGATGGTTCCGCTTCGGCCCGCAACTGCCACATTACTTCACCGTCTTTATCTCGCCAAAGGTGTCCAGGCTACAACCGCGATCGAAGGTAATACCCTTTCCGAAGCCGAGGTTTTAAAAGCGGTCGATGGAAAATTAGAGGTTCCTCCCTCGAAGCAGTACCTGAAGCAGGAAGTGGATAATATCATCGCGTCCTGCAACTCCATCGGGAAGCAGCTGTCAGAAAGAACCTTGCCGGCGATATCGCCCGAACTGATAAGCAGTTATGACCGTCAGATACTTACCAATCTGACGGTTAAAGAAGGGGAAGCCGCTCCGGGCGAATTGCGCAACTATTCTGTGGCGGTTGGCAATGTTTATCGGGGCGCGCCTCCGGAAGATTGCCCGTATCTGCTTGACCGGCTTTGCCAGTGGTTGAATGGGCCGGATTTCCAGGCCAAACCCGGCTTAGAAATGTTATATGCGATCATTAAAGCGGTGGTTGCGCATCTTTACCTGGCGTGGATTCATCCCTTTGGCGATGGCAACGGGCGAACGGCTAGATTGCTCGAGTTTCATATCATGTTTTCAGCCGGGATACCTTCGCCAGCGGCCCATCTTTTAAGCAACCATTACAATCAGACCCGTACCGAGTATTACCGGCAACTGGATATCGCCAGCAAATCAGGCGGCGATATCCTCCCTTTTCTTCACTACGCGGTCCAGGGATTAGTAGATGGACTGCGGGAACAGCTCGATTTTGTTTGGAAACAGCAATGGGATGTGGTTTGGCGCAACTATGTGCATGAAAGATTTCAAGAAAAAAATAGCCCGAGTGATATCCGTCAACGGCATTTGGCGCTCGATTTGGGTGCGAAGGGTGATTGGGTTCAGATTCCTGAAATAACGGAGCTTACCCCTCGCTTGGCCAAGGCTTATGCCGGGAAAACCTCAAAGACAGTAAAGAGGGATTTAAACGTATTAAAAACAATGGAATTGATTGTCATGGAAGGCCGAAAGATTCGCGCAAAAAGAGAAATAATCCAATCTTTCCTGCCCTTACGTAAAATATCGGATAAAGAAAAAGCATAATGTCGCGTGATTGTTCAGATTGCTGAATCATAATGTGTTTTATCCATTGAATTGAAAATGAATTGAAAATCATGAACGTCTCCGAATTCATCGCCAAGTGGAGAAAGGCGGAGTTGAAGGAGAGCGCCGCGGCTCAGGAACATTTCATTGACCTTTGCCGCACACTTGACCATCCGACCCCAGCGGAGGCCGATCCAACTGGAGAAAAGTTCTGCTTTGAAAAGGGCGCGGAGAAACATGGCGGTGGGGATGGCTATGCCGATGTCTGGAAGAAAGACTTTTTCGGATGGGAGTATAAAGGCAAGCACAAAGATCTGGTCGCGGCTTATAACCAGTTACTTTTATACCGTGATTCTTTGGAAAACCCGCCTCTTCTTGTCGTTTGCGATTTAGACCGGATCATTGTCCATACCAATTTTACGAATACCGTTTCTATAACCCACGAAATTTCTCTTGAAAAGTTTGGCGAACCGCGCAATCTGGAAATCATTCGGGCCGTATTTTTCGATCCGGAAAAACTCAAACCCGGCAAGACCAGCGAAGCGGTCACCCAGGAAGCCGCGGAGCAGGTCGCGGGCATCGCCGAGTTCATGCGCAAGCGGGGGATTGAGTCCGAAAAGGCGGCTCATTTTCTGGACCGGATTGTTTTCTGCCAGTTCGCGGAGGATGTCGGGCTTCTGCCGGAAATGATTTTCTCCCGAATCGTGGAGAAGGCGGAGGGGAACCCGGTGAAATTTGGGCGGTTCATCGGCCAGTTGTTTGAAGCTATGAAGAAAGGCGGAGAATTCGGTCTCGAAAGTATTAAACATTTCAATGGCAGTCTATTTGACGAAGCGTCCGTTCCGGACTTGACGGAAGAGGAAGTAAAACGAATCACCGAAACATCAAGGCTGGACTGGAGCGCGGTTGATCCCTCGATTTTCGGAACGCTTTTTGAACGCGGTCTTGACCCGGACAAGAGATCCCAGATCGGAGCGCATTTCACGGGTAAAGAAGATATCGAAATCCTGGTTGAGGCTGTCGTTATGCAACCCTTGCGGAAGGAGTGGAATGATACGAGAGAGATCGTAGAAAACCTGCTGGCTACGGGAGAGAAGAAATCAGAAAAGGGGAAAAGCAAGAATTTGACCCCGACGGCATTGAGAAAAGCCAGGATGGAATCGGAAAGTTTGCTTCACCATTTCCTTTCCCAGCTTCAGAGGATCAAGGTTCTTGATCCGGCCTGCGGCTCCGGCAATTTCCTGTATGTGACCCTGCAAAAACTGAAAGACTTGGAGAAGGAAGCGATAGTCTTCGCAATGGAAAAAGGTATGAGCGCGTTCCTGCCGCTAGTTGGTCCCTGGCAGTTATACGGTATTGAAATAAACCCCTACGCTTACGACCTGGCGCAAATGACGGTCTGGATTGGTTGGCTTCAGTGGATCAGATTTAACGGTTTCGGTTATCCATCGGAACCGATCTTGCGCCCTATGGAAGGCAACTTCCAATGCAAGGATGCCATTCTTGATTTATCAGATCCGAAAAACCCGAAGGAACCTGACTGGCCGAAGGTTGATTTCATTGTCGGCAATCCGCCTTTTCTTGGAAGTAAATTCCTTCGCCGGGAACTCGGTGATGATTATGTTGATAAAATGCTCCAACTTTGGAATGGCCGAGTAACCGCCGAAGCCGATCTATGCTGTTACTGGTTTGAGAAAGCCCGCGCCTATATAGAAAAAGGCCGCTGCAAGCGTGCCGGGTTGCTTGCGACGCAAGGAATACGTGGTGGGGCAAACCGCAAAGTATTAAAACGTATCAAGGAAACCGGGGACATCTTCTGGGCCATCGCAGATAGGGATTGGATCTTGGACGGCGCAAACGTTCACGTAAGTATGGTTGCTTTCGATAACGGTATAGAAGAAACTAAAATATTGGATGGAAAAATAATCAGAAAAATTAATTCAAACTTGTCTTCGACGGCCGACATTACAAAAGCCGAATCACTTCTGGAAAATAAAAGTATTTTCTTAAGACCGCCTGAAAAAGGCGGCGCGTTTGAATTGAATGATGAACAAGCGCTTGAATTACTTCAATTACCAAATCCTCATGGCCGACCTAATTCCGATGTGATTTTTCCTTGGGTCAATGCAGAGACGCTCGTTAAAGTGCGCCAATTCATTTGGACTATTGATTTTCCACCAGGATTGTCCGAAGCCGAAGCCTCGCACTATGAAGCTCCATTTGAGTACATATTGAAAAAAGTTAGACCAGAACGCGAAAAAAACCGTGACGAGCGACTTCGTCGTCTTTGGTGGATTTATCGGCGTAGCGGTGAAGGTGTTAGAAGTGCATCAAAGCAGTTTGCACGTTTAATATGTACGCCGCGAGTATCTAAATATCGTTTGTTTGTTTGGATTGATTCGATCGTTGAACCCGACACTGCGACATATGCTTTTGCTCGCGATGACGATTTTTTCTTTGGTGTTTTGCATTCAAGAATTCATGAAGTATGGTCAAGGTCGCAGGGTACGCAAGTTCGGGAAAGAGAAAGTGGTTTTCGGTACACTCCAACTTCTTGCTTTGAGACGTTCCCTTTACCGAAGCCAAACCCGGAGCAAGGGAAGACAATCGCAGACGCGGCACGGGAATTGAACGATCTGCGGAAGCTCTGGCTAAATCCGACGGAGTTGACGCGCGAGGAAATCCTGGAATTTCACGGCACGGCAGGGGGTCCGTGGGACGGGTACATTAACAAGGCGACGGTGAATGGTAAGACCAACATCGGCCTTGTACGCTACCCGCGACTTGTGCCGAAAGACGAAGCGAGTTCAAAACATTTGCAGAAGCGTACCTTAACTCAGCTTTATAACGATCGCCCTACGTGGCTTGACCTGGCCCACCGTAAACTCGACGAAGCCGTTTTTATGGCATACGGTTGGGATCCCGGAATAACTGATGATCAGATTCTCGCGGCACTTCTCGAACTCAATTTGCAAAAGGCTGGGAAGATTAAAAAAAGTAAAAATATGAATAATGAAGGGTGATATGAATGAAAATCAATGATTTAAAAGCTTTATTCCCTCAAAAAGCAGAATTAATAATAAAATATGAAAATAAGATTGAACACTTAATAACTCAACAACCTGTATATCCGGGATTCATTAAAATATTTAATTTGTTCATATTTCTTTTTTCCGACGACACAAACAATACATTAATTGGAATAGATAATATGGATATGCGTATTTTATTGTATAGCGAAGCTTTTAAAAGAATCAGATCTTCATCTATTATAGCTACCAAAGGATATTATGTTGATGCCCTTAGCATTTTAAGGTCAGTGTTTGAATTAAATAAAGGTTTAAATGCTATACAAAATGGCGTCATAAAAGTGCAAGATTATTTTGGAAAAATGAGAAATAGTAGTTTCCGTAACTTACCTGATAAGGAGAAAGAAAAATTGATAAACGAACATGTCAAGGATATTGATAATAAAATTAATAATTATGATGATAGAAATATCCCCAGCGATTTGAAAGATTCATTGCGTGCATTTAAATCGATTATGCATATCTCTGTGCATAAATCATTTGGGAATTTAGTTTTAAATATTAATAAAAGGGACAATCTTTTTCTTCCAGATAATAGAGTATTATTATTTGATTTATTTGTTAACAATGCTTCATTTCAGATGCTTATGTTTTTAAAAAATATGATAAAAAGTGGATTCTTATTAGAAAATAATAAAGAGAAAATTGTAAGCCTTGCGGAATTTATAGAACATGCCTATTTGGACATGAATGAAAAATACCATAGTGATATTGCGAAATATATAAAGAGAAAATATTAGTTGTCTCTTAATAAAGATGAAGCCATTTTTAATTCAATAATATAAGGAGATAATTCAAATGAAATATTGGCTTGTGGTAACATCAGCTGATAACTTTAAACATGATCAGGAACATATAGGTTTTAAATTCCAGGGAATTCCCATAAGGTTCAAACGACAAGTTCAAAAAATGGATATTAATGATAAGGTTATTTATTACATAATGGGCCTTCAAAAGTTTGGCGCAATTGCAAGAATCACCGGAGAATATTATGAAGATCATTCTAAAGTTTGGATTGATGATGAAGAAATGTGGCCAGCAAGAAGACCATCAGAGCCTGAAATTGTATTACAGGATGACGAGTTAATTGACGCCAAACGCCTTGTGCCAGATCTCAGTTTTATTAAAAAGAAAGAATTCTGGGGTGTATATTTCCAAGGTAGTATTCGCGAAATTCCTGAAGAAGATTTCTGTTTGATAGAATCCGAAATGCGTAAAATAATGGCTGAACGAAAGATTGTTCAAGAGCAGCCAGATAAAATAGTAAGGAAAAAGAAAATTGGTGAGGATGGTTATCAAAAATTAATCCTTGGTTTGCCTTTAAATTCAAAATCACTTCATGATCGTTTGGCGGAAATGCTTGAACAGATTGGTTCATGGATGGATTTTAATACCCAAACGAAGTATAAAATCTCACCGGATCATTCTTATCAATTGGATGTTGCTTGGTTGAGAGGAAAAAATCCTGAGGTTGCGGTAGAAATTCAGATATCAGGGAACATAACCGAAGCCAAAGACCGCTTGGCTCAGGCAAGGAAGTTCAATTATAGAAAAGTTGTAATTGTTCTTATGGAAAATGATTTGAAGCGTTTAAATTCTCTTATGAAATATGAACCAGATCTAAGAAGCTGGATGGAAGCGTGGTCAATAGGTGCGGTTTACGAAATGTGGACCTTAGGGAAGGGATTTTTTAAATATTATCTTCAATTAATTGAAGCAGTATATAAAGATAAGAAAGAATTAGAACTTGTTTTGTAAATAAGTTGAAATTGAGCATATCGGGGTTAATTATAAATAGTCTGAAAAGAATTAAATTAAGTAGGGGTGTTTTATGCAAAATTCAAATGAAAAAGATTTCAGCAAAAAGCTTATAGAAGAATACAGAAATATATATTCCGTACAAATAAATAGATGAAATTATACTTATAATAGAATCTCATTGCTTCTTATTATTTTGGTATTAAATATTAACCTACTTATCTTTTCAATAAAAGAAATTCCACAATTATTTTTAGTAAATGTTTATTATTCAAAATATCTATGTGAGCTTGTAATAGTATTTTTTATGACAATAATTTCAATAATATCAATTTATTATTTTATCAATATTGTTTCTCCAAGAAATTTTGCTTATCCGACTTTGCCTCTTGATATGAATATTTTTATCAATAAGCTTAAAGAATACTATTCATCGATAACCAATTCACAAGCGCAGAAAAATGAAAATATTGATTCTGAATTTGATAAATTATTAATTGAAAACTATACGGGAATGGTAGAAATTAATAATAAAAGAAATGACGAAGATGCAGAAATATTAAATAAAATAGATAAAATTATAATATTTTCATTGTCATTATATATAACATATATCGTTATATATTTTATAAATAGAAAATTATTGTTATAATTTCTATTAATCAAGGAGGTTGAACATGGGAGAAGACGATAAAAAAAATCAAAAGAAGGTTACACTACCAGAACCAAATTTAGATAAAAAAAAGGAAAAACCAGTTGGACCAACTTATAGGATAGTAAAAGAGGGGGAAGAAAAAACAACTAATGATTATATTTTAGAGATTACTACTTTAAGAAAAGAAATAGAAAGATTAACGAACCTGGTAAAACGGAAAAAATAGATATTTTAAGCAGAGGCTATTCGCCTGCGGAGCAGACAGAACGTTTGAAGCCCCGGCCTTTAGGGCGGGAGAATTAACTATTTAAAGAGATCAATTCACACAAAATCTCAAGATTTCCAATAACAATATCCTGGTGATCGAGTTTTTTTTCAACCTTAGTTGGAAGCCAGGTAATTCTATATTCCTTTTGGTAGGCGTAACGAAAATGTTTTGAAACAAAAACATCTATATTTTCTGATTTTGTATTTAGGGGATCAATATATACTACTTGCTTGTGAATCCCAGACAAATCCGGCAATTTTTCTTCCAAGCCACACTGACCTGTCCCTGAAATATGGACACATCGAAAACCAAAGGTAATCTAATGGGAGGAGGTGTGTTCATGGAAGCGAAGCGGAAGAAGAAGTTTGAACCGTCTTTCAAGCGGGAGGCGGTGCGGTTGGCGGAAGGAAAGAC
>JAPLJI010000057.1 GCA_026388655.1 Pseudomonadota bacterium
CAATACCGGCCTCGAGGTAAACCCGGGCATCTTCCCGGGTGCGGATGCCACCCCCGACCTGGATCGGAATCCGGACGCCTTTCCGGATCCGGAGGATCTGATCCCGGTTCTCCGGGCTCCCCAGCCGGGCCCCGTCCAGGGCCACCAGGTGAAGATGCTCCGCCCCCTCTCCTTCCCATCTCTTCGCCAGGGCGAGAGGATCATCGGCGTAAACCTTTTTCTGGGCAAAATCCCCCTGGTAAAGCCGGACCCCTTTTCCCCCCTGGATGTCAACAGCCGGAAAGACCAACATAAATTCAAATCCAAAATCCCAAATCCAAAATCCCAAGTAAATCCCAAATCCAAAATCCCAATCCATTGCACCTCACTTTGGTCATTGGAAATTGGGATTTGTTTGGGATTTGGGAATTGGTCATTGGGATTTTTAAAGAGTTCCTTTGGTCGAAAGCACTCCCTGGATCCGGGGATTGACCCGGGTGGCCTCCATCAGGGACCGGGCGAAGGCCTTGAAAGCTGCCTCGGCAATATGATGGGGATCGCTCCCGTAATGAAGGTTGATATGGAGATTGGCTCCCAGTTTCTGCGAGATGGCGGCGAAAAAAATCTCCAGGAGGTTGAGGTCAAACTCCCCGGCCTTGGCGCTGTAACGGTCGGGACCCGCCTCCCCCCGGCCGAATAAATTTATCACCAGGTAAGGCCGCCCCCCGAGATCCACCGCCACCGAAACCAGGGCCTCATCCATCGGCACCGTGGCCTCCCCGTAGCGGCAGACTCCCTCCCGGCCGCCCAGGGCCTGGGAGATGGCCTCGCCCAGGGTGATCCCGACATCCTCGACGGTGTGGTGGTAATCAACCTCCACATCCCCGCTCGCGTCCACCCTCAGGTCAATCAGGCTGTGCCGCCCGAAAAGTTCCAGCATGTGGTTGAAGAAGGGGATGGGGGTTTTGACCTGGTAGTCACCCTGGCCGTCCAGGTTGACCGTCACCCGGACCGCGGTCTCCTTGGTTTTTCTCTCCCTTTCGCCCCGCCGTTCCATAAAGCCTCCTTATATTTTCCGTCCGAAGTCCCGAGCTAAAAACCATATTCTTCTTTGCTGACTTCGGACCTAGGACTGATGACCTCGGGCCGATGACTTATTCATCCTGATCTCCACCGAACGGGCATGCCACTCCAATCCTTCCAGTCGGGCGAGCGCGATCACGGTTCGGCCCAGGCTCCGGATTCCTTTTTTCTCCACCTTGATCACGCTGGAGCGCTTGCAGAAATCCTCCACCCCCAGAGGCGAGAGAAAGCGCGCGCTCCCGCCGGTGGGGAGGATGTGGCTGGGCCCCGCGAGATAATCCCCGAAAGCCACCGCCGAGGAGAGCCCCAGGAAAATCGCCCCGGCCTGGTGGATGGACCTCAGGTGACTTTCCGGGCTCTTCACCGCCAGGACCAGGTGCTCCGGGGCCAGGCGGTTGGAAAGCCGGAAAACTTCCGGCAGATTGGCCGCCCGGATCAGGGCGCCGTTCCGCTTCCAGGACCTGGACGCGGTGGAATCCGGCCCGGCCTTTTCCAATTCCGTCCGGATCATCCGTCCCACTTCGGCCAGCTCGGGTTCCGAGGTGGAAATTAAAATCGCGAAGGCATCCTCATCGTGCTCGGCCTGGGCCAGGAGCTCGCTCGCGAGTTCCTCCGTTTTCCCGCTCCCGTCCGAGACGAGCAATACCTCGCTCGGCCCCGCGATCGAATCGATTCCCACCTCCCCGAAGACGAGGCGCTTGGCCGTGGCCACGTAGATATTGCCCGGGCCGACGATTTTATCCACCCGGGGAACGGTTTCCGTTCCGAACGCCAGGGCCGCGATGGCCTGGGCTCCCCCGATCCCGAATACCCGGTCGGACCCGGAAATCTTCGCCGCGGCCAGGACATAACGGTTCACCCCGCCCTTTTTCCGGGGGGTCACCACGATAATTTCCTCCACCCCCGCCACTTTGGCGGGGATCACGGACATGAATACCGAGGAAGGGTAACCGTACCTGCCTCCCGGCACATAGACCCCGGCCCGCTCGAGCGGGAGCCAGCGGGAAGCGCTCAGGATTCCCTGCGAAACCCAGAAGAACCCCCGGGGAACCGCTTTCTGATGAAAGGCCCGGATTCGCTCCGCCGCCTGCTGCAGTGCCCGCCGCTCGGAGGGGGTAAGAGATTTAAAAGCCCTGTCCCATTCGGCCCTGGGCACCTCGAGATTTTTTGCTTTCAATTTCAACCCGTCGAACCGGGAGATGCTCTTCAGGAGGCCCCGATCCCCTTCCTTCCTGACCGAGTTAATCACCCGGCGGACGACGGCTTCCACCTCCCCGGTCCGGGCCTGGCGGCGGGCCAGCAGGCGCTTAAATCCCGGTTCGAAACCCGGGCTTTTAGTATTTACAATCAACATTTCTTAAATGAGACGTCTTTTCCTTAATTTTAATTTTTGCATTTTGATTTTCAATATCTATTCTTTCACCCTCCTGATGTCGGCACCAAGCTGGGCGAGTTTGAGATCGAGCCTTTCGTAACCCCGGTCCAGGTGGTAGATCCGGGAAATCTCGGTCTCTCCTTCAGCGGAAAGGCCGGCCAGGATCAGGCTCGCGCTGGCCCGGAGATCCGAGGCCATGACCGGGGCCCCGGAAAGATGCTCCACCCCCCTGACCACCGCGCACTTGCCTTCCACCCGGATATTCGCGCCCATCCGGTCGAGCTCGCTGACATGCATGAAACGGTTCTCGAAAATATTCTCCGTGATCGTGCCGGTTCCTTCCGCGGTGGAAAGCAGGGCCATCATCTGGGCCTGCAGATCGGTGGGGAAACCCGGGAAAGGTTCGGTCTCAATATCAATCGCCTTCGCCTTCCCCGTCCGGGTCACCCGGATCCAGTCGTATTCATGTTCCACCTTGATCCCGGCAGCCAGGAGCTTTTTCACCAGGACTTTCTGGTGGTCAAATACCAGTCCTTCAACCTGCACCTCCCCGCCGCTCATGGCCCCGGCAATCAGCAGGGTTCCCGCCTCGATCCGGTCGGGAATGATCCGGTACCGGGCCCCGGTCATTTTTTTTACCCCTTCAATCCGGATTTGTTCGGTTCCCGCCCCGGAAATCCGGGCGCCCATCTGATTTAACAGGTTGGCCAGATCCACGACCTCCGGCTCCAGCGCGGCGTTTTCCACGATCGTTTCGCCCTGGGCCAGGCAGGCGGCCATCATGACATTTTCGGTCCCGGTAACCGTGGAGCGGTGGAAGTGGATCCGGGCCCCGCGGAGTTCCTTGACCTGTCCCTCCACGTAACCATGACGGATCTTGATCTCCGCTCCCATGGCCTGGAAGCCGCCGAGGTGCATGTCAATCGGCCGGGCCCCGATCGCGCATCCGCCCGGCAGGGAAACCTTGGCCCGCCTGCGCTTGGCCAAGAGCGGTCCCAGCACCAGGACCGAGGCGCGCATGGTTTTTACCAGGCGGTAGGGGGCAGTGAATTTCTCGGAATCTCCCGGTTTCACCCGGATGTATTCGCCGGCGGATTCGACCTCCGAGCCCAGTTCCCGGAGCGTTTTTCCCATGGTGGCGATGTCCGCCACCGGGGGAAAACCGGAAAAAACGCTTTCCTCGTCCGAGAGCAGGGTGGCGGAGAGAGCGGGCAGGGCGGCGTTCTTGGCCCCGCTGACCCGGACCCGGCCGGAGAGCCGGTTTCCGCCTTTGATTACCATTTTTTCCATCACCCGTTTCCCCTCAAATAATATACTACAACTTTCCCGTGTTTGTTGAGCTTATCTGGTCTACCTGGTCTATCTGGTCTGTCATTTTAATTGACGAATGACGATTTTAGATTGACGATTCAATTTTTTTGCATTCGTCAATCGTCATTTCTTATGATTTCTTTGGTTTTCACTCCGCAATCCGCAATCTACAATCCGCAATCGTCATTTCTTCTTTGCCCTGACCACCCGGTCCCTTCCGGAAAGATCCGGCAGGATCATTATTTCTTCATACCCTCCGGTTCGGGCCAGGATTTCCTCTACCGCCCGGGCCTGGTTATCCCCAATCTCCATCAGTAAAAACCCCGGGGTTTTGAGAAATTGAAATCCTTTTTCCGCCACCCGGCGGATGACCCCGAGACCATCCTCCCCCCCATCCAGCGCCAACCGGGGTTCGCCGTTGGCAACCTCCGGGGCCAGGGTCGGGATCACGGCGCTCGGAATGTAGGGTGGGTTGCATACCAGGAGATCAAAAAATCCGTGATATTGCTCCAGGGGCGCGAAAAGATCACCCGCTAAAAACTGGATTCTGTCTTCGAGTTTGAGGCGGCGGGCATTCCCGGCCGCGATCCGGAGAGCTTCGGGAGACAGATCCGTGGCCCAGGCCCGGGCCTCCCGGATTTCCGTCAGAAGGGCCAGGGCGACCGCTCCCGAACCCGTCCCCAAATCCAGGAAATTCAGTTCCGAGTTTCGAGTTTCGGGTTTCGGGTTCGGACGGGAAGAAGATTTTTCCATTCCGCAATCCCTCCGGGCCGTAAGCCCTACTGGGCCGGAGGCCGCATTCCGTTTACCCTGATCGAAGTCGAAGGGCAATCCGCATTCTCTTGCCAGCCGGATCGCTTCCTCCACCAACAGCTCGGTTTCCGGCCGCGGGATTAATACCCCGGGGGCTACCCGGATCGGGAGGGACCAGAACTCCCGCTCCCCCAGGAGGTAAAAAAGCGGTTCCCGTTCCCCCCTGCTCCGGATCAATTCCCGGTATTTCTTCTCTTCCGCCGGCGCGACCGGGGCCTCCCGGTCTCGGTAAAATTCCGCCCGGGCGATTCCGCCCGCCGAAAGGAAAAGCAACTCGGCCTCGACCCCGGAGCCGGGAATCCCCCGCCCTTCGAGATATTCCTTCCCCCATTCCACCAGGGCGCTGCGAGTTATCTTCATCTGGTAAGTTTATAAATTATCGGGCGATTCTCAAACTTGACCAGGCGAGAAACGCGGGAAAAGTCCTTCGGCTTCGCTTCCCTCGACCCCGAACGGGTCTTCGGGACTAGAACCCCGGAGGGGCAGGATAAATGGTACAGGTGGGACACGCAGGATATAAAAGAAAAAATGAAGCCGAGCGATTTATTGCCCGGGCATGGTCTGCAGGATAGATTCCGCGGCCTGGGTCTGGAAATGGGCGATCGCCCCTTCCACCAGCTCATCCAGTTCCCCGTCGAGGACGCCTTCCAGGTTGTGCCGGCTCATCCCGATCCGGTGATCGGTGACCCGGCTCTGGGGAAAGTTGTAGGTCCGGATCTTTTCGCTGCGGTCCCCGGTTCCCACCTGGGTCCGGCGGGCCTGGGAAATTTCCTTTTCCTGTTCCTGGCGATAGCGATCCATCAGCCGCGCCCGCAGGACCCGCATCCCCTTGGCCCGGTTCTTATGCTGGGATTTTTCGTCCTGGCACTGAACCACGATCCCGGTGGGCAGGTGGGTGATCCGGATCGCCGACTCCACCTTGTTGACGTTCTGGCCCCCGGGTCCCGAGGCCCGGAAGGAATCCACCCGGACCTCCTCTGGCTTGATTTCCACCTCCACCTCCTCAGCCTCCGGCAGGACCGCCACCGTGGCCGTGGAGGTATGGATCCGTCCCGAGGCTTCCGTCGCCGGCACCCGCTGCACCCGGTGCACCCCGCTCTCGTACTGGAGGCGCCGGAAAGCCCCCTTGCCCTCCACCAGGGCGATGATCTCCTTCAAGCCCCCGGTGCCGGTCTGGCTCTTGCTCATCACCTCCACCCGGAAGCCTTTCCTTTCGGAGTACCGCGAATACATCCGGAAAAGATCCGCTACGAACAGGGCCGCCTCGTCTCCGCCCGCGCCGGCCCGGATCTCGATAATTATATTCTTCTCGTCCCGGGGATCCCGGGGCACCAGGAGCGCCTGGATTTTTCCCTCGAGGCCCTTCTCCCGGTCCCTCAGGGTCTGCAATTCCTCCTGGACCAGCTCTTTCAACTCGGGATCACCCTCGGCAAACAGCTCCTCGTTCTTTTTCTTCTCGGCCTCCACCTTCCGCCACTCCCGGTAGGCCTGAGCAAGTTCCTCGATCTCCCGCCGCTCCGAGACGATCTTTTTGGTCTCCGGGGGGTTCTTTAAAACCGCCGGGTCCTGCAGCTTCCGGGAAAGCTCGTCGTAATGGGACCCGAGCTTCTCGAGGTAATCTAAGGTTTTGGAGTTCAGCATCCGGTTAATAAGCCGGTCCCCTCCTGGCCCGGAAGCTCGGACCCGTCGGGGCCCCGCTCTCTCCGAGGGCTGGGATCAGCCTGGTTACTTCGCCTTGGCGGATTTGACGGATTTGACGGATTTGGCGGCTTTGGCGGAGCGGGCGTCCTGGGCGGCCTGCGAGTAGCGGCGCTGGAAGCGTTCCACCTTTCCGGCCGAGTCGATCAGCTTCTGCTTTCCGGTAAAGAACGGATGGCAGTTGGAACAGATGTCAATTTTGATTTCCCCTCCCCGGGTAGAGCGGGTTTCGATCCTGTTCCCGCAGGCGCAGAGAAATCGAGTGGGTTTATATTCCGGGTGAATTTCCTTTTGCAATTTTCCTCTCCTATTTATTCATGGACTCGATAAAATCGGCGTTGGTCTTGGTTCCCTGCATTTTATCCAGCATAAATTCCATCGCTTCGATCGGGGGCATCGGCTGCAGGATCTTCCGGAGAATATAGAGCCGGTTCAGGACTTCCTTGGTGAGGATCAATTCTTCCTTCCGGGTGCCGGAGCGGTTGATGTCGATCGCGGGGAAGATCCGCCGGTCGGCCAGGCGCCGATCCAGGACGATTTCCATGTTGCCGGTGCCCTTGAACTCTTCAAAAATTACTTCGTCCATCTTGGACCCGGTTTCCACCAGGGCGGTGGCGATGATGGTCAGGCTACCCCCGTCCTCGATATTCCGAGCGGCCCCGAAAAACCGCTTGGGGCGGTGGAGGGCGTTGGAATCCACCCCGCCGGAGAGCACCTTCCCGCTGGGAGGTACCACCGAGTTGTAAGCCCGGGCCAGCCGGGTGATGGAATCCAGCAAGATGACCACGTCTTTCTTGTGCTCGATCTGGCGCTTGGCCTTATCGAGCACCATCTCGGCCACCTGCACGTGCCGGGAAGCCGTTTCGTCAAACGTTGAGCTGATCACCTCGCCCTTGACCGAGCGCTGCATGTCGGTCACCTCCTCCGGCCGCTCGTCGATCAGTAAAACGATGAGCACGATCTCCGGGTGGTTGGCGGTGATGGAGTTGGCGATCGCCTGGAGGATCATGGTTTTCCCGGCCCGGGGCGGCGAGACGATCAGGCCCCGCTGGCCTTTGCCGATGGGGGTCAGGAGATCCATGATCCGCATGGTATAGTTTTTGGGTTCAAACTCGAGCTTGATCCGCTCGTTGGGATAGAGGGGGGTAAGGTTGTCGAAGAGCACCCGGTCGCGGACCGCTTCCGGGTCTTCGAGGTTAACTGCCTCGACCTTCAGCAGGGCGAAGTAGCGTTCCCCTTCCTTGGGGGGACGGACCTGCCCGGCCACGTTATCCCCGGTGCGGAGATCAAACCGGCGGATCTGGGAGGGGGAGACGTAAATGTCATCCGGGCCGGCCAGGTAGCTGTAGATCTGGGAGCGGAGGAACCCGAAACCGTCGGGCAGGATCTCCAGGACCCCGTCTCCGTAAATCAGGCCGTTCTGCTCGGCCTTGGCCTGGAGGAGGGAGAAAATCAAATCCTGTTTCCTCTGCCCGCTCGCCCCTTCCAGGTTCAAATCGCGGGCCAGGGACACCAGTTCCGACATCTTCATCAACTTCAATTCCCGTAGATTCAATTCCTTGTCGGAGTTGTTCTTTTTCCCTTTCCCCGTCCCTTTTTCCGACTCGATTACCTCAGTCTGCCCCTGAACCTGGGTTCCCATTTCTTCTTTTACCTCCGATTGTTTGGCTAAAAGCCGGGAAGAAAATTAATCTGCAAATTTCCGAGGGATCCTAAAAGATTATCCTTTTTAATCCTGAGGACTAATTAGATATAAGAACTTATACTACAAATATTTTTCTACCGCAACACTTTGTTCGATCCGGCCCACGAAGGCCACCTGCCGTCCGCCTTTTCCGCCTTCCCTTCGCGCGGAATAAAAATGATCATCCCGACAAAAGGTACAAAGAGAAATGGCAAAGATTTGATCCGCGGGAACCCCGGCGGCCCGGAGCTGGGATTGGTTGGCCCGGATCAGATCCAACCGGAGCGAACCATCCGGTGCCAGATTTATATAATCGTCCGCATCGGAAAAGTCAACCCGGAAAGCCTCCTGGACATCGGGGCCGACCTGGTAACAGCACGAGCCGATCGCCGGCCCCATCCCCACCCAGAGGTCCTCCGGGGCCAGGCGGTACCGCTCTTTCCCCGCCGCGATGAGCCTTGCCACGATCCGGGCCCGCGTCCCGCGCCAGCCGGCATGGGCGATCCCCACCACCCCCTTTTCCGGGGCCAGGAAGATCACCGGCAGGCAGTCGGCCACCCGGATGGCCAGGATCACCCCGGGCGCGCCGGTGATCATCCCGTCCCCGGGAACCTGCTTGTCTTCGGTAATCCCCTCCGGGGAGAACCCCGCCCCGGTTTCCTCCACCGCGATGATCCGGTCTCCGTGAACCTGTTTCAGGAAAAGCGGGGAATATCCACCCACCTTCAGTTTTCCCGCCTCTTCAACCTTGCGGGTAAAACCGTGGACAAAACCCGGGAAACGGGAAAACCCGGTGAGGCGGAAAAACCCCGCGGGCGACAGTTCCGCCCCGGGAAAAAGCTCGCGATCATTTTGAGCTATCTTTGGTTTAACACAAATTGAAGGCATTGAATTGAATGATATGGGAGGGAAAATTTATTAATTGATCGTGGTTGGGCTTTCCCATCTCGGACAAAATACCTCATTCTTTCATCTCGCCGCCGACAATTGTTTGACCAGCTCGGCAAACGAATCAGGCAGGGGCTCCTGCAGGGAAAGCGTCTTCCCCGAGATCGGGTGCTTGAATTCCAGGGCGTAGGCGTGCAGGGCGAACCCCGGCAACATTATAAGCGCCCCCTGAATCCCCGGGGCAATGGAACCCGGAAGATTCCGAGCCCGCCCATAGACCAGGTCCCCCACCACCGGGTGCTTGAGCGCGGCCAGATGCACCCGGATCTGGTGGGTCCGGCCGGTCTCCGGAAAAACCCGGAGCAGGGTAAACCCCTTAAACCTCTCCAAGACCCGGACCCGGGTGACCGCTTCCCGGCTCTTGAGCCCACCCACGGCCATTTTTTTCCGATCATTAGGGTTGCGCCCGATCGCCCCCTCGAGTTTCAGCTCGTCCCGATTAAACTCGCCCCAAACCAGGGCCCGGTATTCCTTCTTCACCCGCCGCTCCTGGAAATCGCGGGAAAGGGTTCGCTGGGTAAACTCATCCTTGGCCACGAGGAGGAGTCCCGAGGTGTCGCGGTCCAAACGGTGGACTATCCCCGGCCGGTCCGATCCGATCGCCTCCGGCAGTTTCTGGTAGCGATAAAGGAGAGCATTAGCCAAGGTGCCCCCGGACCGGCCCGCCCCGGGATGAACCACCAGCCCCGCCGGCTTGTTGACCACTAAAAGATGCTGATCCTCATAAACCACCTCGAGCGGGATCGGCTCGGGGGCAAGCTTCCCCCTCCCCGGCTCCTCCGGTTTCCTCCAGTCCAGAATTTCCAGGCTTTCCCCGGCGGAAAGGCGGGTCCCGACCTTGAGCCCCCGGCCTTCTCCGCGGATGATTTTTCCCCCCACGATCAGTCCCTGGATCCGGGTGCGGGAAAGCTCGGGGAAACGGCGGGCCAGGATGATATCCGCCCGCTCCCCGGCTTCTTCCGGATTAATTTTCAAAACCTGGGGACCGACCTTTAATTCCTCGGGCTTCATTCCGTTTATCCTGCTTGTCCCGCGCGAAGCGGCGGGGAGCTTGTCGAAGGGCATTCCGAATTCCGCATTATTCTTATTCTTCTAATTTAAAAAGCCGATTCGCGTTTTCCGTGGTCACCCGGGCCACTTCCTCCACCGGGACGGAGAGAATCCGGCCGATCTCCTCGGCCACCCAGGGAATATAAGCCGGCTCATTCCGGGTGCCCCGTTTCGGCTGGGGCGTTAAAAATGGGCAGTCGGTCTCGAGCAGAAGACGGGAAAGCCCCATTTCCCGGATCACGCCCCTAAGCTTCTCCGACCTGGGATAGGTTACCGCCCCGGTAATCCCCAGCCAGAAATTGAGTTCCACGTACTCGCGGGCCTCCGGCATTCCCCCGGAAAAACAATGGATCACCCCCCGAAGACCGCCGGACCGTGCGCGCTTTAAAACCTCCAGCGTTTCCGGGTGCGCCTCGCGGCAGTGGATGGAAACCGGCCTGCCGGTCTGGAGGGCCAGCTCCAGCTGGGCCTCGAAAGCCCGGAACTGCTCCCGGCGGGGGGAGAGGTTGCGGTAGAAATCGAGCCCGCATTCGCCCACCGCCACCACCCGGGGCGCCTGGAGCAGGGCGCGCAGTTCGGAGAGGGCGGCCGGGCTGAATTCCCGGGCCTCGTGGGGATGAAGCCCGACGGTGGCGAAAATCCCCGGGGTCCCCCGGGCCAGTTCCACCGCCTCCGGGTTCCCTTCCATCCCCTTCCCGGCCCCCACCACGATCATCCGGGTGACCCCCTGCTTCCGGCTGCGCTCCAACACCGCCGGAAGGTCGGACGCGAAATCCGGGAAATTCAGATGGGCGTGGGTATCTATGAACATGGGGGAAAAATAAGTTTATAGTTTCAGGTTTATGGTTTCGAGTTAAAGGACGGAAAGCATAAACTGAAAAAAAGGGTTGAGGGTTCGGAGAAAAATTTACGGTTTTGCTTTTGAGGTCGTGGGTTTCTGGCCTCCCCTTCTGAGTTTCTGAACCCGAAACCCGAAACTCGAAACTTCAAACATTTTTTATTCTATCCTCGGGAAAAGCGCTCGACCCCGCTGGACCCGGCCGGGAGGCCAGGAAACCCGCCATTCCGAGAGGGAAGAAAATCCATCGTTCCACTCGCTCCCGGCGATCCCCAGCTGCTTCCGCATCTCCACCCCGGAATCGGGGAGGAAGGGGGAAACGAACAGGGTGATCCAGCGCAGGGACTCCAGGCTGGCGAAAAGCACCGTGTCCAGCCGGCCTTTCTTTTCCGGATCCTTGGCCAGGTTCCAGGGGGCGGCCCGGTCCAGGTAGCGGTTCACCGCTCCGACAAATTCCCAGACCGCGATTAAAGCCGACTGGAAGGCCAGCTCCGGGAGCAGGCGGTGATATTCCTCCCGGGCTTTTTCCGCCGCCGCGATCAGGGTCTTCTCCTCCGGACCGGTGTCGGCCGGGGGATACTCCCCGCCGCGGTAGCGCACCACCATGGCCAGGATCCGGGAAAAGAGGTTTCCCAGGTCGTTGGCGAGGTCGGAATTGATCCGGCCCACTAGGGCCGCCTGAGAATAGTCCCCGTCCAGCCCGAAGGGAACCTCCCGGAGGAGAAAATAGCGGAAAGCATCCACCCCGAAACGATCGGCCACCTCCCCCGGGTCCACCACGTTCCCGAGCGATTTGCTCATTTTCTTGCCCTCCACCGTCCACCAGCCGTGGGCAAAAACCCGGCGGGGCAGCGGGAGCCCGACCGACATCAGAAAGGCCGGCCAGTAAACCGCGTGGAAGCGGAGGATATCCTTCCCGATCACGTGCAGGTCCGCCGGCCAGAACCGGGAGAAGCGGGAATCCTCCTCCGGAAACCCCGCCCCGGTCAGGTAATTGGTCAGGGCGTCAAACCAGACATAAATGATATGGCCGGGGTCGTCCGGAACCGGGATTCCCCAGCGGAAAGTCGTCCGGGAGACGGAGAGATCCCGGAGACCGCCCTGGACGAAGCTCAGGATCTCGTTTCTCCGGGTCGGGGGAGAAATAAATTCCGGGTGACTCTCGATATGCCGGAGCAGTTTTTCCTGGTAACGGCTCATCCGAAAGAAGTAGCTCGCCTCCTTGAGTTTCTCCAGCGGCCGGCCGCAGTCGGGACAGACCGGTTTTTCTTCCTGGAGCCCGGGGATGAAATTTTCATCGTGGACGCAGTACCAGTCTTCGTATTCCCCGAGGTAGATATCCCCGTTGGCCTTCACCCGGCGCCAGATTTCGGCCACCGCCCGGTACTGCCGCTCCTGAGAAGTTCGGATAAAATCATTGTGGGAAATGCTGAGCTTCCCCCAGAGCTGCCGGAAGCGCTCCACCACCTGGTCGGCCAGCTCGATGGGCTTCAGCCCCCGCTCCCGGGCCGCCCGCTCGATCTTCTGGCCGTGCTCGTCGGTCCCGGTCAGGAACAGAACCTCCCGTTTGTTCATCCTTTGATAACGGGCCAGGACATCGCAGGCCACCGTTGTGTAGGCATGCCCAATGTGGGGAACGTCGTTGACGTAATATATCGGCGTGGTTAGATAATATTTTTCCATCAAGAACCCTTATTCCCCTCCGGGGGCTTTTTCTCTTCTCTCCTCCGCTCTTCCGGCCTGCGCCCTTCCGGTTTTCTCCTCTCGGGGCGCTTTTCCTCGAGCGCTTCCACCGCCTCTTCCCCCGGAACCGGGGCCTCCCGCTTGCCCTCCGAGAGGGGACGGATATCCGCGATCGCCACTTCCGCCTCCTCCCCGCTTTCCAGGCGCACCTTCAGGCGGCGGCCAAAAATGTTGCGGGAGAGCACCTCGGCCCGCCCCTGGGTAACCATCACTCTTTCCCCGATCTGGGGCACCCCCCGGACCAGCTCCTGATAAACCTCCTTCTCGTAGGAGAGGCAGCAGAGCAGGCGGCCGCAGGGCCCCGAAAGTTTCTGCGGGTTCAGGGGCAGATCCTGCTCCTTGGCCAGCCGGACCGAAACCGGCTCGAACTCGGACAGGAAATCCTGGCAGCACAGGATCCGCCCGCACATCCCCACCCCGCCCAGGAGCTTGGCCTCGTCCCGGACCCCGATCTGCTGCATCTCGATCCGGGTGTGGAAGCGCTGGGCCAGCTGGTGGACCAGTCCCCGGAAATCCACCCGGTCCCGGGCGGTGAAATAGAAAATCATCTTGCTCCCGTCGTAGAAATTCTCCACCTGGATCAGTTTCATGGTCAGGCCCATCTCCCGGATCCGTTCCTGGCAATAGCGCAGGGCCTCCTGTTCCCGTTCGGTGTTGCGCACCTCGCGCTCCAGGTCGTCCTTGTTCACCCGGCGCAGGACCTTTTTCAGCGGCTTTTCCCGCTTGGGTTCCTCCTCGGTTGCGGCCTGGGGCTCGAGCACCACCGTGCCGATGCCCAAACCCTTATCGGTCTCGATCAGGACCCGGTCCCCCCGCTTGAGTTCCAGGTCGCTCGCGTCGTAATCGTATATCTGCCCGACCCTCCGGGCCTTGACCTTTACTATTCTTTTCGCCACAAGCGTTATTCTCCTCTGTTCAGGTCGGAGAACCCCGACCTTTAATTCAAATATCAAAAATCAAAAAGGCAACGCATTAGTTTCTCCCCAGAAAGAGCTGATCCGCCGCCAGGCGCGGATTGGCATTGGCCCGCACCAGGGAAATGGTGGATTCCAGGATCTCGAGTCTCCGAAAGATATCCTCCCAGTCTCTTTCCCGCTCGGCCTCCAGCAGATCCTCGAGGTCGGGGTTAATGAGCGGCAAACCCTTTTCTCTCTTTCCGGGGGACAGCTTCCAGACCATCAGGTCCCGGAACAGGCCCCGGAAAAATTCCAGCTCTTCCAGGAGTTCCGCCCGGTCGGAGGCCATGACTTCCTCTCCGAGCCCGGTTCCCGCGTCCGTTTCCCGCCAGACCCGGCCGGCGAGTTCCCTTAAATGCTGGCGCGATTCGGGGGTGATGGCCAGGGCCCGGGCCAGGCTTCCCTGGGCGGATGCGGCGATCGCCTGGGCCTCCACCCGGGGCACCCCCCGCTTCTCTTCCAGGTAAGCGGCCATCTCTTCCCCGTTCAAGGGGGAAAAAAGCACCCGCTGGCAGCGCGACACGATGGTGGGGAGCAATCCCTCCGGGCCCGGGGCGATCAGGATGAAAATCGCGCCTCCCGGCGGCTCTTCCAGTATCTTCAGGAGCGAATTGGCCGCCTGGGGGGTGAACTTTTCCGCCCCGTCAATCACGATAACCCTCCGGCTTCCCTCCCCGGGATGGTAAAAAAGTAACTTGTTGAGCTCCCGGATCTTCTCGATCTTGATGGTTCCTTCCTCCGCGCCGTAAAAAATCACCTCGGGAAAATTCCCGGAATCAATCCGGCGGCAGACCGAGCAGGCGTCGCAAAAGTCCCCCCGGTTTCCTTCCGGGCAGGAAACCGCCTTGGCCAGGGCCCGGGCCACCTCCCGGCGGCCCACCCCCTCCGGCCCGGCAAAAAGGTAGGCGGGGGGAAGGCGGCGGCTGGCCACCGCGCTCCGGAGCATCTCGATCTCCTTCTTATGCCCGATTATCTCTTCCCAGCGCATCTCTCAAATCAAAGTTTATAATTTCGGGTTTCGGGTTTCGAGTTTAAATCAATCATATTTTCCTGATCACCTGCTGCCCTGATATCCACTCCCTGATTCCCTGGTTACCTGATTTCCTTCGTTTCCCGTTTATCGTTTCTCGCAAGGCTGAAGCCTTGCCCTCTCCGAGCCGTAGGCTCTTCCGAGCCGGAGGCTACGTTCTGGTTAATCTGGTTTATTGAGTTTCTTTGGTTTAACCCGAAACCAGAAACTAGAGACCCGAAACTTTCTTTATATATTCCGCAATCCCTCCGGGCCGGAGGCCGCAATCTGCAATCCGCAATTCATTTTGTTTTTTCGAGATATTCCCGGTATCTCGCCAGGGCCGAGAAGACCCGGGCGGCGTTCTCCGGCGAGCTGATGATCGGCACCCGGTCTCCGAAAGCTTCCCGGAGGATCTCGATCCAGGCCCGGTTCCCGATCGGGGCCAGGATCAGGGTTTTCCCTCCCGGCCCCAGCAATTCCTTCGGCAGGTTTCCCACTAGCGAGGCCGGCGGGACCCCCTGTCGGACGAATTCCTTGGCCACGAAGGAAGGCAGGACCGGGATCCCGATAATCCCGTCCAGGTCCGGATCGGAAAGGATCACGGACAGGCCCTCGCCGAAAAGTCCGGAAGGCCCCACGTCCAGGGGATTGCGGATGGACATCCAGGCGGGGGCGATCTTTTTCATCTCGTTCCGGCTCCGCTCGGAAATGTCCGGGATCGTGAGCCCCAGGTTCACGCAGGTATCAGCGGTCTGCACCCCCATCGAGCCGGAAGAGGTGATGATCCCCGCCCTCCGCCCTTTCGGGAGGGAGGCCACCGAGAAAGCCCGGGCCAGGTCAAAGAGACCGAAAAAGTCATCCGACCGAACCACCCCGCACTGGCGAAAAGCCGCCTCGAAAATGGCGTCGTCCCCGGACAAGCTGCCGGTGTGCGAGAGGGCGGCCTTCCGGCCCACCTCGCTCCGCCCGCTCTTCAGGATCAGGATGGGTTTTTTCCGGGTCACCCGCGCGGCCAGGGAAAGAAAGGCCCGGCCGTTCTGGACTCCCTCTAGATATAAAACGATCACCTTGGTGGCCGGGTCGTCCGCCAGGTACTCGATCAGGTCGAGCTCCCCCACGTCCATCCGGTTACCGATGGTGATCACCTTGCTGAAGCGGATCCCGTTTTCCGGCCCCCAGTCGAGAATGATGTTCCCGAACACCCCGCTCTGGGCCACCACCGAGATCGGCCCGGGGGCCAGGCTTTCCTGCGGAACCTGGGTGGAGATGAAGCGGTTCGCGGTGTTCACCACCCCGATGCAGTTGGGGCCGATCACCCGGATCCCGGCCTGGCGGGCGAATTCCTTCAGTTCCTCCTCGCGCTTTTTCCCTTCCGGCCCGGTTTCGGAAAAGCCGGCCGCCTCCAGGATGATGGACTTGATTCCCTTCCGGGCGCAGGCCTGGAACACCGGGAGGCAGATCGGGGCGGGGACAACCACAATGGCGAGATCCACCTTTCCCGGGATGGCCTCCACGTCCGGGTAAACCGGAAGCCCGATGATCTCCTTTTCCCGGGGATTGACCAGCCGGAGCCGGTCCCGGTAGCCGTTTTCGGAAAGGCAGAGGGGCAATCCGGCCCCGAAAGCGATTCCCTTGGTGGCCCCGACAATCGCGACGGTTTCCGGCTCAAAAAATGGCTTTAATTCCTGTCTCAGCTCCAAAAATCCCTCCTTGATTATTCGCCCAGGTTAAAAAAATAGTTTCTCCCCCACCCGATGTCCATAACCACGAGCCGTCTAATTATAGTAATTTTCTATCTATTGCAAAATGTTTGGCCGCGTCTTGACCTCGGGTGGGGAGGGACCTCATTGGCGAAAACCTCTTTGGCCCGCAACCTAAAAATTTTCCCCCTTATTGTTATCATTAGCAACCTAATGTACTGCGTCGAAAGTCCCTTTACATTCTTGTCATTCCGGGCTTGACTGAGCCTGCCCCGTATTTGATCCGGGGGAATCCAGCCTTTTAATCGGATTCCCACTGGAGTTTATCCCGCACTCTGATGCGGGATGGGAATGACCCCGCTTTTTTGCGGGCAGATAGAAGAAAGACGGGAATGACGGCTTCGAAATTAATGTAACGAAGTGTTGGATGCACGACACTAAATGCGATAAGATGGGTCTACACGTTAAATCAACCCAACGCCTTCCATGGCATTAACCATGCAATCCTTGATGATTCGAAATACCCTCAGCCCCGGTCCATTTCCGAAGATCTTCATTTCGGAATTTTACCTTTGTTCCATTGGCAAAAATCCATCATGAACAATTTTTTCATGTCCGATTATAGTTATCTGCTCCTGCTGAAATCCTTTGTCACCATAATAAAAAATTCCTTCCTCGTGTCCTTTATTATCGCCTTATCGGTATCCTTGGGAAGTTACCTGTTAGAAAAACTTAAATTCAATTTCCCCTCATTATTAGAAAAGCTTGTTTGCTCGGCCGGGGTGGGCCTGGGGTTATATGCCCACCTGGTTCTCTTGATCGGGTTCCTGGGATGGTTATATCCTCAGGTTTTTTATGCAATTTTATTAATCAATTTTTTGCTATTTTATGGAAACCTTAAAAAATGGGTTCTGCAATTAAAAGAACAGAATTTGCTGGTTTTTTTCAGGTTTTCTGACTGGAAGCAGGTCTTTTTTTACGGGGGAGCGGCGGTAATTATCCTTTCTTCATTTCTGGTAAATCTTACCCCGGTTTCATTCTATGATAATCTAATTTACCACTACGGGGTTCCTAAATACTATATCGCCTCCCATCGAATCATATTCATCGAGGGAAATATTTATGCAAATTTCCCTCAAATAGCGGAAATGCTTTTTCTGCTGGGGATGATTCTGGATTCTCCCTTGACCGCCAATCTTATCCATTTTTCCCTGGGCATCTTTCTTTTGCTTACGGTTTACTCATTCAGCCGAAACCGCTGGGGCAATTCCGCCGCCAATTTCGCCATATTATTCCTGGTCATGACTCCCGGATTAATGCAATGGATAAGCCTGCCAAACGTGGATATAGAATTCGCCTGGTTTAACCTGCTCGCCCTTTTTATTTTGCTTAAATGGTTTGATTGTCGGAGTCCGAAAATCCTGGTCCTGTCCGCGGTGTTTGCCGGGCTTTCAATCGGGGTGAAATATACCGGGCTCATTTATTCTTTGGGAATTTTTATTTTGTTGATGGCAATCGAAAATATCATCACCCGTCAGTTAAGCTCCCTTAAGTTGCTAAAAAATATTTCCATCTATTGCGGGGTCGGGTTGATTGTTTTCCTTCCTTATTTGATCAAAAATTATCATTTCACCGGGAATCCGGTTTCCCCGGCGCTTCCTCAGGTATTCAATCCCAACGGGGATCAGACCCGTGAATACCAGGCCTTATTGCGGGACGGGAAAAACGTAACTTTCTCAAAAGATTTTCTCCATACGATTCCTCAGCTGGTAAAAACTTTCTTAAATAATACTGTTCTGGTAAAAAAATATATCGAATTCGGATCGTTTATCGGACCCCATTTTTTAATATTCCTGCCTTTAATATTTTTTCTCCGAAGGAAATGGAAAGAAATCCGGCTCTTAATTTATTTCCTCATCCTTTACGCGGGATTTTGGATTGGCACCTTTTGGATGATTAGATTTTTATATCCGGCCATCATCGTTACCTTCATGCTCATTGGTTACGCCTTCGATAATTTAGACAAAAAACCAGGTTATCCAAGATTACTTATGCAGGCGGTTTTTATCTTGATCTTTGCGTTAAATTTTTTCGTTTTCCTGGAAATCTTTGATCGGACAAAATCAATAAAATTTATTTTCGAAGGGATGGATGACAAATTATATATGTCCCGGGTTCTAAGCTCTTATCCCGTAATGGAGAAAGCGAATACCGAATTGCCCCCCTCCGCGAAGATTTTATGCCTGGGGGAAACCAGAAATTTTTACCTGGATATTCAAAATATCTGCCCTTCCGTATTCAATGCCAATCCCCTGTTCAAAATCCTGAAAGAATCCAATGATGTTATAGAAATAAAGGCCGGATTAAAGCAGCTGAAAATCACCCACATCCTCTACGACCCGGATGAATTGGAACGAATTAGCCATTTCGGTGTTTATTTCCCGCCCCGGAATGAAAATAGCAAGGCCGCGCTCTTTAACAAATTTTTGGAAGATTGTTGGCCCCCAGTTTACGAACAAAATCGTGTTTATTTATTAGGGATTAAATAAGGCCACGACAAAAATTTAAAAGAATCCTGTTCTAACGGGTCAGGTTGGAGGAGAGCGTTTGGCTCGCTATTTTGACCACCTGCCGGTATACCTCTTTCACCGGTAAAGCAGCGTTGATTACTTTTACCCGTTTTTTCTCAGCCCGGGCGATCCGGAGGTAGCCCGCGCGGACCTTACGGTGGAAATCGAGTTTCTCCCGCTCAAACCGGTCGAGCGTCTTCTTCGCTTTCCGGATCCGCCGGAATCCCTCGGCGGGGTCCAAATCGAAAAGCAGGGTCAGGTCCGGTTGAACCCGAAGCGGAAGGAACTTGAGGAGCCGGCGGATTTTTTCCATCCCGAGGCCCCGCCCCGCCCCCTGGTAGGCCAGCGTGGCGTCCTCGTAACGGTCGCAGAGCACGATCTTCCCGGCGGCGCGGGCGGGAATGATCACCTCGGCCAGGAGCTGCTGGCGGCTCGCCAGGTAGAGCAAGAGTTCGACCCGGGGATCGATCCGGCCGGCGTTGGCCGGGTCCAACAGCAATTTGCGGATGGCTTCGCCGAGCCTGGTTCCGCCCGGCTCGCGGGTGACCAGGACCTTAAGACCCCGGCTGGAAAGATAATCCGCGAGGAGACGGGTCTGGGTGGATTTTCCGCATCCCTCTATTCCTTCAAAAGTAATGAATCGGCCCGGTACTTTTTTCAAAGTCATTGTTCTTTTCCGTTTATCTCTAACCACATATTTAACAAGATAGGTAGCCGCAACCTTTAGGTTGCGCCATTTTCGCAGGCTGAAGCCTGCGGCTACCACTGAAAAATTTAACCCTGGATTCCTGCTTTCGCAGGAATGACACCCAAAAAACCTAAACTGTTATGAAACAAAATGTTCGTAACCCCCTCGAGAAAACGGTAGGATTTTCCCTTGGCGGTCCTTCACCGTGACCTCCGGTTTTCCCGCCTTTACCCTGCCGATCCGTTGGAGCGGAAGCTTTATTTTCCGGGCCAGCTTTTCCACCGCCTCCCATTTTCCCGGGGGCGCGGTGAAAACCAGCTCGTAATCCTCCCCCCCGGTCAGGGCCAGCCGGAGCGGGTCCCGCCCGATCTTCCGGGCCGAGGCGGCAAAACCGGCCGGGAGCTTGATCCAGTCGGCCTCGATCTCGATGGCGACCCGGCTCTCCCGGGCCAGGCGCTTAAGATCCAGGACTAGGCCGTCGGAAAGGTCCATCAGGGAGTTGGCCAGCTTATGGCGGGCCAACTCCTGGCCCAGCCGGAGCCGCGGTTCGGGGACGAGGTGCTTCCGGATCCAGCGCCGGCCTGCCGGGTCCAGCTTTTTGCCCCGGCTTAAAAATTCCCATCCCAGGGCCGATTCCCCCGGCCAGCCCGAGACAAAAACCCCGTCTCCGGGCCGGGCCCCGTCCCGCCCGATAAAACCGGACGGGAGGGTCTCGCCCAAAACCGTCACCGCGATGAATACCGCCGGGGCGCGGGAGATGTCCCCCCCGACGAGATTGGTTTCATATCTCCGGGCCGCCCGGGCAAAGCCGGAGAAAAAATCCCGGAGGAAATCCCGGGAAAGCCCGGCGGGAAGCCCGAGCCCCAGGAAAGCGTAACGGGGCACGCCCCCCATCGCCGCGATATCGCTTAGATTCACCGTGAGAGACTTGAATCCCAGGTCGCGGGGAGGGGTGAAAACCAGGTCAAAGTGCACCCCCTCGATTAAAAGGTCGGTGGTCGCCAGCAACCGGGAACCAGGGGACGGAAGAATCACCGCGGCATCGTCCCCGATCCCCCGCAGGGCCCGGGGACGAAAATCCCGGAATCTCTTCCGGATCAAGTCAACGATTGCAAGCTCGCCGAGCTCGCGCAACTTTTTGGACATTCCCGCTCGAAATATTTTGGGAGGCTTTCCGGGGCTGGGAAGGGCCGGCCTTGATCTTGTTCCGCAAGGCGATGGCGATCACCTGGTCGACATTCCGGACCGGAAGAAACTTCACCTGTTTCTTCACGTACCTGGGGATCTCGACCAGGTCCTTCAGGTTCTGCTCGGGAATGATGATCTCCTTGATCTTGGCCCGCGCGGCCGCCAGGGTCTTTTCCTTCAGTCCCCCGATCGGCAGCACCTGGCCCCGGAGGGTGATTTCCCCGGTCATGGCCACTTCCCGCCTTACCGGGATCCGGGTCAGGGCCGAAACCAGGGCCACCGCCATCGTGATCCCGGCCGAAGGGCCGTCCTTGGGGGTGGCGCCGGCGGGGACGTGGATGTGAATATCGCTCTCCCGGTAAAAATTCCCGTTCAGCCCGAACCGGTCCGCCCGGCTCCGGGCATAGGAGAGGGCGGCCCGGGCGGATTCCTTCATCACCTCGCCCAGGTGCCCGGTCAGGATCAGCTCCCCCTTCCCCTTCATGATGATGGCTTCCACCCGGATGATATCCCCGCCGTTCTCCGTCCAGGCCAGGCCGGTGGAAACCCCCACGGAATCCTGTTCCTCCTCCTCTTCGGGCAGGAAGCGGGGCGGGCCGAGTAGCTTTTCCACGAAGTGCGGATCGATATGAAAAGGCCCCTTTTCCCCTTCCGCTACCTTCCGGGCCACCTTGCGGCAGACCTGGGCGATCTCGCGCTCGAGATTGCGGAGGCCCGCCTCCTTGGTGTACTGGCTGATGATCTTCTTCATCGCCTTATCCGAGAACTCCAGGTGCCCCGGCTTCAGTCCGTTGGCGTCCAATTGCCGGGGGATCAAAAATTTCCAGGCGATGTTCAGCTTGTCCTCGTCGGTATAACCGGAAATGGTGATGATCTCCATCCGATCCCGGAGGGTCGGGTGAATCGAGTCCAGGAGATTGGCGGTAGCGATGAAGAGAACCCGGGAGAGGTCGAAGGGCACCCCCAGGTAGTGGTCGGTGAAATTGGTGTTCTGCTCCGGGTCCAGAATCTCGAGCAGGGCCGAGGAAGGGTCCCCGCGGAAATCCTGCCCTAGCTTGTCCACCTCGTCCATCATGAAAACCGGGTTGTGGGAACCGGCCTGCTTCATCCCCTGGATGATCTTGCCCGGGAGCGCCCCGACATACGTCCTCCGGTGGCCGCGGATCTCGGCTTCATCCCGCAGGCCCCCGAGCGAGATCCGGACGAAATTTCTCCCCATCGCCCGGGCGATGGACCGGCCCAGGGAGGTTTTCCCCACCCCGGGGGGGCCGACGAAGCAGAGAATGGGGCCCCGCATATCTTGTTTCAGCTTGCGCACCCCCAGGTATTCGAGAATCCTTTCCTTCACCCGCTCCAGGTCGTAATGATCCTCTTCCAGGATTTTCTGGGCTTGGGGGAGTTCCAGGAAATCCTTGGTTTGTTTGCTCCAGGGAAGCTCGATCAGCCAGTCCAGGTAGGTCCGGGCCACCGTGGCCTCGGCGGAATCCTGGTGCATCCTTTCCAGGCGGGTCAGCTGTTTTTCCGCCTCCTCTTCCACCTCCCTGGGCATCTTGGCCGCCTTGATTTTGTTCCGGAGCTCCTCCATCTCGGAGAGCCGCTCGTCCAGTTCCCCGAGCTCGCCCTGGATCGCCTTTAACTGCTCGCGCAGGAAATATTCCCGCTGGGATTTGGTGATCCCCTCGCGGGCCTGGGACTGGATCTTGGCCTGCATGGTCAGGAGCTCGAGTTCCCGGCCCAGGATCTCGTTCAGGGAAGTCAGGCGCTGGATCGGGTCCATGGTCTTCAGAACCTGCTGGGCGTTCTCGATCTTGAGATTCAGGTTGGCGGCCACCACGTCGGCCAGCCGGCCCGCGTCGTTGATATTCTCGATCACCATCATGAAATCCGGGGGAACCACCCGGCCCAGGGAAACCATCTTTTCCAGCTGTTCCCGGACATTCCGGATCCGGGCCTCGAGTTCCAGGTTGAGCTCCGGGGCGGGAAGCTCGGCGACCCGCTCCACCCGGACCGCCAGGAAAGGTTTTTCCTGGGTAAATTCGCGGATCCGGCCCCGTTCGAGTCCCTGGATCAGGACCTTGACCCGGCCGTCGGGCAACTTCAGCATCCGCATGATCAGCGCGATCGTTCCGAATTCGAAGATATCCTTGGGATTAGGGTCTTCCTCGGCCGGGCTTTTCTGGGCGGCGATAAAGATGAAACGGCCCCGCTCCAGGGCCTCGTCCACCGAGCGGATGCTAATCTCCCGGCCCACGAAGAGGGTGATGATCATGTAGGGGAAGACCACCACGTCCCGGACGGCCAGGAGTGGCAGGACTTCCGGGATCCGCAATTCCTCGGGATCCAGTTCCTTTTCCAGGGCGACTGCTTTTTCTTCCCCTTCGCTCATGCCATGCTCCGTCCGGGTTACTCCTGGGTGCGGATGGAAATCTTGCGCCGCCGGACCCGGCGGTCCACCACCTTGGGAAGCTCAAGATAGAGCACCCCTTCTTCCATCCAGGCTTCGATCTTACCGGTGTCCACCGACCCGGGAATCTCGATCACCCGGCGAAAGCGCCCGAATTCGCGCTCCATGCAGAGGTAGCGGCGCCGCTCTCCGGGGGTCTCAACCTCTTTCTTGTCCCCCTCGATAATAACGATATCCGAGGAGACGTGTAACTCGATTTCCTGGTCAGTCAGGCCGGTTAGCTCCACCACGATCCGGACTTTGTCTTTGGTCTCATGGATATCCACCAGGGGATAAGGCTGTCCCCTTTGCAGGGCCAGACTCTCGCGAAACTCGGAGAAAAAGGAACGGATCATCCGCTCCACCTCCCGCTCGATCGAGATAAGCCCGAGAGAATACCAGTCATCCCCTAACATCATTGCCTATCCACCCCTTTTTTCTGATCAATTAATTTTATCTTCGTTGGGGTTTTTTGACTAACTATCTTCCTATAACTTTTAGGCTTCTTAAACTCTTAGGCTTCTTAACTCTATTTAATATATAGTAGAAATCCCCGGGCGGGTCAAAAAGCGTCTAGGATAAAGCAATGAATAAAGTAAAATATAACCTACATGGGATAAATCAAAATAATTTTTGTCCAATTTAATATGGCAGTTATTAATTACTCGCATAATCAGGTTGCTGCGTTGCGGAGTTTACACTGAACAAAGTGAATGTGCTCCCTCGGAATGACGATAGGACGTGTCATTGCGAGCCCGAGTCCGACGAGGGCGCGGCAATCTTGAAACCAAATCTAAAAATGGAAAAGTTAATTGTATCCTTATTAATTTTTCTTCTTCCCTTATTTTCCCTTCCTTATCAGAATTTCTACAACTTCGAGCTGGGCAAGGAATTCCTGCTCTTTTTCCTTTCCTTTTCCGGCTTGGCTGTCTGGCTGGTCCGGAGCCTGTCCGCCGGGGAAATCCTTTACCGCCCGCACCGCCTTCACCTTTGCCTGGGGGCTTTCCTGCTCTGGACCGGGCTGTCCCTTTTCTTCGCCCCCAGCCCTTATTTCGCTTTCCACGGGTTGGCCGTGCTGCTGGCCGTAATCTCGGTGTACTGGCTCCTGGTTAACTGCCTCACCCGGGCCGAGGATTACTATTCCCTGCTTTTTCTCATTTCCATCTCCGCCGGGATCGTCGCCCTGCTGGGCCTCTTCCAGGCCGCCGGAATCTTCTGGGAAAGGATCCCCGACCTGTACGGGGAGCCCATGGTCACGGGCACCTTTGACCATGCCAACCATGCCGCCCAGTTTCTGGCACTTTCCCTCCCCCTGACCGCCGTTCTCCTGGGGACGGCCTCCACTCCCCGTCGCCTGGCGGCCGGGATTTCCTTTCTCCTCCAGATTTCCCTCCTGGTGCTCTCCCGCTCCCGGGCCGCCTGGGTCGCCGCCTTCCTGATCCTGCCCCCCGCCCTCTTCTTCCTCCTCCGTCCCTTCCGCCGACGTTTTCTGATTCTCCTCCTCGCCGTGGGGATAATCGTTTTCGGTCTCTTCCTGAAAATCCCCGAGACCGCCTCTCAGCGAACCCTCTTCACCCACCTGAAAACCCTCTTCTCGACCCAGTACAGCTCCAACCGGATCCGGCTGCTGGTCTGGCAAGACACCCTCGGCCTGATCCGTTCCCACCCCCTCCGGGGCGTCGGGGCGGAAAATTTCCCGGTCGAGTTTCCCCGGGCCCAGAGCGATCGCCTGGCCCGCGAGCTGGCCCAGCTCGACCAGATCGCGGAAAGCCCTCACAACGATTATCTGCGGGTCCTGTCCGAAAGCGGACTGGTCGGGTTCGTTCTGCTCGCCGGCGCTTTCTGCTTTCTCTTCCTCCCCCTGATTCGCGCCCGGAAACTCCGAAACCTCCCGGAAGAAAATTCCCGCCTCCTTCTCGCCCTGATCTTTGCTTCGGGCGCCCTGCTCCTGGATGCCTGTTTCGATCACCCTCTGACCAAGACCGCGCCGCTCGTGGTCCTGGCCCTCCTCGGCGCCGGCCTGGCCCGCCTGTCTCCCGCCGAGCCCAAAACCCGGATCATTTTCATCCGCCGCCCGCTGTTCCGCTGGCTTCTGGTTGTCCTGGTCCTGCTTCTTTACGGTGCCTTTCTGCTCCTCCTCGGCCGCGGGATCGCTTCCGACTATTACCGGGCCCGCTCCCGGGCCGAGGCCCGGACTTCCTACGCCGGGGCGATAGTCGCGATCGAAAAATCCCTGAAAATAAATTCCTTCAGCTACCTTTCCCACTTCCTTTATGGAAATTATCTTTCCAACCTCGGTAACGCCGGTCAGGACCCCCGGCTGCTTTCGCAAAGCCTGTCCGCCTACGAGCGGGCGTTGAAGCTTTACCCCACCTTCTACCCCGCCCGCCTGAACCAGGGGCAGGTCCTGCTCAAGCTCGGGCTCCCCCGGGAAGCCCAAAAAGCCCTGGAACAGGTCCTGGCGATTCAACCCTACCAGCCCCGGGCCAATTACCTGCTTTCCACCATTCTCCTGGGGCAGGGGGAAACCGCGGAAGCCCGCCGGCGTTTCCGCCTGGCCATCTCCCTCTGGCCTTGGCTCCAGGATGAAATCAAGGACAATCCCCGGTTCAAACCTTTATTCTCCGATCCCCCCGGTTTAAAATTAGAAACGGGGGAAAAACCATGAATATTGCCCAGGGCCGCGTCCGCCAGTCTTTCCTGATCGTGCTGGACGCCTGCTTTCTTTCCCTCTCCTGGATCGCCTCCTACTGGATCCGTTTCTGGCTGACCCCCCTCTTCGACAACCCGGTCAATCACTTTCGCCCTTACTTAATCGGGCTCCCGCTGATCATCGCTTCCTGGCTCCTGATCGGGGCCGGGCTGGGGCTCTACCGCCGCCCCCGCGAGCCCCAGGGGATCGAGCAGATCCGGTCCCTCCTGAAGCTCACCCTCCTGGGGCTCCTGGTCACCATGTCGATCTCTTTCCTCTTCCGGGAGTTCGAATTCGCCCGCTCCGTGGTCCTGGTCTCCTCGCTTTCCAACCTGGTTTTTCTCGGGCTTTCCCGGGGCATTTTCCGCCGGATCGAAAAATACCTGAAGGCCGAGGGACGGGACGGGGTCAAAGTCCTGATCGTGGGCGCCGGTTACGCCGGGGCCCGGATCCTGCAGAAACTGCAGGACCACCCCACCACCACCTACCGGGTGGTCGGATTCCTCGACGATAGTCCCGACAAGAAGGACTTCTCCATCGGCAAGGCCCGGGTGATCGGCCGGCTTAACGAAATCCGCAAGGTGGTCCAGTCCGAAGGGCTCGAAGAAATTTTCGTGGCCATCCCCAATCTCCCCCACTCCCAGATCCTCCAGCTGGTCATGGAATGCGAGGGCTTGGACGTGAATTTTCACATCGTATCCGATCTCTTCGGCGTCCTGGCCCACGAAACCCGGATCGAGCTCCTGGAGGACTTCCCCATTTTCGATCTCTCGAGCGGCCAGACTGACCGTTCCTATCGGGTGGCGAAAAGGGCTTTCGATCTCGCCCTGACCCTGCCCGCCTCCCTGGTTTTCTTTCTCACCTACCCCCTCATCGCCCTGGCCATCCGCCTCGAGTCCCGGGGCCCGATGATCTTCAAGCAGGAAAGGGTCGGCCTGGGAGGAAAGGTTTTTATCCTTTATAAATACCGGACCATGTTCATCGACACCGCCGCTTACTCCGAGGCTCCCCGCCAGGAGGGCGATTCCCGGGTCACCCGCGTGGGCCGCTTCCTCCGGAAGACGAGTCTCGACGAGCTCCCCAACCTGCTCAACGTTCTCCGGGGGGACATGAGTCTGGTGGGACCCCGCCCGGAGATGCCCTTCATCGTGGAGAAATACCAGGAATGGCAGCGCAAGCGGCTGGAGGTCAAGCCCGGCCTGACCGGGCTCTGGCAGATTTTGGGGAGGAAGGACCTGCCCCTGCACGAAAACCTCGAGTACGACTTTTATTACATCAAGAACCGCTCCTTGCTTCTGGATTTCACGATTCTCTTGAGGACCATCCCGGCCCTGCTCATCACTCGCGGGGCGTACTAATAAAACATTTTCCCGCCTGCCCGGAAGGAAATTATCGGTTATAATAATTATATAGTTTGGTGGTTGTTCGTTGTGCCCACATAACCTCGTCAATAAATATGAATAAATTTGGAATTGCCCTCCCCGTAGAACAAATAAAATCTTTCTGCCAAAAGTGGAAAGTAAAGGAATTCTCACTCTTCGGCTCCGTACTTCGTCCCGATTTCAATCCCGAAAGCGACGTGGATGTTCTAGTGGTCTTTGCCGAAAATGCTGGCTGGGATCTCTGGGACATCATCGAGATGCGGGATGAGCTGAAAACCATTTTTGGCCGGGAAGTGGATCTGGTGGAAAAACGCGCCCTGCGGAATCCTTTCCGGAAGCATGAAATCCTTCAGACCCACGAGATCGTCTATGCCTCCTGAAAAACGCGACCCAGCTCTCCTGTGGGACATCCTTAACACCGCCAAAAAGACGATCAAATCCATCGAAGGGCTTGAACTCAAGGATTACTTGGCGGATGAGAACCTCAGACTGACGGTTGAACGCCGGATCGAAATTATCGGGGAAGCCGCCCGGCGAACCAGCGAAGCATTCCGGAACAGCCATCCCGAGATCCCTTGGAAATCAATGATCGGCCAGCGCAACGTGATGGCCCACGAGTATGACGAGATTGATCACGAGCGGGTATACAATCTTGTCAAGCAACACCTGCCAGCATTGGTCAGCCTTCTGGAACCGCTCGTCCCTCCTCCTCCACCGGAAGAAAAAGTCTCCTAACGATTTCTCGGATTTCCCAACCTCATCGTAATAAATATACGTTCTGCCCTCCGCCTGCAGGGGGTAATAAACCCAACCCCAAGGTAGGTTTAGATCAAGATTATTAAAAAGCGCCAAATATTGGGGAGTCTTTCAAGGTAAACCCCTATTTACCCTATACCTTGAGAGTTCTTCCCTCGATCCCGAAGGTCTCGGGACTGAAGGGAGGGACGAAAACCCCGGAGGGATGGGAAAAGAACCCAAATGGGCAGGATAAAAACCTCTACGAGCCCCCGTCTCGAATTTTATGAGATTGTCTGAGTATTTAGCGAAAAACCTTTAAAAGAAAGAGATTCAATCTTCTCAATTTATCTTTACTTGCATGCCGAAGCAAAGAAATGATATTTATCATAACTTCTTCTTTTTCCTTTTCATTTGGCAGAAGATCGAATGAGAAAAGTTCCCCAAGTTTAACCCCAAGAACACTGGCAAGATTATCCATTGTTTTCAAGGTAACATTTATCTGGCCCCTCTCTATCGCCCCATAATATTTAGGATTAATCCCGCCTCGTTCAGCCACTTCCTCTTGAGTTAAACCTTTGGCTTTTCTTATTGATCTCAGCCTTTCCCCAAAAGCCTTATAAATATTTACCAAATCCCACCTCCTGGTTTTTATAGTAGGAGGTTGGATTAACAAGCAAAACCATATTATAAATAGGATTGTTTGTTGATTATCCTATTTATATATGGTATTTATAATTTCATAGAAGGGCATGACCGGTTATTTCTTTAACTTCGTGGGTAATAAAAGGTTTTATTTTAATTCCAATGAATGATAAATGGCGAAAAGGAATCATAAACTTAGATGATTCAAAATCAATTTACTTAAGAGCCCCTCCTTGTTTTGGGTAGGGGAAGTTACTTTTTAAAAAAATAAATATAAATACCAATAAGGGGGGCACAAAATGTTCAAAAGGTTGAGTTTGATTTGCGGTTCGATTCTTTTTTCATTATTGATTGGTTGCGCGGTTAATGGAACTATTCCAAAAAATTATTACATTAGCACGGGGACTTTAACTACACCGGATTATCAATTGAGAGAATCGGTAAGTGGACAAAGTTGCTCCGGTTTTTATCTTTGGGGTTTTAAAGGTGGGAAAATTGGCAGCGTTCAGGAAGCGATAGAAAATGCAATAAAAAATAATCCGAGGTTACGGGAACAAGGTGATGGAATTGTGATGTATAAGGAGAAAACCAGTCTTACTGCTTACGCTTTTTTATGTCTCTTAACTTATGGATTGGTTTGCCCAAATGTTAATTGTGTTAATGTTCAAGGAACTATGGTAAAGAAATTCGAAAAGTAGTTTTGTTTGAAATAAGTTCGCAGTCCTCATCCTTTTCGGGGGTGTAGTAGTGGCCCTCAACGACCGCCCCACAGGGAAGAATTATCATGAGCGACCTGATTTTTGAAATAACGAATTTTTCTTTTTTCGAGCAACTGGAATTCGGGAGAATAAGAGTAATTCCTAAAAACGATGCAGAAAATTATTTAAAAGAATTAAAGGAAAAAGCAAATCGAAGTGGTTTTTTTCTGCCGCCAGATAATACGCCTACGCATGAAGTCACAATTGGGCCATCTTCATGCCGGGAATCAAATCAAGATATGGAGTTTGTTTGCTGGTTACTTTCCTTCTTCAGTAAGCGATTGGTTCTCGGCTGGGATAGGGTTTATCATAATCCGACAAATGTTGTTAATAAATGCTTAATTCCAAATAAGTCAAATTTGGAGAAAGTCTTAAAGCATTTTCTTGAAAGGTATGACTGCGCATATTATAGGAAGGTTCGGAGTAAGTATTTCAAATTTAATCCAAAAGAAGAATTTGAAGAACAGGCAATATTAAGAGCTATCCTGTATCAGCATGTTAGGCAGTATGATTATTGGAGTAAGGACTGGATCCATGCCGCAATCGCATTTATGGAACATGACAACTTAAAAATGGTATTAGCAAATCATTCTGGCGATTACGAATTAGATGGCAAAAAACTTTTCAATAAATATGGACTTTATCAACCCAAAAAAGCCAATGAATTTCGCGATCTAAGAAATGAATTTTTCCATCGGGGAACATTTTATGGGGTTCTGTTTGATTTAAATGGAAACATTAAAAGTAATGACTTAATGAAAGAGATGACCCACCTTCGAGCACTTAACCAGCGTTTAGTATGCTTGGCTTTTGATTATGAGAATAAATTTACCAAAACCCCTTGGGACGATCGAGCAACTCACCCATTTGACATCATTTAATTTCATCTGTCGCGGAAATTCGAGGGTCATCTAATGAATCTCCCTGCGGCAGAGACCGCAGGGTATCTGGGAAGGAAGCCTTCATCCCCGTGGCAAGACCACGGGGAATTCGGCAAAATCCTTGGTTAAAAGTCGCCCTAAAAAAGCTGCTTCTCTTTTCTAAAGATAAAATTTTTATTTTAATTCTCAATCTCGGTAAGAAAGAAATTTAGTTCTGGATTTTCCGCTTCTCAATTTATTTTCACCCTCCCCCTACTTCGCTAATCCATCCTTCGCTAAAGCTTCGGAGGACAGGAGCTTCGAAGGGCAGGCCATCGTCCCCTCCCATCAAGGGAGGGGACGATGATTTTTATTAACAATAACTTCCTGCCCACCCGTTAAAACAAGCAGTCTACTCTAAAGTAGACTACTCCAAAGTAGACTAAACTTTCATTGGTTATGATGAACCTGATTTCCTCATTTCTTGGCGGCGAGAATACCGGCGACTTGCGGGCGAAGTTCTTTCTCAAACTATTACCATAATGAAGAAAATAACTATGTTTTATTATATTTTCTATGGCAAATGTTCGTGTAAGTCAAACAATTTCCATTTGTAATCTAATCGATAGTACAATGAAAAAACACTCTTTAGTGAATTACCCCGCTCTTACGGGCAAGGCATCACGGACAATCGTTACGTTTTAGCTTTTGTTAAAATGCTGGTAGGGGCCGATGCCCCCATCGGCCCACATAATTGGTGCGTTCGGGGAACGCACCCTACAAAAAACCGTTGCAATGAAGCTCCCCGCGGCAAGACCGCGGGGTATCTAAATCAAAAAGACTCTTATGTTGTCTATCGTCATTCCTGCGGAAGCAGGAATCCAGAAAAACAAAAAAACTAGATTCCGCATCAAGTGCGGAATGACGGAATAAGGCAACCCTGTGGCAAGACCACGGGGAATGGCAAGTTCATCCCCGCCCTTGACGGGGTTTTCGTATTTAACTATGAACGTTGAACCGTGAATCTTTAACCGGCCTATTTACAAAAACGAATTATTTGTCCTGCCCCATTTCCTTGAGGACCTGGCGGAGTTCGTTCCAGTGCCGCTTGCTCTCCAGGCGGGAAAGGAGGGTCATGGCGCAGGGGACCACGAAGAGGGTGAGGAGGGTGGAGACCAGCACACCCCCGATCACCGCGATCGCCATCGGGATCCGGATCTCCGCACCCGGGCCCAGGGCCAGGGCCGGCGGGATGGCCGCGGCGATGGTGGCGATCGAGGTCATTAAAATCGGGCGGAGCCGGATCGGGCAGGCGTCCAGCAGGGCCTCCCGGAGCTCCATCCCCTGCTCGCGGCGCTTGTTGGTGAAATCCACCAGGAGGATGGAATTCTTTTTCACGATCCCCATGAGCAGGATCAGCCCGATCATGCTGTAAATATTGAGCGAGCGGCCAGCCAGATAGAGGGCGATGAACGCCCCCGAGACGCTGAAGGGCAGGGCCAGGAGCACGGTGACGGGATGGACAAAGCTCTTGAACTGGGAGCCCAGAACCATGTACGCCACCACGATTCCCAGGATGAGGGCGAAAATCAGGCTCTGAAACGATTCGGTGAAGGTCTGCGCGCTTCCGGCCAGGACGGTCCGGTAGCCCTCCGGAAGCACCTGCTTGCCGATTTTTTCGACCGTGGCGATGGCCTCGGCCTGGGATTTCCCGGGAGCGATATTCGCCGTGATCCGTACGGCCCGCTCGCGGTTCCGGCGCGTGATCGACACCACCGTGGGCTTCTCGACCACCTTCACCACCTCGGAGAGACGCAGGAGTTCCCCGCGGTTGTTCCGGATCCAGATCCGGCCGATATCCTTGGTCTTGTTTCTTTCCTCCGAGGCCAGCCGAACCCGGATATCGTAACGGCGTTCCCCCTCGGTGTACTGGCCTACCCGGACCCCGCCGATCAGTGAATTGATCGACCGGGCCACCGTGGCCACGTCCACCCCGTGTTCCCCGCAGGCCTCCCGGTCCGGGAGCACCCGGATCTCGGGCGCGCCGATCACATAGTCGGTATCGATATCAACCATCAGGCCGGAAACCTCCATCTGCTTCATGATCTCCCGGGAAAACCCCACCAGTCTGTCCCAGTCCGGGCCCCGCACGGTGAACTCGATCGGGAACCCGCGCATGGAGGCGAAACCCGACATCGAGGGATCCTGGATCACTACCTTGCGCAAGCCCTGGATCTTATTCAGGCCGGCGCGCCAGACCCCCATCAGCTCCTGCTGGGTCAGAGGGGCCTTCCGGGGAGGAACCACGGGCCGCTCCTTGAAGGGGTAAAGGGTCACGAACATCATCCCCGTGTTCACATCCCCGCCGCCCATGCCCCCGATGTCGCCGAAATAACGGAGCACCTCCGGACGGTGCGAGAGATAATCCTCAATCTGTTTTAAGGCGGCATCGGTATAGGCCAGGGAGGAGCCCGGCGGGGCCTGGAAACGGATGAGGAGGATACCCTGGTCCTGGGGCGGGATAAACTCCTTTTTCAGGCGGGGTAGAAATTGATAATAGGACGCGAAGAAAAAGGCCGCCGCCCCGAGAAGCACCAGCCACCGGTATTCCAACGCCCCGGAAAGGGCGTAACGGTAACCCTTCCGGAGGGCGTCCATCCCGCGGTCCACCCCCCGCCCGAGAAACGTCCGCCGTCCGACCTTCAGGAATTGGGAGGTTCGCATTGGGGTCAGGGTCAGGGCCTCGAGCAGCGAGAGCAACACCGCGACCGACATCGTCACCCCAAACTGGAAGAAATACTTTCCGATAATCCCGGACATGAAAGCCACCGGGACGAAGATGGCCAGCACCGCGATCGAGGTGGCGATCGCGGCGAAGGTGATCTCGTTGGCCCCGGTCATGGCCGCCTTGATCCGGCTCAACCCCTTTTCCCGGTAACGGCTGATGTTTTCGAGCATCATGATCGCGTCGTCGACTACGATCCCCACCGCCAGGGTCAGCCCCAGGATGGTAAAGGTGTTCAGGGTAAATCCGAGAAAATAAATGACAATGAAGGAACCGATGATCGAGGTGGGAATGGCCAGGAGGATGTTGATCGTGGCCGTCCAGGAGCCCAGGAAAAACCAGCAGACCAGGGAGGTCAGGAGCGCGGACAGGATCAGGGTGAAATTCATCTCCCCGACCGCCTCCTCGGTGAACTTGGTGGTATCGAAATTCAGGGCCAGTTCCATCCCCGCGGGCAGTTCCTTCTGGACCTCGGCCATGCGCTTCTTGACCTCGTGGGCCACCGCCACCGCGTTGGAACCCCGCTGCTTACGGATACCCAACCCGACCGCGGTATCGCCCATGGTCCGGGAGAGGCGGCGGATATCGGCCAGGCCTTCTTCCACCCTCCCCACGTCCTTGAGCCGGAGGATCTTGAAAATCGGCCCGCCTCCGGCCCGGGCGGGGATGATGATGTTTTCAAATTCCTTGACGTCCCCCGCCTCCCCGGTCACCCGGACGTTTCTTTCCCGCTCCGAGCCTTCGATCAGCCCGGCCGGGAGCTCCACGTGCTGCATCTGGATCGCGTTCATCACGTCATCGACCGTGATCTCGAGCCGCTCCATCTTCTTCGCGTCGAGCCAGACCCGCAGGTTCGGATCCGTGAATCCTCCCAGGAAGACCTCGCCGACGCCGGAAATGGTCTGGAATTTGTCCTTCAGGTGATCGCGGGTGTATTCCATCAGCTCCCGGAGGGACTTTTTCCCCCGGAGCGAGAGCCAGAGGATGGGCTGGTCCTCGGGGTTGGACTTATGATATTCGACCGGGTCCATCTCCCGCGGGAGATCCCGCGCAATCTGGGCCAGGCGGGCCTGGATCTCCTGGAGGGCCACATCAATGTTCTTGCTCAGGACGAACTCCACCGAGATCGAGGCCCGGCCGTACCTCGCCGAGGAGGAAACCTCCTTGACCCCCTCGATCCCCATGATCGCCTCTTCCATCTGATCCACGATCTCGGTTTCCATCACCTCCGGGGCGGCTCCCTGCATCAGGGCGGAGATACCGATGATCGGAGAATCCACGTCCGGCATCAGGCCCATCCCCATCCGGCGGTAGGAAATCACCCCGAAGAGGATCAGCCCGATCATCAGCATCCAGGCGAAAACCGGGTTCCGGATCGCGCGGTCGGCCAGGGTCATGGTTCACCCCCAAATCTCGAGATGGCTCCGGCCGCCACCGCGAGACGGATGGCATTGAGCTTGGCCGCGTACTGGACTTGATCCCTCCGGAGCCGGGCGGCGTAAAGATCGGTGAGGGCCTGGAGCACTTCCAGATTAGAGACCAGGCCCCGGCGATAATCCCCGGCTTGAAGTTTATAATTGCGATCGGCCAGGGCGACTACCTTTTCGTAATAGTTCAATTCAGACAAGAAGGCCCGGAGGCTATCCCAGGCGTTGCGCACTTCGGTCTCGACCTGCCGTTCCTGGAGCTTGAGCGCAAGTTCCGTCGCGCGCAGTCGGGAATTGGCCTCTCGAATCGAGGATTGGACCTGGCCCCAGGAGTAGAGCGGGACTTCGATCGCCGCCATAAAATCCCACTTGATTGGCCCCTGACCCTGATTCCCTTCCCGGACCGGGTAATAATTAGTATTGATGCTCAGGTTAGGATAATGACCTGACCGGGCCACCTTCACCGCCGCTTGCGAGGTCGCCATTACTTCCTTCTGGGCCAGGATATCTGGCCTTTGCCGGGCCGAATCCAGATAGCGGGAAAGATCGTTGGGCTGGTCCGGGAGCGGGATGGTATCCGCGAGAGGAACATCTTTGTCGGCCCCGGTGAAGAAGGCCAGGGACTCCCTTGCCAATACCCGCGCTTGTTCCAATTCTTCCCGATTGGCCTCGATCCCCGCGAGTTGGCTCTGGGCCGCCACCACCTCCGCCTCGCGGGAACGCCCGATCCGCTCCCGTTCGGAAAGCTCTTTGATCCGGTCCTGCATCAGCGCCTGTTGGGATTTTGTCACCTGGATCTGGTTCTCAATCTGGATCACGTTCCAGAAGGCCTGGGCCACATCGACGAGGAGACTCTGCTCGGCCCGCTTCATCTCATATTCCCGCCGCCGGGTGATGGCGGTGGCTGACCTCAAAGCGGCCATCTCCCGGTAACCGGTTAAAGCCGGTAATTGGAGTTTAAAGGCCCCCTGGGGTTGCCGTAATTTAGTTTGTGAAGGGTCCTGGTAGAGTTCCTGCCATTGAAATGAGAGCCGGGGAGGAATCTGGGCCCAGGTCTGCCGGTATTGTTCCTCGGCTTGCCTGATGACTTCTTCGCTTATGGCAATATTTTCGCTTTGCTTTAGCGCCCTTTCATAACACTGCCGGAGGTCCAGCGCTCCCAACGGCGCCGCTTTTTCTTCCGCAGCCGGGGCGGATACCGAAAGAAGCATAATCATGATCGCCGACGCGGTGATTTTTTTCGGATTAAGACACATTGGCCTGAAAATCATCTTTCTTTGCCAAAGTCACCTTTATATTTTTCGACCTTTTCGACCGGGAAAGGTTCTTTTCCTTTATAAAGACCCTGGAATAGGTCTTTTGGTTTACACGCGCCTTCAACTCCGCTTAAATATAGAAGAATTCAGAAAAAGAGGGAGATAAGGGTTTCCGCCCGGGTTTGGCCTTTTATCCGGGTTTTTACTATTCCGGGTCACGGGAAAAATTGAAATCCGCCGGCGAGCCGGCGAAGGCGGCGGCATTATCGGGGGTCAGATACTTTTGGTAGCCTTTCTCGCCCGCCAGGTAAACCTGGAAGAACGCCACCGCGTAATTGCGGACGATCTCCCACATCCTCTCCGAACCGAGGGAGCCGTCCAGGTTGCCCGAGTCGGTAAACCCGGTATGCCCCCCGCCGATGATCTGGATATAAAACCTGGGGTTCGGGGGAAGCGCCGGGTAAAGCACTTCCAGCTTTTGCCGGGGAACAAGGATGTCCGTGGTCCCGCCTATGATCATAACGGGAACGGTCACGCTGCCGGCCCCGTGCATGTTCTCGCCCCAGACCTCGTTCAATCCCGGGGCCAGGGCCATGCCCGCCTTGATCCGGGGATCGGCCAGTTCCGGGATCTGGGCCGGAAAATCGATAAAACCGCACCCCGTGGAAGGATTGGGCTCCTCGCACATCTGGTTAAACTCATCCACTTTCAGGGAAGCCCCGGCCAGGGCCAGGGTGGTATATCCGCCGAAGGAATGCCCGGCGGCCCCGATCTTTTCCGGGTCAATCAGACCGGAAAGAAGCGGGTCCCCGCCCCGCTCCGACTCCAGGATCCGGTCGAGGGCGAAGGATATATCCTGGGGCCGTTTGATGGCCATATACGGTTCCGAAGGAACGAATTGGTCCAGGCCTACGTTCCCCTGGTGGTCGCAGGCGGCGGCCACGAAGCCGTGGGTGGCCAGATGTTCGGTGATGAAGGTGTATAAGTCGCGGCTTCCCCCGCTCCCATGCGAAAAGAGAATCAGGGGGTAGGGGGCGTGGCTCCGATCCACGGTGCCGTCCAACCGGGCGGGATACCAGATCGAAGTGGGAAGCGCGCGGTCCCGGGAATCATCGTGCCAGTCATAAACCGCCTTCGAGGCCGCATACGGCCCGGCCGCGGCGGGATCGGAGACCGGCCCCCCGGAACAGGTCAGCGCGCTGGCAAAGGAAAGCAGGATTAGACCGGGGAAAATGCTTTTCCCCAAATCCATCGCTAATCTGGGATTATTCTCCGGCCGGTTTTTTCTTGAAGATCTTGCCGGGCTTCTTCATCGTGTCGCCGGCCGCCTTGACCACGTTGTTGAACCAGAGCCCCCGGTTCATGTCGCCTTCGAAGCGGACCTTCTGCTCCATCATTCCCTGGGCCACTGCTTCCTCGGACCCCGCCTTGAGGATGTCAAACCCGGCCTTGGCGTCGGAAAAAACCCAGGAAAACTCCGGGTTGGGGTGAATTCCCTTTCTACTCTCGAGCTTTCCGCCCCGGAGGATGTAATACCTCCCGATGTCCTCCCGCTCCGCCTTGAACTGGACGATCAGGTCATTCTCCTTGGCCATCTTTTTGACTTCGGGATTAAGCACCCGGCCCCAGCGGAGGGCGAAGCAGATCCCCCGGAGCGTCAAGAGGAACTTCAAATCATCCGCATTGTAGAGTTTCATTGATCCACCTCCTTTTTCTAAAAACCCATTAGGACGTTTTTATTTACTTTATCATAAACGAAATCTATTTTTTTTTCAGCAAGGGTCCGGTTAAGATAGCTCAATAATCGGCTCCTATTTTCGATAACCAAATTTTTCATGGTGGTTTAACCCATTTTATGAAGTAAGGAAGGCAGATGAGAAACCGATTCGTTACGCTCGCTCTGGTGATCTCGACATTCGCTCTGGCCAACTCCGCCTGTTTCGGCAAGTTCGAACTCACCCGGAAGCTTTATCAATTCAATCATGATGTTCACAAAGACCCCTTCGTCCGCTCGGCGGTGATGTGGGTGATGATCCTCGTCCCCATTTACGAAATCGGTGCCTTCCTCGATTTTACTTTCTTCAACCCCATCGAGTTCTTCACCGGCTCCAATCCCGTCACCGCGCTCGACGGGAAGCCCATGATCGTCACCGACGGGTCAAACCGGGCCGTGATCTCCCGGACGGAAAACCAGATCAAGATTGATTTTTATGAGCACGACACCTGCCTTGGCTCCATCCGGGTCACCCAGGATGAAATGGGCGTGGTCCGCGCCGCCGGCAAACTCGGCTCCGAAGGCGACTTCACCGCCACCTACCAGAACGGCACCTTCACTATCAGCGATAAAAACGGGATGGAAACCCTTTCCACTGACGAGGTCCGGGCCCGGGTCGAGGCCTCCGGCTTCACCGTACCCGCTTTATAAAAAATATCCCCCTTGAACCCTTGAACCCTTGAACCCTAAACTTAAAACTTGGAACCCTATTTTTGATTGGAGGTGATTTATGGCCGGACCCCTGAAAGGAATGAAGATCCTCGATTTTTCCGCCCTGCTCCCCGGGCCCTTCGGCACGATGATCCTGGGCGACCTGGGCGCCGAGGTCCTGAAGGTCGAGGCCCCCAACCGCCCCGACCTGATGCGCTTCGCCCCGCCCTACGACGGCGGAGAATCCTCCATGCACCACGTCATTAATCGAAATAAAAAATCCATCGGGATCAACCTGAAATTTCCGGAAGGGGTCGAGCTGGTGAAAAAACTAGTCCGGGCCTACGACATCATGATCGAGCAGTTCCGCCCGGGGGTGATGGAAAAACTGGGGGTTGGATACGAAACCCTGAAAAAGGAAAATCCCCGGCTGATCTACTGTTCCATCACCGGCTACGGTCAAACCGGGCCCTACCGCGACCGGGCCGGTCATGACATCAACTACCTCTCCACCGCTTCGATCCCGAGCTTCTCCCATCGGAAGGGCGAGCGGCCCTTTCCCCAGGCCGTCCAGATCGCCGACGTGGGCGCCGGCTCCTACCAGGCGGTGGTCGCGATCCTGGCCGCGGTAATTCACCGGGAAAAAACCGGGGAGGGCCAGTATCTCGACGTTTCCATGACGGACGGGGCGGTCTCCTGGATCACCCACCACGCCCCCTCTTACCTGATTGACGGGAAAAGCCCGGGGGCGGAGGACGCCTTCCTCTCCGGGGGCGTGCATTTTTACGACTATTACGAGACCAAGGACGGCCGTTTCATGAGCGTGGGCTCGATCGAGCCCCAGTTCTACGCCGACCTCTGCCGCGGCCTCGGCCGGGAAGACCTGAAGGAAAAACAAAATGTCGAGGGCCAGGCCTCGGCGGAACTCAAGGCCGAGCTGCGCAAGATTTTCTCCGGGAAAACCCAGAAGGAATGGATCGAGATTTTCGCCAAGCTCGACGCCTGCGTCGAGCCCGTCCTGACCATGGGCGAGATGTGCGACCATCCCCAGACCCGGGCGCGGGGGATGGTGGTCACGGTGAAGAAACCGGACGGAACGCCGCAGAAACAGATCGCGAGCCCCTTCAAGCTCTCGGCCACCCCGCCCGAGATCCGTTCGGTCGGCCCCAAGATGGGCGAACATACCGACGAAGCCATGAAAGCCATCGGCTATTCCGAAAAAGAGATCCAGGCCCTCCGGGAAAAAGGCGTGGTCGCGTAAATGACGATTGACGATTGCGGAATTTGGTTTTTACGCTGTCATTCCCGCGAAAGCGGGAATCCAGACCCTTTTCGTCATCCCCGCGAAGGCGGGGATCCAGAAGCAGAGGATGGATTCCCCCGGATCAAGTCCGGGGCAGGCTTGGTCAAGCCCGGAATGACAAACACTCGAAAAAGAAGGTGGCTTGGCTTGTCCTGAGCAAAATCGAAGGATTGTTGGGTGGCTAGAAAAAGCGGATAATAATCAGCGATGAAGAAAAGAACCTATACTGAAGCACACGCCCGCGCCGGGCTTTCCGAAAAGCTGCCCGCGATCGAGTGTTTTGAAAACCAGTTCCCGGGCTACGAGATCACGATCGAGATCCCGGAATTCACCTCGATCTGCCCCCGCACCGGCCTCCCCGACTTCGGAATGATCACGATCGTTTACACCCCCGGGAAACTTTGCCTCGAGCTCAAGTCGCTCAAGGAATACATCCTCGCCTACCGCGACCTGGGGATCTTCAACGAAAACGCCGTGAACCGGATTTTAAAGGACGTGGTCCGCGCCTGCCGTCCCGTCCGGGCCGCGGTCCGGGGCGAGTTCAACCCCCGGGGCGGGATCGGCCTCGTCGCCGAGGCCCGCCATCCCCGCCAGAAAAACTGACTTTCGGATTTATAAATCCGGCCTGCGGGAATTGGGAAAGATCTTTTCCTTCACCTGGTCGGCGATTCCCTTCGCTTCCGGCATCTCGGGAAATTCCGGTTCTTCGATTTCGACCAGGGTCCGGTAGATCTCGGCGCGGTCGAGCACGCTTTTGACGTATTCGACCACCGCCCCGCACCGGCAATAGCCGCTCTTCGTCTTCTGGTAATACTCCCTCTCCGCCAGGAGGGGCAGGGTCTCCCGAATGCCCCCGATCCATCCCTTCGGGTTGAGATTTTTCTGCCAGGCCAGGTCCTGGGCGGCGCGGACATGCTCGGTCCCGACCAGATAAGCCGCCAGGGCGAAGTTCATCCGCTCCGCTTCGGGGATGTTCGCGAAGACGTCCCGGAGCTGGTGGAGATATTTCGCGCCCCCGCGGATCCCCGCTTCCGGCTCCACCGGGTTTGAAATCCCGAGGGCATAGGCCGTGGTCGGGGTCAGCTGGGTGAGCCCGAGCGCCCCGGTGAAGCTCTCGGCCTCCGGGTCGAAGTTGGATTCCTCGTAAATCAGGGCCGCAAGCAGGGTCCATTCCAGCCCGTTGGCCTCCGCGTATTTCCGGATCAGGCGGTCGTAGGGACTGATCCGCCCCTTCTCCTTGACCTGCCGGTGGGCCTGGCGGTAGCGGGTGGGTGAATAAACGTAGTACCTCCGCATGAGCATGTTATAAAACATCGAGCGGTAGGTTTCCTCCCAAAAACGGTCGATGGCCGCGAGCAAGAGGGGGGAGCTCTTCCGGACCAGCCAGGACAGGGGAAGGTCCCCGGAGATCTCGAAGGCGATCTTCAGATTGGGGTGGTACTTGATCTCGAGCTCGGCCATGTGGCTGTAAGCCACCGTGGAGTCGATCTTGCCCTCGGAAAGCAGTCCGAGGATGTCCTCGGTATCGAATTCGCCCCGGAGCGGAACGATCTTGATCTTGCCCTTGAGTCTCCGGTTCAGGGCCTGCAAATGTTTCTGCAGGTTGGTGCCCTTCCGGACCCAGACCCGGCGTCCCGGCAGGTCGAGGACGGATTTCAAGTTCTCGTTGTCCTTACGGACGACCACCGCCACCCGGGTGAAATCGTAAGGACGGGTCGAGGTCACCCGGCTGGCGGGCCGTTCCTCAAGTGGAACCGAGGCGGCCACCAGGTCGCCCTTCCCGGCCAGGAGCCAGGGGATTAAGTCTTCACCCCGGGGGGGGATCACCACCTCGATCTTCACCCCCAGCTCTTCCGCGAACTTCCGGGCCAGCTCGTATTCGAAGCCCCGCTCCTCTCCCCGGTAAAGAAAGAAACAGTTGTAGTTGTTCCGGGTTAAAACCCGGAGCGTCCCCCCGGCTTTAATCTCCGGGAGATCCGGTTCATCATTTTTCTGACAGCTGGAGGCGAGAAAGAAGGAAGCGCAAAACCAAACCAGGAGGGAATATATTTTCAGCTTTCGTTTCCGCATCCTACCTTCCTGTTTCCTGACCCCTTCCGGGGCTAGGAAACAATAATCGGAATTGGTCCCGGGCGGGCGTCTTCAGATGATCTTTTCGGCCCGCAGGGATTCGATCTGCTCGCTAGAAAAACCCAGGATGTTTTTCAGGATTTCCCCGGTGTGCTGGCCCAGCATCGGCGGCGGATCGAAGGTTTCCCCGGGGGTTTCGGACATCTTGATCGGGTTCCCCGCCAGGCGGAGCTTGCCCCCCCGGGGATGCTCGGTTTCGACCAGCATTTTCTGGTCCAGCACCGCCGGGTCGGAAAACACCTGGTCCAGGGAATTGATCGGGGCGCAGGGAACCCCGTTTTTCTCGAGCTCGGGAAGCCATTCCTCGGCGGGGCGGGCGAGGAAAATCTCCTCCAGGGTCCGCATGATCTCCCCCCGGTTCTTGAGCCGGGCCTCGTTATCGAGGAAGCGCGGGTCGCAGGCGAGCCCCTCCCGGTCGATCACCCGGCAGAGCGACTCCCAGAACTTGGGCAGGTGGGCGTCCACCACGATCCAGCGGGTCTTGGTCCGGAAGGCGGCGTAGGGCACGAAGGATGCGTGGCTCGAGCCCGCCGGCCCGGGCACCTTCCCGGAATGAAGGTAGTAGCCGGCGTTGTAGGTTAAAAGCGAAACCATCGCGTTGAGAAGCGGGATGTCGATCATCTGCCCCTGCCCGGTTTTTTCCCGGTGGTGAACCGCCGCCAGGATCGCGGTGGCGGCCAGCATCGCCGCGGCGTGGTCCACGATCGAGATCCCCATCCGGAGGGGGAGCCCGCCCGGTTCGCCGGTCAGGCTCATCCCCCCGCCCCGGGCCTGGAGCATGAGATCGAAGGCGGGGAGATCGCGGAAGGGGCTCTTCACCCCGTAACCGGTGATCGAGCAGCAGATGATCCGGGGGTTAATCTTCTTCAGGTTTTCATAATCCAGCTTGAGCTTCTCCAGGGCTCCCGCCCGGAGGTTGTCGATGACCGCGTCGGATTTCCGGACCAGCTCCAGGAATATCTCCTTGCCCTTTTCCTTCTTGAGGTCGAGGGTGATGGATTTCTTGTTCCGGTTGAAGCTCTGGAAATAAACGCTGTCCCCGTGGACGAAGTAAGGCGGGGTCGCGCGGGCCGAGTCCCCGCCGTCGGGGGATTCCACCTTGATCATCTCCGCCCCCAGGTCGCCGAGAATCATCCCGGTAAAAGGACCGGCGATCACCTGGGTCAGAAAGACGAATTCCTAATCAATGACCAATGCCAAATCCCCATTGACCAATCAACTACCTAAGTTTGATTTCCGATATCAGGTTTGGTTATTAGAGTTTGGGATTCGATTAGACATTAGAAATTAGTCATTAGTAATTCTATAGCTTTACCAAAATTGTTAATTTTCCTTCCTGGACCACCTCGCCCTTCTGGTTCTTGAGCTTCCGTTCGAACACTACCTTCCCGGCATTTCCTTCCAGGGGCAGTTTTTCCGCCACCTGGTTGTGGAGAACCACCGTGTCTCCGAAAAAGATGGGGGCCGAGAAGCGCCAATCGATGTTCACGTAACCGGCCTCGGCCAGGGGCGGGCTCACCGAGCCCAGGCCCGACATGATTGCCGCCCCTAAAAGCCCGTGGGCGATGTTCTTCCCGAAGATCGTCTTGTTCCGCCCGTATTCGGCGTCCACGTGGAGGGGGTTGAAGTCCCCGGAGAGTCCGGAAAAGTTGACCACGTCGGCCTCGGTCACGGTCCTCCCCTGGGAAACGAACTCGTCCCCCGCCTTGAAATCCCCGTAATGCAGTCTTCCCTCTTTATCCATCTCGCCTCCGATCTGGTCTGTCTTGTCTATTTAGTCTATCTGGTTCATTTAGTCTGTTTAGTCTGTTTGGTTTATCTGGTTTATCTGGTTTATCTGGTTTCTCCGGTTTCTTTGGTTAACTGATACCCTGATGCCCTGATATCCATCTCCTGATTCCCTGATTGCCTGATTTCCTGTTTTCTCTTTCTAGCCACCTAACCACCTAGCTACCTTTATTTTTTTTCCGGTGCACCATCAGCATCGCGTCCCCGGTTTGGATCACCTTGCCGTCCTGGTTCAAAAGCTCCCGGCGGAAGCGGACGATCCCGCGGTCATCCTTCTTGGTCTCGCGTTTTTCGACCACCGTTTGCCGGGAATGGATGGTATCTCCGATCCGGAGAGGCGCTTGGAATTCCATGTTGAACCCCATGAAGGCCATCGTCGCGATCGGGGCGATCGGCCGCCGGAGACCCGAGGCGATCGCCACCCCCAGGAGGTCATGGGCGGTCCGTTCCCCCGCCGGCGAGGTCCGGCCGTAAGTCTCGTTCATGTGCTGGGGGCGGAAATCCCCGGAGATGGCCGCGAACATCTGGACGTCCGCCACCGTGACCACCCGGGCATCGGTAAGAAAATTCTGCCCCACCTCCAGGTCTTCATAATAAAGCCGATTTTCCTCGTATCCCATGATCTCCTCCTTGAATCGCGTTTAACTGGATCCCATCTTTCTCCTAATCATCCTCGCAGCCCATGATTATATTGGAAAAGAAAGCGGTAGCAAATTCCCCGGTCTTATTCCGTCTGCGGACTGGTGCTCACCTTATAATAATAAGGTATACTTTTAGAAAAGCCCCACCCGGCGCAAGTTCCATAACCGTCAAACGAGCCGGCCGGGCAAAGGAGGAAAAATGCGATTTCAAGCGTATAAATCTTTCGCGTTCGCCTTTCTGTTTCTGGCTCTTTTTCTCGGCCCGGCCGCTTCCCGGGCGGACGAAAAAACCATTGAGAACGCCGGCAAGAAACCTGAAGCCAAATCGGATAAAAAAGCCGAAGGACCTTTTACCTTCGGAAAACGCTGGGATACTCACTCTTACATTGAACTGGACGTGTTGTTCGATCGCTACCGGGGGGCTTTCAAACAGGAGATGAGAGGAGATCCCGTGGGGGTCAGGTTAAGAAGGGGGGGGTACTGGAAATATGTCGCCTTCCATTTCGACCTAGCCGGAGGCTACGCTGGTTCCTTAAAATCCTCGAAATCCTCAGCCACCAAAATCAGTAACGGGAACCTGGGTTTCGCGAACATGAACCTTCGCTTGAACGGCGTCCTACCGGTCTTATACGGGGTTATGCTCCAGGGCGGGATCATGAATGAAACCTGGGGCGAATTCGCCGAATATGAAACCCCGGTTCAGAAAGAAGCCAACATTTACATCGTCAACGGCCTGGGGCCGAATGTCATGCTCAGTTTCTCCCCGATCAAATATGTTTCCTTGAATTTCGAATATTCCGCGATCCTCAAACCCCTGGTAAACAAACACATGTATGGTAGTTACGCCAAGAATGATAATTTCACCGCCGATGATTATTCCGTTTCCAGCGCCAGTTTTTCCACGGTGGAAGTCGGGGTCTCGGCCCGGCCGCTCAAGTATCTCTCCATCGGCTTGACCTACGGCGAGAAAAAAATGTCTCATTGGGTTAAAACCCAGCCGCAAAAAACCAAATTTTCAGGCGCGAACTATTATACTTCCCTTTACCTCTCCTTCACGTATTAGAAACCGGGGATTCCGCCCAATCAGCTCACTAACGCTCTCAACTATATGACCGAGGTTTATCTTAGCCTGGGTTCCAACCTGGGCGACCGGCGAAAAAATCTCAAGCTGGCGCTCAGGGAGATTTCCCGCCTGCCCCGGACCAGGATCTGGAAAACCTCCTCCATCTATAAAACCGGTCCGATCCTCCCGCCGGTTTCGCCCACCCAGCCGGATTACTTAAACCAGGCGGCCGGGATCGAAACCCAGCTTGCTCCCCCCGTCCTGCTAGGCCGGCTTCTCGAAATCGAAAAAAAACTCGGCCGCGTCCGCGGACGGAAAAACGCTCCCCGAATAATTGATATCGATATTGTTTATTACGGCCGGGAAATCCTGGCCCAAAAAGGCCTGGCCATTCCCCACCCCCGGGCCGCGGAGCGCCGCTTCGTCCTCAAACCTCTCAGCGAGCTCGCCCCCCAGTTCCTTGACCCGGTCCACCAAAAAACCGTGACCGAGCTCCTGAAGTCCGCGCCGCCGGGCCAAAAAATCCGCAAGCTCCCCGTTTCCCTCAATAGAATAAAGAAGGGAAAAAAGGTTCGTTCGTAAAATAGTTGAGGATGTATATGTCTATGGATAAGCTGAAGCGAATCAAAACGCTGAATTTCCCTTGTTTAAATCATTCACTTTCGGTTTATTATGACAATCGCATGCTAACGGCCTTAGCCCCTGCGGGGCGGCTTGTCCTGAGCGATTTATCCCGAGCCAAAACGAGGGGAGCCGAAGGGCCGGCTGCGTTTTCGGAATAAAGCTAATTGTTTTGAGAGCGAAAGCTTATCCATGGACTTGGAAATCTTATCTTTCAAACGCTAAAGCTATGGCGGATTATCCACTTTTTCATCCGCGGCCCAGGCCGTGGGTCTTCTGCGGAGGTGGATAAGTGACCCGTTTCCTTGTTTTTATCCTTCTGATTTATATCGTTTACCGGCTCTTCAGGAAAAAAGAGCCCCGCCGGAGGACTGGAAACAGCTCCTCCCCCCGGGAACTGGTCCAGGACCCCCAGTGCCAGATCTATTTCCCCAAGGATAAAGCGCTGTCCCTGAAATCCAACGGGGAAACTCTATATTTTTGCAGTGAAGAATGCCGGAAGGCCTTCAAATCCGGGAAGAAGAAAAAACCGGATTGAGCTTGAGAATAAGAAAGGGTTAATATTACTAAAACTCGGATTTTTTCGGAGTAATTTTATAGGTTTTTTGTCTAAAGGTTGCGAAGCTCGTTTCGGCCAACGGTTGCGGCTTTCGGGTAAAAACTCAACCGAACCACGCAACCTAAACGAGCAGCGCAACCGATAACCGTTATACGTAATCAAAAATGAAACAGATCAAACTCGACGTTCCCGAACCGGGCCACCTGAGCATCGCGGCCCTGATGATTTACGAGCAGATCCATAAAAACCTGGCCCGGCCGGAGCGCAGCCGCTGGGTCGAAAATCTCGACTTCGTGATCCAGGTCAACGCTGCGAAAATGTTCTTTTTCGTCACCAAGAAGAACGGTACGGTCCGGATCCAGAACGGACAGGCTTCCCGCCCCGACGCGACCCTTACCCTCGCGCGGGTCCGCTTCTGGGGCAACCCGCTCCTCCTGGTTCTCCGCCGGCAGATTCATCTCCGCGGGAGCATGCTTAAACTGATGCGTTTTCTCCTTTTCATCACCCCTTAAATTTCAACCCTTGAACCCTGAACCTTGAACCTTGGTAAAAAAATGGAGAAGGAAGAGATTAAGAAACGGTTGGAGGAGATCGCGGGCAAGGAATGGGTGAGAGACGATGCCGCCACCCTTTTCCTTTATTCGCGGGACATGACGGAAAACGAGCCCCACGCCCCCGACTGGGTGGTGATGCCGGAAAACCCGGGCGAGATCCAGGCGGTGATGCGCCTGGCCAACGAAACCCTGACGCCGGTCACCCCCTACGTGAGCGGCGCTAATGTCGGGGGCCTGACCATCCCGGTCAAGGGCGGGATCATCCTCGACCTGAAACGGATGAACCGGATCCTGGAAATCAACGAAAGCGACATGTACGCCTTGGTGGAGCCGGGGGTCACCTTCGGCCATCTCCGGGCCGACCTGGACCGCAATCACCCGAAGCTGATCTACACCTACCCGATGGCCCCGCCCTTCACCTCGGTGACCTGCAACGCCCTGCTCGACGGCCTCTGCAACCTTTCCCACCCGCACGGCGCCACCTCCGACTGGATCAATTCCCTCGAGGTGGTCCTTCCCTCCGGGGAGCTCGCCCGGATCGGCTCGGCCGCCATCTCCGGCCGGTGGGTCAGCCGGGTTCCCCTCCCGGACCTGGCCGGCTTATTCATCGGCTGGCAGGGTCTCACGGGCATCGTTACCAAGATCGCTGTCCAGCTCTGCCCCAAGCCCGCCTTCCTGAAGCGTGCCTTCATCCTGCCCTATTCCTACTCCACCGCCTACGAAATGATGCGGGAGCTTTCCTGGACCCGGGTCCTCGATGATATCGCCGGGCTTTCCTGGGTCGCGGGCAAAATGATGTACGGCCGCCACGGCCCGATCACCCGGGACCCGGGCGAACCCGGTTTTATCCTGTTTGTCGAATATTCGGCCAATACCCGGTCCGAGCTCTGGTCCAAGACCATGATCCTGAACAACCTCCTGAAAGACTTCGAGAGAAAAGGCAAAACCTTCGAGGGGCCCCTCGACATCAACGCCATCCTGCGCTTCTTCCCGGAATATGCCAAGCTGGCGAATTTCCCCACCACCCTCGACTTCCTTCTCGATTACGCCGAAAGCGGAGGTTTTTCCTGGGTCGGCTCCTACGGCCCCACCTCCAACTGGACGAGTCCTACGGAAAAGGGCTCCGCGATCATGGAAAAATACGGGTTCCCACCCCTCTTCAACTGCCGCTCGATGAAGGGCGGCCATTACGGCTCGCTCCGCTTTCTCATCCCCTTCGACAAGCGCGACCCCGAGGTGACAAAAAAGCTCCGAATCTGTCTGGAGGAGATCTGCGATCTCCTTCTTGATGAAGGATTCATCCCCTATAAAGCCCCGAACTGGGCGGCGAAAAAAATCATCTCCCGGGCCGATCCCGGCTGGGTTAACCTGCTCAAGACCGTCAAGAACGCCCTCGACCCGAACGGAATTTTAAACCCCGGCCACTGGGGATTTTAAAAATCGGTAGAGCGTAATTAAACAAACCAGAGTAACGATCTTGAAGCTTTTCCGGGGTCTACGCTGAGATGATGGAATTTGACGACATCCGGAACTGGGTCGTCCGCTGCGTCCGCTGCGGCACCTGCAAATACACGAACGAGACCTACCTCCCGAGCTGTCCCGCCGGTGAGCGCTTCCGGTTCGAGCCCTTTTATGCCAGCGGGAAGAATTTTATCGCCCGCGGGATTATCGAAGGGGCGCTCAAGTTTTCCGACCCCGGCGTGGTCGAGGCCATTTACTCCTGCCCGACCTGTGGCAACTGCCAGAGCCAGTGCCCTTTACCCCACCACGAACACCTGGTGGATATCTACGAAGCCATGAGAGCCCGGGCGGTGGAGGAGGGAGCGGGCCCGCTCCCTGCCCACAAGCCGCTCTTAGCTTCCCTCCGCCAGTATGACAACCCCTGGATGCAGCCGCGCGCGAGCAAGGTCCGCTGGGCCAAGGAGCTCGGAATCAAGGACATTTCTAAGGAGAAAGCGCGGGTTCTCTATTTCGTCGGCTGCACCGCCGCCCTCGACCCGACCCTCCGGAACATCCCGACCGCCACCGCCACCCTCCTGAAATCCGCGGGAGTGGACTTCGGGATCCTGGGCGAAGCGGAGATCTGCTGCGCTTCCACCACCCTGCGGATCGGTGATCGGAAGCTCTTTAAAAATCTCGCGGAGCGGAATATCGAGCTTTTGAACCGGATTAAGGTCGAAACCATCGTCACCTCCTGCGCGGGCTGTTTTAAAACCCTGAAGCACGATTATAAAAGCATCGGTAAAATCAAACCCCAGATCCTGCACAGCTCGGAGTTTATTTACCGACTTTTCCTGGGAGGGAAACTGAAGTTTAAAAAAGAAGCTAACCAGGTTGTTACTTATCACGACCCCTGCCACCTGGGCCGCCTGGGCGGGGTCTTCGATCCCCCCCGCCGGATCCTCCGTTATCTGCCCGGGATCACCTTCCGGGAAATGGACCGGATCCGGGAGAACGCCTACTGCTGCGGGGCCGGCGGCGGGGTCCGCACCGCCTTCCCCGACTGGGCCACCGACAATGTCGGCACCCGGATCGAGGAGGCGGAAAAAACCGGGGCCCGGCTCCTGGTTTCCACCTGCCCCTTCTGCGCGCAGAATTTCATGACCGGGATCGAAAAGAAAGGCTCGAGCCTGGAATACGTCGACCTGGTTGATTTGCTCAACCGCCTGATCCGAGAATAAGTTTAAAATTTATTGTTTCAAGTTTGGAGTTTTAGTGACTATTTCAGTTTCTTCAGAATATTCATCGCTAGCCTTTTTATTTCCATATCTGGATCGTCAACCAAAACGCTGATTTCTTCCCTCGTTTCGGGTAACAGGCTTCCGCTATTCTCCGATAACCTTTCTAGGGCCAACTTCCGAATGCGTTGGTCGTTATCCCGCAGACATTTCCGGTAGACTTCAACAAAATTTTCATCTTCCTCCAGCGGACCGAGCAAAACCAGGGCATCGAAACGCATTTCCGCGTTTTCGTGCTCCAGGTACTTGAGGTAAACGTTTTTTACTTCTTCCCGTTTCGAATAAAACCGCCACAGGTTGAAAAGTATGGCCCTTTTTTGCTCCTCGGGGCCGTGTTCCAAACGCTCTAACAGCATATTTAATATCCGATCATCCCGGATATTGCACAAGGCATTTACGGCATTCTGTTGAACCCGGATATCACTGTCATATAACCTCCCAATGAGCGGAATTGCCGCTTGGTGATTTCCTTCCCATCCCAACGCGAAGGTTGCATAAAGCCTCAAATCGGCATCCGGGCTTTCCAGATCATTCAATAGCTTCTCGACGAGAGGCTGTGGGTCTTTTAAAAACGGACCGACCACACTCAAATGGATTGAGGCGTTATTCCTGATCTCCTCACCCTCGGATTCATTCTTAATCATTTCATAAAAAATCCAGCTGGCTTCAGGTTTGGCAAAGGAGGCAAGCAAAAGCATAACTTCAACTTTTATATCTCTTTCCGCAAACTTTAAAGTTTTCAAGAGCAGAGGCACAGCTTTATCTTTCTCGGCGAGAAACAATTCCGGGGAGTCAATATATTTCCGAGCTGCGGCCAGGATTTTCTTCCTGGACTCGAATTCGATGACGTTATTTTCTTCCATAACCTCTTTAAAATTATTTTTAGCTTGTATTAATCCGCAATCGTCAATTTAAAATCCTCAGAAAAGATAACCTAAAATCGCAGTATTCTGAAGATTTTTGGGGGAGCCCGCTTTGCTTTTTCATCGCCTCCGGTAGATGCCGCGTCGATGACCGACTCTATACACACGAACCAGGCGCGTCTTGTCATCCACGGTGTAAAGGATCCGGTAGTCACCTTTCCGAAGGCGGTATCCGCTTTTTGCCACGAGTCGCTTGGCCCCGGGTGGACGCGGATCTGTCTCCAGGTCGTCAATAGCTTCCGTGATTATCTCCCGGATCTGGCCGGGAAGGCCCTGAAACTCCCGCCTCGCCCGGGTCTCCACTTCAATCCGGTATCTCACTTGGGATTTTCTTGGTTGCGTCCCTTTTTCACTTCCTCCCACGGGCGGAAACCGGTGGCCTCGCGGACCGCCTCCTGAAGGTCCTCGGCATCAAGAAGATCCTCAATTTTTTCCCGGAGCGCCGCTTCGATAACGAAGTTCTTCCGCAACCCCAGTCGCTTGCAAACGTCATCCAGCGCCTTCGTGAGGTCGGTGGGGAGCTTGGTCGCGATCGCCTGTGTCTTCACGATATGCCTCCTTTCACGCTTATTCATTCTTATTCTTGCTTAATCTTACCCAATCTTGACAAATCTTACAATATATTTACTGGGAGGGGAATCGTAGCATTTCATCCGTATTTTCTATTCGGACTTTATTTTCCCTTCCACCCCGGCTCGATGGATTCGGGGGGGAGGGAAGCAATTTTAACTTTCACCTCGGCGATAAAAACGTCGGCCTGGGGAGGGGTGATGTTTATATTTTTCAACAGGCCCCTTTTTCTCGTGATCACCACCATCTCCCGTCCGGGAAAAGGCAAGGCCCAGTTTTCCCCCAGAAGCGCCTTGCCCTTTTTGATCTCGGCGATATCTCGGAGTTTGACCTTGCGGAGCGGGACTCCCAGGATCCGGATCTGAATTTCCGTCTGGGTGATCCGGTAGCGCAGGGAGAACATCGCGGCGAAAACCACCAGGGCGACGACGATCAGAAATATTACGGGGAGGATTTGCTGCCAGTCCATAATAATGATTTCGAGTTTCTGGTTTCGAGTTCCGAGTTAATAACCAAAAAGCGTAAATTTTGTTGACGCCATTAAAGTTACGAGTTTCGAGTCTCGAGTTTCGAGTTCAAGACCAAAGATAGAATAACTATCCTGTTTACTGACTCAATATTTAAATTCGCTTGTGCGGTTGATTTATTTCTTTGTTCAACCAGAAACCAGAAACTCGCAACTCGAAACTTAGGTTAAGGTATTAACCCATGCCGGAAATCGGAATCCAGGATCTCGGCGCACTCGAGCGCGCTCTGGGCGGCGAGCTCGGTCCCGATTCCCCTTCCGCCGGCTCCGTCGCCGGCGAAATAGAGGCCGGGGATGGGGCTCCGGATCCCGGGCCGTTCCCCGGCCACCTGGCCGGGAACCTGGGCGGTGGAAATCGCGGGGCCACCGGGCTTCCCGGTCCAGCTTTCGATCGCCTGGGCCCCGACCACCTCTTTCCAGAGGATATGCCGCTCAATCCCCGGAACGGCTTCCCGCAGGGTTTTCATCATCGCCTTCTCCCAGGCCTCGGGCGGGTCCTCAAGCTTGGCCGTGGTCACCGGCACCCCCGTGCACATGGTGACGAACTGTTTGCCCGGCGGGGCGAGGCGGGGATCGAAATTGGTGGGAACCACGAGATAAAGCGGAACGAGCTCGGGAATCCGGCCGGAGAGCAGGTCCTCGTAAACCTTATGGACCCGGGGGATCGTGGCAGTCTTGGGCCGGAAATCACCATGGGGACTGCCCAGGATGATCAGGCTGCCCTCCTGGATTACCCGCCGGTTGAGAGCCAGCTTGATCTGGATGGCGTTATGGGATTCCTGGAGCCCTTTGACCCTCTCCCGGAAATCGGCCGGGAAATACCTGGCCCCCGCCAGGTTGAAAACCGTGTCCTTGAGCGAGCTGGTGCTGACCACCGCCCCGCCCCGGAATTTCCTCCCGTCGGCCAGTTCCACCCCCCGGACGGCGCCTTTCTCCACCCTGATCTTCCTGACCCGGGCCCGGGTCAGGAGCGTGGCCCCGGAATCTTTGGCCGCGTCCAGCATCACCCGGGGCACGATCACTGTCCCGCCCTTGGGATAAGAAACCGCCCGGGACTCCATCATCCGCTTGGTGCACCAGATCGCCTCCCCGGCCGAGGATTTCCAGTAAGGGTAGACGAAATATAGCGCCATCATCACGTTGATATGGGAGAGCAGCCCGGGGTTCCGGGAATACTTAAAAATAAATTCCTCCACCGTCCGATCATTCCACTTTTCGATCTCGGAATCCGGCATCCAGAAGAAATCATGGGTAAGGCGCAAGACATCCGGGAATTCCCGGAGGGTAACCCCGAGCTGGTGATTGAGCCGGAACATGGTTTTGAAAAGAGTCCGGAACGAGGTGTAGAGAGGCACATCCAGGCCCAGGCCCGTGATCCGGCAAAGCTTGCGGGGCTGGACGAATTCCACCCGAGAGGTTCCCCCCACCCGCCGCAAAACCTCGCCGACGGCCCCCTTTCCCCCCCGGGTGCAAAGATGGGTGCCGAAATCCACGTGGAACCCGTCCTTTTCATAGTAAGAACAGGCTCCCCCGATCCGGGGATTCTTTTCGAGGACCAGCGTCTTCAAGCCCGCCCGGGCGGAAAGCGCCGCCAGGCTCGATCCCCCGATCCCGGTCCCCACCACGATCACGTCAAAAATCGGCTCCGGCATTTTCCCCCCTAATCTTTTTGTTTATCATCCGCCGATGGCCTGGCCCGCAATTGTTCGCTCAACGAGTTGCAGACCAGAACGAGGCAGAACCAGAAAACGGTCCAAGCCAGAGGCAGATACAGCCGGTAGTCCTGAAGCTGAAAATGGGGGCCCTGAACCAGGAAGTAAACCACCGCTCCCAGGGCGATGAGGGTCACCATCAACCCCAGGGTAAAAGCGATCAGGCTGAAGAAGCCGATGGTATCCAGCAGGTAATTTTTCCAGCGGAGACGGATCGCCGCGAATCCCCGCCGGAAAGAACCCAGAAATTCCTTCGGCCCCTCCGCGAGTAAAAGCAAAAACAGGCCGAGGCCAGTGAGACCGGCCACAATTGACAGGGTCACCCCTAAAGGGCCGAGATTAGACATCATCGTAGCGGTAATCTCCGAATTTTTAACGGCATATTCTCGGTTAATCCCCCTTTACCCGTTACCGCTTCTGGCAGACAGCGACCACAAAATCACTTTGAATATCTCCGCTTCCCAAAAGCAAGTCCTCAATGTTAAAGCAGAGTTTGATAAAATTTTTAGTCTCGGGGTCTTCGGAATGAAAATTATGGGCGATGCTGCTGAAAAGTGTTTGCAGGATGGTTCCCCCGTACCCCTTAACTTCGATTACGTTAAAAATCCGATATAGTAACGGCAAGATTTTCGACGATTCCACCGCTTCAGAGGGATCAACTAAAACCATGCTCAATCTTCCCGGACGAAAAACCCTGGATTTAACCGAACCGTTGTCCCACCGGGTTTTGTATTTAGCCGGCAGAATTGAGAGAATCCCATTCACCACCTCCAATTGCCGGTCGGTCCATTGGAATCTGGTGGGGCCGACAAACTCGTTGGCAATGAAATAACCACCCTCCTTAAGCGAGCGGTTGGCCCTCAACAGGATTTCTTCCAAGGGAGAGAAATGATGCAAGGCCTGCTCGGCCAGGATCACGTCGTAATAATTCTCCCGGATTTCCAAGTCATAAACATCGGCAACCAGGTAATTAATAATCTTTCCCAAGCCTTTTTCTTCCGCCCGGCTCCGGGCACATTCTATCCTTGCCTCCGAGAGATCATACGCATCGATCCTTTCAAATTTGCCCAGTTCCGTCCATCTCAGTTCACGTTCACCGGACCCGCAGGCAAGCGATAACGCCAGCAGGGATCTCCGGTCCGCGAAATACTTGCGGGTGATATATTCATGGTAATCAACTTGAGGATCCCCCGAAATCAAATGATTCCAATGTTCCCCGATCCCCGCAACGTTCCACCAATTTGTCGGAGGTTCTTCCACCCGTTCCCAGGTTTGCTTTATCCTTTTTCGTTTGCCAAAAGTCAATTTCGAGCGGATCCAGTCAAATTGTCTTTGCCGGATTTTTTCGGCAAATTTCGACAGGTCATGAACGTTAATCAGGTTATTAAACATCGCGCCTTTAAACGACTATCGCCATCTCAGAAATTGTAATTCACCGTGGTCTGGACCGCGATGAGATTCCCCCCGGAGGAGTAGCCTGGATAACCGGGGTTTTGCACTCCTTCGGTATATGGATCGGCGTCATAACTGTTTGGATCACCAATCTTGGTGACCGATCTTCCGAATAAATGCTGCCACTGACAGCCGAGATCCCCCCGGATGGTTTTCCCCAGGAACTTGAGTGGATAACCGACCCCGAATGAGAACGCGAGCCGGTCGTTATCCACGAGGTTCTGGATCCGGGCCTGGGAGGGAATGGGGGAGGGAGCATATATCAGCCCGGCCCAGAAGCGGCGTTCCTTCTCGTCCTGCTTTTCGATCCCGGCCCGCAGGTTGGCCGAGTCCCGGACGGGCGGGTCATCCTCGCCGCTAATGCTGACATCCTGGGTATTCCGGTAGCCCGACCAGCGGAACCAGTCAATGCCGAGCTCCAGGCTCAGGGTCGGGGAAAAGATGAGCCCCACCGAGCCGGAGATCTTGTCCGGGCTGTAGAAAAGATAACTGTCGATCTTCTGGGTGAAATAATCATCGGGATTAAGCGGATCGTTGATGCCTCCCAGCCGGACCTGGGCCTCGCCCTGGATCGGAAAGACGCTCGCCCCCCGGTAGGAAATCCCGAGCCGGATCATCGGGCTGGCCTGGAAATATAAACCCAGGATCGGGCTGACCTCGTTTGACTGGTAACTGTTCATATTAACGTAGACCTCGTTCGCGTTCAAAAGATTCGGCTGGTATACGCTTTCCATCAAATGGGTCAGGATCGAAATCGAAAATCCGAGTCCCAAGGAAAAAGACGGGAAAAGCTGGTATCCGCCCCCGATGATGATGGTTTGCACCTGGGTTACATCCCCGATCAGGGAAAAATAAAGCCGGTTGGTCAGAAAATATTCCTGGGCGTTGGTGTAATAGCTGTGCTGGAGCTGGAGCCGGTTCACCGGGCTGTAAATCAAGGCCCCCAGGCGAAACTTGGGGATCCCCAGGTCGGAAGCCAGGCCCACCACCACCCCTTGGGTGTTGGGGATATCGTTCGAGGGTTTCGTATCGGGGTTCTGCGGATTGATGTAAAGCTGATCCCAGACCCCGTTATAACCGACTACGAAATACTGGTCGATCATCGGGGCCCGGGCGGGATTGTAATAAAAAGCGCAGGGATCGTCGGCCAGGGTGACCAGGGAATTGCCCATCGCCATGCCCCGGGCGCCGCACCCGTAAACGTCAAAGACGTCGGCGTAGGCCCGGGAATACGAAAAAACCAGTCCGAAAATAATCCCCAGCCCGATAAAAATTATTTTCCCTTTATTCCTCATTATTATCACCCCCGGTTGTTTCGATCTAAAAACCTCCCGGTAAAGCTTTTTCATAGATCCGGTAGGTTTTATAAACCTCCCCCCCCATCAGCCGGATGGCCCGGTTCATCTGCTCGTTGCTGTCCAGGATCCAGGACATCTCCCCCCACTCAAACCCAAGCCGTTTCCCGGTCATCAGGGTTTCCAAGTAGAAGAGGGAGGCGATCCCGGACTTGCGGTATTCCGGGATCACTCCCAGGGCGTAGACCCGGGCGGACTTGATCTTCCGGATCCCGGCCAGAAAATGAAAGATCCCGAAGGGGAGGAGCCGCCCGTTCATCCGCCGGAAAACCTCGTTAAAATTGGGGACGGTCAGGGAGAAGCCCACCGGCCGGCCCTCCACCTCGGCGAAGAGAATCCAAGGGGCCACCTTCTTCCGGACCGCCGGGAGTTGAAAATACCCGGTATGGTTGGAGAGCTCGGCCGGGGTCAACGGAACAAAACCCCAGTTCTTGAGCCAGGCCGAGTTGTAAACCTCCATGATCCTCCCGCCCTCACCTTTCACGTCCCGGATATTAAAATGCCGGATGGTGATCTTTTCCGAATGCTTCACCTCCTCGGCAAACTTGACAATCTGCTCCGGGGGTTCCGCGAGGGTCGAAAGCCGGTAGGCATAAAGATCGCGGATCTTTTTAAACCCCAGGCCCTCGAGCAGGGAAGCGTAGTAAGCCGGGTTGTAGGTCATGAACACCATCGGCGGGGAGTCGAACCCGTCCACCAGGAGCCCGGCCTCGTCGTTCAGGGAGGGGTTGACCGGCCCCCGGATGGTTTTCTTCCCCCGGCGGAAGAGCCAGATCCCCGCCTTCTCCAGGAGCGCGCCCGCCACCGCGGGGTCATTCACCGACTCGAAGAAACCGAAGAGCCCGGCCCCGTCGCGGTGAAATTGTTCGTGACGGTGATCCACGATGGCCGCCACCCGACCCAGAATTTTCTTCCCGGCGCGGGCCAGGAAAAGCTGCACCTCGGCGTGCTCGAAAAAAGGGTTCCGTTTCGGGTTTAAACGGATTTTTAATTCGAGGAGAAGCGGGGGAACCCAGTGGGGATCATTTTGAAAAAGCTGAAAGGGGAACCGAACGAAATCCCGAAAATCCCTGCCTCCGGAAACCGGAATGATCTCCAGGCTGCTCATTGTAATTTAGTATACCTTCTCTATTTTTAAAGGAAAACCGGAAAGGGTTATAAAATGCCCGATTTTCTGATAAAAGATAATATGGCGAATGCTATATGATTATAATTCGGTAGCAGCGAATTGTTTTGCTTGCCCCGTAAGAGGGAGCGAAGACTTATCCATAGACTGAAAAAACACCTTTTTCGACTTTTTTGGCAATAAACGAATAAATTATTTAACCAAGGAGGGGAAAAATGAAGCTTACCGGGAAAAGGGCCCTGGTTACCGGGGGTGGAAGGGGCATCGGGCATGGGATTGCACTTTGCCTGGGCAAATACGGAGCCGACCTGGTCCTGGGCTACCGCAAGGATGAAAGCGCCATCCAGGAAACGATCGCCGAGCTCAAGCGGATGGGCCGCAAGGCCAAGGCGGTCAAGGCGGACGTGACCAATCCCCAGGAAGTGGAAGCCATGGTCGCGGAAGCGGTCAAGGAGTTCGGGGGCCTCGACATCGTCGCGGTCAACGCCGGGGTCGCCTCCCGCGGGCAAACGGTCCGCGACACCGAGCCGCAGGAATTCCAGCGGGTGGTTTCCACCAACCTGCTGGGCGCGTTTTATACCGCCAAGTACGTGACCCGGCAGATGCACGAGCAGGAAACGGGCGGTTCGATCACCTTCACCTCCTCGATCATCACCCGGGTGCTCACCCCCTGGAGCGCCCCCTATGCCGCCGCCAAGACCGGCCTGGAGGCCCTGATGGTGGTCCTGGCCAAGGAAGAGGTCTCCCAGAAAATCCGGGTCAACGCCGTCGCCCCCGGCCTGGTCGAGACCGAAATGGGCCGGAGGCTGATCCGGGCCCGGGGCGTCGACGACATCAAGGGCATGTCCTCCGTGCTGCCCTTCGGGCGGGTTTGCCAGCCCCAGGATATCGGCGAGCTGATCGCCTTCCTGGCCAGCGAGGAAGGCAGCTACATCACCGGCCAGGTGATCGGACTGGAAGGCGGAGCAAGTTTCCTGGGGATGTAAATAAACGGCCTTGAGTCCGAAGTCCTAAAAACGAAAACCGTTAGAAAAAAACCTACGGTCTTCGCCTACGCCCAGTTCGCTTTATAAAGGGAGATGACTCCTGGCCCCCAAAAAATCGGAAGCCGGACGAATCATTTCGGTTTTCCCGGGTGGCATCTTTTTAAAATCCTTAAGAATTCATACAATAAGAAAGGATTTTAGGGGTCAAACAAAAATCATGAGAGAAATTGCCGCCCGGTTCGGAATTTTCAGCCTGGGGATTTTTATCTCCTTGCTCCTGCAGCCGGCCTTTTCCCCCGCCGCCGATGTGTTCGTGCTCAAGAGCAACGACATCCCGGCCTATGACGAGGTCCTCCGCGGTTTCCGGGAGGTGGTGGGGGACAGCGCCTTCGAAACCTTCAGCCTGAAAGGCAACCCCGCCTCGGCCGCGCAGGCGGTGCCCACCGCCCAGGCCAGTCATCCTTCCGTGATCCTGGCCGTGGGCAGCGAGTCGGCCCGGATCGCCCGGGAACAGCTGGCCGGCGTTCCCACCGTGTTCTCCATGGTCCTGGATCCCTCCGAATTCCAGAAAAACGAGAAAATTACCGGCGTGAGTTTCCAGGTGCCGGCCCGGGCCCAGTTCCAGGCCCTCAGTTCCATCCTGCCCAAGGCCCGCCGGATCGGGGTCATCTACAACCCCACCTTGAGCCTTTTCGTTATCCGGGACGGCCGCCAGGCCGCCGCAGCGCTGGATCTCACCCTGGTCGAAAAACCGATCAGTTCGAGCAACGAGATCGCCAACGCGATCAAGGAAATGATCTGGACCGTGGATGCCCTCTGGATGATCCCGGACCAGACGGTGGTTTCGAAAGATTCCTTCCGTTACATGCTGGAGGCCACCCTGAACCGGAAGATCCCGATCCTGACCTTCTCCCAGAGCTTTGTTAAGGGCGGGGCCCTTCTGGCCCTGGCCCCCAACTACCAGGACATGGGCCGCCAGGCCGGTCGCCTGGTGCAAAAAATTCTGGGCGGGACCTCCCCCGGCAGTCTGCCTTCGGCCCACCCGCAGGGGTACCTGTTTTTGAACCTCAATACCGCCAACGCCTTGAATATAAGCGTCGCCCCGGAAATCCTCCAGAAGGCTGAACAGATCCAGTGAAATACCCCGCTCACAAGGCGGGGCTTCAAAATCCAACCAAAATCCATCTCCCCTCCCTCGACGGCCTCCGGCTCGGAGAGGAGGGGATTGAGAGGAGGGCGATTGAAATACCATTTTCACCCTCTCCTTCATCCTCCCCCATCCCCGCCCTTGACGGGGCAAGCCAAGGGGGAGGAAAATCAACCCTTCGACTTCCCCGGTCTAAAGCCCGGGGTATGCTCAAGGTTGATGCTGAGCGGCGCCTTTTTGCCTTCAGGGTGAATCCCCTCAGGATGAACCCCGCCTTAAAGGGCAAGGTTTTGGCACCGTCGAAGTATCAATAAATCCGGGACAAATTCTGTTTTTAGGGAATATTATTGATTCCTAGCTTACGCTGACGGCTTTTTCCGCCGGATCCGGAGCTTGGAAATCTTGGGAATTTTCGGAATCCGGGGAGCCCGGATTTTCCGACCCGCGGGTTTTTTCGGCAGGACCGCTCCTGGAGCCAGTGGAACGGTCAAGACGGGGAAGGCCGCCCGGCGGACCACCCGCTCGGCCACGCTCCCGATCAGGGCCCGCGAAAACCCGGTCCGGCCATGGGTTCCCATAACAATCAGGCTGGCCTGTTCCTCTCGGGCCCCCGCCAGGATCTCCTCGTGGGGATCCCCGAAGCGGAGGCGGGTTTCGATTTTCACCTTCTCGCCGCCCTTGCGCTGGGCCATGGCCTTGAGTCTATCCTCCGCTTCCTTTTCCATCTCCCGGCGGAGATCGGCCTCAGTCACTATTCCGGAAACAAAAAGAGGGTAACTGGCCAGAGTCTGGATGACGTGAAGAAGAATAATCGATGACCCGCAGTTCTCAGACAGATGAACGGCATATTCGAGGGCGGCCTCCGAGTTGTCGGAGAAATCCGTGGGGACCAGAATCTTGGGGAAGAAATTAGCCATATGTTTTATTATTTACCAAAATTCATTGGTTAAGTAAATACCAGGTCTTTACCTTGCTATTTGCGACTATTTTCTCCACCTTCTTCCGGAACTTCAAATCCTCCTCCACTTTCCTCTTCATGTCGCTCACACACCGGCTCACCCCGGTATACCCCAGGCCAAACTTCTCGCCAATTTCCCTCAATCTTAATCCCAATACCCGCCTACAAAACCACTCCGAACTGATCAACCACATCCAGAAGAACCTTGACAAAACGCTTCCGATCTTCGTCATCAATAACAATATTCCTCCGCTCGTTGCCCCGAGCGGTCACATGATATACCGCGCCCTCGTAACTAATCCTCAATGGTCTGGAATGGTCTGGCCATATTTTTATCCTACCCCTGCCAAATACCAAAGTAAAGACCTGACCCTAGAATTTCTCTAGAATTTACTGAGGAATTTGGGTTAATATATCGGAGTTGTTTTCGTTAACTAATCGAAAGGGAGAACCCGATGAAGAATCTACATGACAAAGTCGCCCTCGTCACCGGCTCCGCCAGCGGAATTGGGAAGGCCACCGCCTTGAAACTGGCCGAGGAGGGAGCCCATCTGGTCCTCGCGGATATTAATGAAGAAGGACTAAAAAGCGCTTCCAATGAAATCGAGGCCTTGGGCCGTAAGGCCCTGAGCGTTAAGACCGACGTCTCTAAGCGGGATCAGGTTGAACAACTATGTCAAAAGGCCCTGGCCGAGTTCGGCCGGGTGGACATCCTGATGAACAACGCCGGGGTGGCCTTGATTTCCGAGATCAAGGACACCGAACTTTCGGAATGGGAATGGATCCTGGGGATCCATCTCTGGGGGGCAATCTATACCATTCATTACCTCCTTCCCCAGATGGTGGAAAGAAAGTCGGGGCACATCATCAACATCTCCTCCTGGGCCGGCATCCTCGGAACCCCCACCTGCGGGGCCTACGCCACCGCCAAATTCGGCCTGGTGGGGATGTCGGAGGTCCTTCGCACCGAACTGGAGAGGTTTGATATCGGGGTCACGGTGGTGTGCCCGGGGATGGTAAAAACCAACGTATTCAGTTCCGCGAAAATGAAGGGTTTTAAGCGGGAATTCGTGGAAAAGGGCGGTACCTTCGGAACCAGCCCGGAAGCGGTCGCCCGGAAGATCGTCCGGGCGGTGAAGCATAACCAGGCCGTGGTGCTCACCGACCTGGCCAAAGTCGCCTGGAGCGTCAAGCGCCTCTCTCCCGCCCTGGGCCGCCAGTTCCTGAAGGTGTTCCTCAAGGCCAGCGAACGGGCGAGGGGATAAACCTCAAAATTCAAATTGTTAATTTCTAATGACGAATTTCGAAAAAATGTCCGATATTCAATAACCAATGACTGATTTTTTATCAAAATTCAAATTTGTTAATAAATCGTTTAACGTCTAACGTCTCACATCTTACGTCTTTAAGCTGTCTAGCTTCCCAGCCTCCCAGCATATTGATATGAACGTCTGCGAAATCTTCCCCACCATCCTCGGTGAATCCTCCCGGAGCGGTTACCCGGTCGTCCTGGTCCGCCTGGCCGGCTGCAATCTCCGCTGCCGCTACTGCGACACCGCCTACGCCTACTCCGGCGGGCAGGAACTGCCCCTCCCGGAAATCGCCGGGCAAATCCGAGGTTTGGGAATTTCCCTGGTTTTAATCACCGGCGGGGAACCTCTGCTCCAGGCGGAAACCCCGGCGCTGATCGAAGCCCTCCTGGATTCCGGCTTCACCATCCTGGTCGAAACCAACGGCTCGCTTCCCATCTCCACGATTGACCCCCGGGCCGTAATCATCCTCGACCAGAAATGCCCGGGCAGCGGGATGTCCGACCGGATGGATCCGGCCAACCTCGACCTGATTCGTCCTCACGATGAAATCAAGTTCGTCCTTTATGACTCCGACGATTACAGCTTCGCCCGGGACCTGGTTTCGAAAAAAAACCTGGCTCGGCGGTCCCAGGTTATTTTCTCGCCGGTTCACGGATTTCTTCCCCCCCAGACCCTGGCGGAGTGGATTCTCCGAGACCGTCTTCCGGTTAGATTGGGTATTCAACTTCACCACCATATTAGGGTAAAATAGCCGTCTACCCCCTCACCCTAACCCTCTCCCTCGAGGGGAGAGGGAAGGGGAGAGGGTGAAAAACTCACCTTGATCATGGATGAGGTGGAATAAATGAAAAAAAGAGCACCGTCTATTGTTCTTTTAAGCGGAGGCCTGGATTCCACCGTGACCGCCGCGGTCGCCCGGCGGGACCGGCCCCGGAATCCCCTGGCCCTGCTCCATATCAATTACGGGCAGAAATCCGAGGCCCGGGAGTTGAAATCCTTCCGGAGGATCGCCGATTTCTTTGCGGCCCCCTGCCGGCTCACCCTCGATTTTTCCCACCTGAGAAAAATCGGCGGCTCCAGCCTGACCGACCCGAAAATGAAAATCCCGGGAAAACACCCCGGGAGCAGGATCCCCACCACCTACGTTCCCTTTCGCAACGCCAACCTCCTGGCCGCCGCCGTCGCCTGGGCCGAGGTTATCGGGGCCGACCGGGTTTACCTCGGGGTGAATGAACCCGATTCCCGTCATTACCCCGATACCAGGCTGGAATTCATCCGGGCCTTCGGGCGGGCGGTGAGGCTCGGGACCAAACCGAACACCCGGATCACCCTTCATGCCCCCCTGCTCCGGTTACGGAAATCCGGGATCGTCCGCCTCGGGTATAAGCTCGGGGCTCCATTTCACTTGACCTGGTCATGCTACCAAAGCGGGTCCCGTCCCTGCGGCCGTTGCTCCAGCTGTCTCATCCGCGGGGAGGGTTTTCAAAAAGCCGGCTTTCCCGATCCTTTCTTCCCGGAAAAATCCCTCGGCCGGAAAAATTCTCGCGCCCTGAACCGGAAATAAAAATCATGCGGTGTATTAATGAAACGCTCACCATTAATAAATTTTTCATCGTTTGCAGGGAAATATTATTCATAACGAAATAATTATGTGTGCGGCTCAAAAGTCCTTGTTATTCCAGGCTTGACCATGCCTGCCCCGTATTTGATCTGGGTGAATCCAGTCTATTTTTCTGGATTCCCGTTAGAGTTTATCCCGCACTCTGATGCGGGACGGGAATGACGATTAATGCGCAACTATTTAAGACGCTGCGTATAGATGAAAAAAACGAGCGCAGATTTCTATCTCAACCTTGCTCTCAAGAATCAGGGCCACCCCGTCTCCGTACCCCTGGCGGGAAGCCCTTTTGTCCGGATCGGGAGTTCGTTGACCAGCGACGTCCTGATCAACTCCCCGGAGATCTCCCCCCGGCACGCGGAAATCCTCTCCGGCCCGGAGGGGTTTGTCCTCCGGGAACCGGGGGAAGGGCGGGAGCGGAAGCTCGCCCCCGGTCAAAGCCAGAACCTGGGCATCCTGAGTATCTCCTTAAGCTCCGGGAAACCTTGCCTTTCTCCCCCCGCGGCGAGGAAATCCAGGACGAAGATTTCTCCCGGCCGGCTTCGCCTCATCCTCTTCGCTCTCATCGGCCTGGCCCTGGTCGGGCTTTTTCTGCTTCCCGCCCCGAAAGCCCCGGGACCGCCCTCCCTGCGGGAGGAGAACACCGGGTCCCCGGAACCCGGCCCCGGCCCGGGAGCAAATAGTTCACCGTCCTCTCCCGGCGGGGAGAGCATTTCCCTTCCTCCCGGTGAGAGAATCTCCCGGGCCCGGAATTCCCTCGCGCTGGGGGAGCAAAGGCTCCGGGACCGGAAGATCAGCATTGAAAACCTCGGCCTGGCCCGGGCGGAGTTCCAGAAAGCGGTTGATCTCCTGGAAGACCTCCCTCCCGCCCCGGATTTATTGACCGCCCTGAACGCGCGGCTCCAGGAAACCGAGGGTTTTCTGGAAGAAGAATTCCGCCGGCGGAAGTTTTCCGCCGAGCAGGCCATCCGCTTCCAGGATTTCGACCGGGCCGAGCTCGAGTTGAAAAACATCCAGAAGCTCCTGGGCAACCCCAACGATCCCCGCTCCCGCTCCGCCCAGGAGCGGCTGAAAGAGATTGGCAGGGCAAATTAACGCCAGGAGACTGGGACACTGGGAAGAGGGAAAATAAAAAATGCATAAACTCTTAATCTATCGGGAAAAGGAGTTGGTCCGGGAACTCGACCTGGAAAAGGAGTCCTATACCCTGGGCCGCGACCCGCATTGCGACCTTCCCCTCGAGGGTAACTTCATCTCCCGCCGGCACGCCCGGATTTGCCGGATCGAAACCGGCTGGATGATCGAGGATCTAAAAAGCACCAACGGGACCTTGATCGCCGGGGAAAGGATCTCTCGGAAAAAGCTGGAAGGCGGGGAGGAAATCCGGATCGGCCCCTTCCGGATCAATTTCCTCGCGCCCCCCCCGCCCGTCGAGCCAACCCGTGTGGCTCCCCCGGAAGAAACCACCGACAAAACCGAGGGGAGGGATAAAGTCCCCGAAAAACCCGGCGAGGTCTTAAACGGAAAACCCGGCCTTCTTCTCCTCGGCCCGGAAGGCCTCCGCCGCTTTTTCCCGCTCCCCGAAAACCCGGGAGCCAGGGTCAGTCTCCCCGGGATCTCCGCCGAAATGGTTCGGGAGGACAAAAATATCATCCTCAGGTTTCCCTCCGAAAAAAACCGGCCGGAAATGGTGGTCAAACCCGGGTGGCAAAACCTGCCTTCCGGTTTCTCGATCCTCCGGATCGAGCCCGGGGAAATCGTTTCCCTCGCTTCACCCGGGGCCCAAGATAAATCCGGCTTCAAAATCAAGCCCATCGCCCTGTTCATACCGCTTTTGCTGGCGGGGATTCTCTATCTGGTTTTTTCACCCCTGCCTTTTACGAAAAGCTCTTCCGCGCCCGCTCCCGCTCCGCCCCGGAACAAAATCGAATCACCCCCGGCAACCGGGACCGAAACCCCCTCGCCCACCCTTCCCCCGCCGGATCAAAACCTGGGCCTGGGCCCTTCGCCCGAGTCCCGAAAAACTCCGCCTCCCCTGCCCCCGCCCCCGGTCATGCTCCCTCCCGGGCCCGGTCCGACCCGGCCCCGGTCCGAGCCGCCCGAGGTGGTGATGCCCTCCGAGCCGCTCACCCCGGAGGAATCCCGCCCGGCTTCCCCGGACCGCCTGGCGAAAGGTTTTCAGGCTTACTCCGAAGGCAATCTCGGGCAGGCCCGGGAGGAATGGGCCTCGCTCGCCGTAAGAATCCCCCCGGCCGAACCCGACCGGGAAAGGGCCCTGCGGCTGGCCCAGCTTGCGGGAAAACTGCGGAGCGAGCTTCTCTTCGAGCAGGAGGCCGAAAAGCAGAAAAACCTGCAGGCCGCGCGGTTTCACTTCGAGTCCGCCCGGGCCCTGGACGGCGAGATCAACCCGGGCGGGAAAAGCCGGGTCCTGAAAGAAGCCCGGGAGGGATTGGCCCGGCTCATCTCCCTGGAAGGCGAGGATGCCTTCCGGCAGGGCGATTTCCCCGCGGCCTTTCTCCGCTTTAACGAAGCCCTGCGCTTTTCCCCCGATCTCGCGCCGGCCCGGAATGGCCTCGACCGCCTGGCTGACCAGGCCCAGATCCTTTTCCGCGAAGCCTACAACCTGGAATCCGCCAACTGGGAAGAAGCCTCGAAAAAATACCGCCTGATTCTCCAGATCATCCCCGCAGGGCAGGAATACTATCGGAAGGCCTTCCGGAGGCTCGAGTTGCTCAAATGAATCTTCCCTACCGCCTGGAAAGGTATGTCCTGATCGATCTGATCGCTTCGGGCGGGATGGCCCAGGTTTACCGGGCCAAGACCCTGGGACCGGGCGGGTTCGAAAAAACCGTGGCGGTGAAAATGATCCATCCCCACCTCTCCGCCGACCGGGACTTTATCGACATGCTGATCGACGAAGCCAAGCTGACCGCCCGTCTTACCCACCCGAACATCGCCCAGACCATCGATTTCCTGGAAGACGAAAATCATTACTTCCTGGTGATGGAATTCATCGAAGGGCAGAACCTCCGGAGGATCCTGAAAAGAGCCGAGGAGCTCGGCCGGCCCCTCGCCTTTCCGGACACCGCCTTCATCGCCCTGGGCGCGGCGGCCGGACTCGGCTTCGCCCATACCCGGATGGACGAGGACGACCGCCACCTGGGGATCATCCACCGCGACGTGAGCCCGCAGAACATCCTGGTCTCCTACGAGGGCGAAGTGAAGCTGGTGGATTTCGGCGTGGCCAAGGCCGCCGGGCGCCTCTCCGTCACCCAGACCGGGGTCCTGAAGGGCAAGTTCGCCTACATGTCCCCCGAGCAGGCCGACGGCCAGGCCCTGGACCACCGCTCCGACATCTTTTCCCTCGGGGTGGTGATGTACGAGCTTTTCACCGGCGACCGCCTCTTCCAGGGCGACAGTGACATCTCCACGCTCCGCCGCGTGCGCGAGGCCCGGGTGGAACCGCCCCGGAAAGCCTGCCCCGAGATCCCGGAGGAGCTCGAGGCCATCACCCTGCGCTGCCTGGCCCGCGAACCCGGCGCGCGCTACCAGGCCGCGGCCCGGCTCCGGGACGACCTCCAGCTTTTTCTTTCCCGCTCCGGGTATTTCCAGTCTTCCCAGACCCTAAGCCGTTACCTGCTGGAGGCCTTTTCCGAAGAGCGGAAAAAAAACCGGAAAGAGGAGGAAAAGGATTTTAAAAAATATTTAACCGAGTCGGGATCGGAATCCGCCCAGTCCTCCTCGAGCCTGATCGGGACAACCCCTCTTCTGCTTCCCGGAAGCGCCGGAAAGGACGCCACGAAAAAACTGGCGGAAAAAATAACGTCGCCCTGGCTCAAGGTGATTTTCACCGGCATCGTGATTCTGATGCTCGCGGCCGCCGGCTTCTGGGCTTACCCGCGCTTTTTCCGGCCGGGATCAACCCCGGCGGAAACCGCCTCCCCGCCGGCCGTGACCGAACCCGCGGCCCCTGCCCCCCTGATGAATCCTCCCGTTCCGCCGCCGGTCGCCTCCCCGCCCGCGGAGCGGGAACAACCTCGGATTGTTTCGACCGGGGAAGTGGAGAGGAAAACGCCGAGTCCGCCGGCGGCGAAAAAAGCCCTCCCGCCTGCCGCCTTCCCTCCGGCCGCCACCCCGAAACCGATCGAGGTGGTCAAGCCTGAGCCGGACGTGGTCCTGCCCTCTGAGGACCTCAATCCCGAGGTCAAGCCCAGAACCGCCGCCAAAACCCCGGCGGTGGTAACCCCCTCCAAAAGCGAGGTTCTCGTCCCCGCCAAGGCGCCCGCCGAGCCGGGGATTCTCGCCCTGAACGTTCTGCCCTGGGCCATGGTCTTTATCGATGGGGAAAAGAAAGGGCGGAACACCCCGATCATCAGCCTGGAGCTCGCCCCCGGGTATCACTCGGTCCGGATCATCAACACCGAGCTGAAGGTGGACCGGACCATCCCGCTCGAGATCAGGCCCGGCGAAACCACCCGCCAGATCATCAAATTAACTTCTGATTAGTTTTTATTATGGGAATCCAGGAAGATGGCTACTTGTCTTCCAGCCACCTAACCACCTAGCAACCCAGCTACCATCTTTCTTTGGATCTTTACGCTTTGCACTTCGCCCGATAAATCGGGCAACTACATTTTCGCTTTGCGCTATGCCCTTTGCGCTTTGCTTGCGCAGGTTTAAGCCTGCTGCTACCGATCAACCGAGCTCGGCAAGCCCAAAAAAGTCTTATCTTGTTTTTTTAGTTTTCAATCTACAATCGTCATTCGGCAATCGTAAATTCCCTTTGACCTTTCACCCTTCACCTTTCACCTAGACCGTGATCTTCCTTCCCTTCGTCTCCGGGAAGGTCCAGATCCAGGCCCCGGTCAAAAGGGCGAAAACCGCCGCCAGGGAGATGCCGCCGGAGAGGCCGTATTTGCCGGCGACCGCCACGATGATCACCGGCGTGAAAAACTGAATCCCGCGGGCCAGGTTGAAGGCCGACCCCATCGCGGTATTCCGGATTTCGGTGGGGAAAAGCTCCGAGAAGAGCGGCCCGTATCCGCTGAACATCCCGGTCCCGAATCCCACCAGAAACATGAAACTCAGGATCAGGGGCGGGTACTCGGCCACCAGGTTCCAAAAAAGCGTGATCATGACCAGCCCGACGGCCATGATCACCGAGTAAACCGAGTAGGCCGGCCTCCGGCCGAAGCGGTCGGCCGTGAACCCGAAGCTCAAGTAGCCCAGGAGCCCGCCGGCCTGCGTGACCAGCATCCAGACCGCCGACTTGACCATGGGGAAATGCCGTTGCTGGTGGAGATAGCCCGGGAGCCAGGAATAGGTAAACCAGTAGGCGGACATGTCGAAGATCGCTAGGATCAGGGATTGAATGAACAGCTTCCGGTAGGCCTGTGAAAACAGCAGGAAAAACTTATTGCCGCTTTCCGTTTCCGGGTATTTAACCGGCCCCGCCCCCGCGGCGACCAGCCGCTTCCGCTCGAGCCAGATATCCGATTCCGGGAGCTGTTTCCGGATGTAAACCACCAGCAGGGCGGGAATGAAGGAAATGAAGAAACAGGCGCGCCAGCCGATGGCCGGCTCCACGAACCCGCCGACGATCGAGGCCAGGACGATCCCGAAGGGGGCGCCGGTCTGCATGAAGGCGCCGTAGCGTCCGCGGACCCGGGGCGGGAAGGTTTCCCCCACGTAGGTCTGGCCGGTGGCCCATTCACCCCCGACCCCGAGGCCGGTGATGATCCGGAAAACCAGCAAAACCGCCAGGCTGGGGGCAAACCCGCAGAGAAATGTCCCGACACTGTAGGTAAGAATCGTCCACTGCAAAACCCGCTTCCGGCCGAAACGGTCGGAGAGGATCCCGAAGGCCACTCCCCCCACCGCGGTGGCGGCCAGGGAGGCGCCCAGGACGTAGGAAAGCGCCAGGTTCGAAAGGCCGAGCTCCTTGCCGATCGGCATGAGCAGAAAAGTAAACAGGATGAGATCGTAGAAATCGAAGACCCAGCCCGCCCAGCTCATCAGGAGAATCTTGTGGTGCGCCCGGGTAGGTTTCTCGTATTCGTTGAGCAGTTTTGTCATTACCGTCACCTCTCAATCTGGTTCTTTTGGCCTATGAATGGCATGGAGCAGGGGGCATAGGGCTAACTGACGATTTCAGATTGACGATTCTATATGCCATCCGCTATCCGCTCTTTTGTTCTCTCACTTTTTTTACGATAAACCGGTTCGCCCAGATATAAGCCCCGGGGAAAATCCGGTAATTGTGCCACATCAGCCAGGCGTCCCAGCCCACCACGATGATCGCCTTGTTTTTCTCCACCCCCCGGAGAATTATCCGCGCGCATTTATCCGGGGACATGCCCCAGAAGGGCAGCTCCCGCATGGCTTTCTCCCGGTCGATATTCACGTATTTCATCGAGGAAAAGATCTGGGTGTTGATGAACCCCGGGCAGGCCACGCTGACCCTGACCCCGTAGGTCTCCGCCTCCGAGCGGAGCGAGGTGGAGAGCCCCACCACCGCTTGCTTGGTGGTCGTGTAAGGCACCACCGAGGGCCAGGGGGCCAGTCCCGAGCTCGACCCGGTGTTGACGATGTGGCCGTGCCCCTGCCTGATCATCAGGGGGTAAACCGCCTGGACCCCGTGGATCACCCCCCAGAGGTTCACCTCGATTACCCTCCGCCAGTCCGCCAGGTTCATGTCCTTGACGTCTCCGGTGATCCCGATCCCGGCGTTGTTGAACATGTAATCGATCCGCCCGAATTCCCGCGCCGTCTCCTCCACCAGCTTCTGAACCGCGCTGTCGTTCGAAACGTCGAGGGACGCCGCCCGGGCCTGTCCGCCCCCGGCCTGGATCGCGCCGGCCACCTCCTCGGCGCCTTTCCCGTTGATATCCGCCGCGACCACCCGGGCGCCCCGGCGGGCCAGCTCGTGGGCGAGCCCCTGCCCGATCCCGGAGGCCGCGCCGGTAACAATGGCAATTTTTTCCGCGAATATTTTCATGATTTCTCTCCGTTTTTTCTAGTCTGTTTGGTCTATCTGGTTTCTCTAGTTATGGGTTATGGGTACAAACCTTTGACCTTTCACCTTTCATCTTTGACCCATTACCTGTTTCCGTCTCTTTACCGCGTTCGGCGGTCGGCCATCTGCGGTCTTCCCTTTGGCCTGTTTCCCGCTTTTTTACCCTTCCCCTTTCTATCAGAAATCCCGGTTCTTGCAAACATATTGATTACGCGGCGATTTAATGAAAAAATAACCAGGTTACGAACAATGCCCGAAAATTCCGGCCGCCTTTCATCCGGGGAAGGCTCAGGCCGAAGGAGGAAAAATGTCAGGGAAAAGAACCATGCCGAAAAAATTTGACGTAGCGGTAGTGGGCGCCGGGATCGCGGGCCTTTCCTGCGCCAATTACCTGGCCCGGGGAGGTAAAAAGGTGGTCCTCCTCGAGCAGAACCACCAGGCCGG